>JBOFLE010000132.1:0-31639 GCA_051657705.1 Nocardioides sp. | reverse complement strand
GTCACTGATTGAAGGCGTCGCGAAGCCGTCCGAACACCGACCGCTGCGCCGGGCGGACCTTTCCGGACGGCGCCTCCTCGTCGCGGAGCTTGGCGAGCTCGTTCAGCAGTTCGGTCTGCGCGGGATCCAGCCTGGTCGGCGTCTCGACGGTGACGGTGATGATCAGGTTTCCGCGCGCTCCCCCGCGCAGGCCGGGCACGCCCCGGCCGCGCAGGACCTTGTCGGTGCCCGACTGCGTGCCGGCCGGGACATCGAGCTCGAACTCTTCCTCGATCTCCGAGGTGGCCTTGCTCGTCTTCGTCACCAGATCCGCCTCCAGGGTCGGCAGGCTCAGCGTGCTACCCAGTGCGGCCGCGGTCATGGGAACGGCGACCGTGCAATGCAGATCCTGCCCGTGCCGGGTGAACCGTGGATGCGGAGCCACGTGAATCTCCACGTACAGGTCGCCGGCCGGTCCGCCGCCCGGTCCCACCTCGCCCTCCTCGGCGAGCTGCACTCGGGTTCCGGTGTCGACGCCGGCGGGGACCTTCACCATCAGGGTGCGGCGGGCTCGGACCCGTCCCTCTCCCGAACACTCACGACACGGATCGACGATGATCGACCCGAATCCTCGGCAGGCCGCGCAGGGGCGCAAGGTGCGCACCTCCCCGAGGAACGAGCGCTGTACCTGCGCGACCTCGCCGGCGCCCCGGCAGGTGTCGCAGACCTGAATCGACGACCCGGCCGCGGCCCCCTCCCCCTCGCAGGTGCCGCACACCACCGCCGTGTCCACCTTGAGTTCCCGGGTCAGACCGAAGGCCGCTTCGGCCAGTTCCACCTCCAGCCGGACCAGCGCGTCCTGACCCCGGCGTACGCGTGGTCGCGGCCCGCGCCCCTGGCCGGCCGCGGCGCCTCCGAAGAAGGCGTCCATAATGTCGGTGAAGGAGAAACCGGCGCCCTGACCGAACCCGCCGCTCATGCCTCCGAACGGATCGCCGCCGCGGTCGTAGGCCGAGCGCTTCTGCGGATCGGACAGTACCTCGTAGGCGAGCGACACTTCCTTGAACCGCTCCTGAGTCGCCGGATCGGGATTGACGTCGGGATGCAGTTGCCGGGCCAACCGACGGTAGGCCTTCTTGATCGCGTCGGCGTCCGCGTCCCGCGAGACGCCGAGCACCTCGTAGAGGTCCTGGCTCAAAGAAACGTCCTTCTCTTTCCGAATTTCTTGCTTGACTCGATTGTCGCTCGGGGGCGATCCGAGCCGCGAATCCCAGTCGCCGGTCCGCTATGCCTCGTCGAGGATACGAGAGACGTAGCGCGCCACCGCTCGCACCGCGGCGATCGTGCCGGGATAGTCCATGCGGGTCGGGCCCACGATTCCGAGACTTGCCAGAGCCTCGTCCGGCGGACCGTAACCGGTGGCGACCACGCTGGTCGAGGCCAGTTCCTGGTAGGGCCCCTCGTGCCCGATCCGAACCGTGACGGTGCCGCCCGGGTTGCCCTCACCGAGCAGCTTCAACAACACCACGTGCTCTTCCAGGGCTTCCAGCAGCGGGCGGACCGCGACCTCGAAGTTATCTCCGAATCGGGCCAGATTGGCGGTACCGCCGACGGCAACCCGCTCGTCGGACCGATGGTCGGAAATGGCCTCCCGCAACGACTCGGCGATGGCCACGGCGGCGTCGGTCACTCCGTTGTCACCCGGCGGCGTGCTGGCGACGAAGGCGTCGAGTGCGCCGGCGATCTCACTGATCCGGACCCCCACGGCGGAGAGGTTGACGCGTTGCCGCAGTCCGCCCAGCTCGTCCTCGCCGAGGGCCGCGGCGAGCTCGATCAGCCTCTGCTCGACCCGACCGGTGGAGAGGATCAGGACGACCAGCAGCCGGCTCTGGGCGATCGCCACCACCTCGATGTGGCGCACCGTGGACCGCTGCAGGGTCGGGTACTGGACCACCGCGACCTGACGGGTCAGCTGCGCCAGCAGGCGTACACTGCGCTGGACGACGTCGTCCAGGTCGACCGCACCTTCGAGGAAGGTGGAGATCGCCCGCTTCTCGGTTCCCCGGAGCGGCTTGACGCCGGTCAGCCGGTCGACGAAGAGCCGGTAGCCCTTGTCCGTGGGCACTCGTCCGGCGCTGGTGTGGGGCTGGGTGATGAACCCCTCCTCCTCCAGGGCCGCCATGTCGTTGCGCACGGTTGCCGGGGACACCCCCAGCCCGTGCCGCTCTACCAGCGCTTTGGAACCGACCGGCTCCTCGGTGGCGACGTAGTCCTCGACGATCGCCCGGAGGACGGCCAGCCTGCGATCTTCGACCATGAACGCTGTCTCCCCCTCTTCCTCAGGCCCGCTCCGGCTCGCGGTAATGCTACTCGCGAACCCCCAACGGTCGACCCGGCAGTTATCTGGCCAAATATTCGGCGTGTCGACGTACAACTGCCGGGTCGGACTCCCAACTACCGCCCGCTCCGGCCGCACTACGCTGGCACGATGACTCGACCGGCCTTTCGGGAGATCGCGGACCGGGTGTGGGTGCACACCTCGGCCTGGTACGACCTCAATGTGGTGGTGATCCGCGGCGACGCGGGACTGGTGGTCGTCGATACCCACGGCTCCGAGGCCGAAGGCCAGCGAATCGTCGCGGATATCAGGCGGCTCGGGATCGGCGAGATAACGATGGTCGTCAACACTCACGAGCACTTCGACCACACCTTCGGCAACGGCGCGTTCCGCGCTGCCTACGGCGACATCCCGATCGTCGCCCATGAGGCGGCCGCCGCCAACACGACGAACTCCGGCGAGTATTTCAAACGCACCT
This sequence comes from Nocardioides sp., assembly GCA_051657705.1. Lineage (GTDB taxonomy): Bacteria > Actinomycetota > Actinomycetes > Propionibacteriales > Nocardioidaceae > Nocardioides. The sequence continues at coordinate 28,844 of JBOFLE010000132.1, read as the reverse complement.
ACGTCGACGAACCCGGCGACGACTATGCCGAGGAGGTACGCGCCAGCACGATCGTGCCCGCGGATCAGACGTTCGTCTCGGCGCGAGTCATCGACCTCGGAGACCGGCAGGTGGAGTTGATCCACCCGGGCCGGGGCCATAGTGCCGGCGATGCCGTGGTGTATCTCGCCGACGCGGACGTCGTGCTGGCCGGCGATCTGGTGGAGGAGTCCGGACCACCGGTGTACGGCGTCGACTCCTGGCCGATGGACTGGCCCCCCACCCTGGACGTGGTCCTCGGCACCCTCCGGTCCGGTACGGTGATCGTGCCCGGCCACGGCGCCGCGGTGGATCGCGGCTTCGTCGAAGAACAGCGCAACCAGATCGGCATCGTCGCCGAGACGATCCGGGACGCCTCCGCTCGGGGACTCGGTGTCGAGGCCGCGCTTGCCCAGGCGAGTTGGCCGTTCGACGCGGCGCATCTCGCCGACGGCGTACGCCGCGGGCTGGATCAGCTTGCCGAGCAGCGCCAGAGCCACCGACGACAGTTGCCCCTTCTGTAACCGAGTCGCCCGGCGAGTCTCGCCGACAGTGACACCGCTACCCCCTACCCTCATCGCCGTGACATCCTCGGGCGGGCCCAGCCACGGTGATCGTGGCCGATATGACGACCCCCTGGCCGGTGACTGGCGCGCAGCGGGGCGAGCCCGTGCCGTGGAGACGCCGGTCGAGCTGGGCATGGTGGTGGAAGAGATCGAGACCGACTTCGTGGGCGAGGTGGTTCGAGTCGATCGCGATCTCGGCACCCTCACCCTGGCGGACCGGCGCGAGCGACGGCGATCGTTCCCGCTCGGTCCCGGTTTCCTACTCGAGGGAGAACCGGTGATCTTGACTCCACCCGTCGTCGCGACGCCGGTGGCACCGGCCGCCCGGACCGCTTCCGGGTCGGTAGCCGTGCCGGGGACGCGTGCGCGGACAGCCCGCGCCAGCCGGATCTTCGTCGAGGGTCGGCATGACGCCGAGTTGGTGGAGCGGGTGTGGGGTGACGACCTGCGCATCGAAGGGGTGGTTGTCGAATATCTCGGCGGCATCGACGACCTCGCCGGTCACCTCGAGGCGTTCGCCCCAGGACCGGGCCGCCGAGTCGGCGTGCTCGTCGACCACCTGGTACCCGGTTCGAAGGAGCAGCGAATCGCCGACGACATCGCTCGATCGATGCCCGGAGACCACGTGCTGGTCCTCGGGCATCCGTTCGTCGACATCTGGGCGGCCGTCAAGCCGGCGCGACTCGGGCTCGACCGATGGCCCGAGGTACCGCGCGACGAAGAGTGGAAACACGGCATTTGCCGCCGATTGGGGTGGCCGCACGATTCCCCGGCCGACATCGCGCGTGCGTGGCGGCTGATTCTCGGCCGGGTCGACTCCTATGCCGATCTAGACCCCGCGCTGCTGGGCCGGGTCGAAGAACTCATCGATTTCGTCACCGCGTAGCCGAGAGGTCGCAAAAGCACGTGCTTTTTGTGACCCCTCGGCCCGCATTTGCGACCTCTCGGCATGTCGGCGGATCGCATTTGATTGGATAGCGACGTGCCCCCCGTCTCCCCTGCCGGTGAGCCCGTGCCTGCCGACGGCGCCCTGCCGGAGCTTGCGCTGACCCGGTTGGGATCCGCTCCTCTCGGCATCTACGTGCATGTCCCGTTCTGCGCGGCTCGCTGCGGCTATTGCGACTTCAACACCTACACGCCATCGGAGCTGGGAACGGTCCGGTCCACCGCGCAACCCACCTTCGTCGAGGCCGCGGTCAGCGAGATCCGGCTGGCGCGGAAGGTGCTCGGCGACGGTGCGCCGCCGGTACAGACCGTGTTCTTCGGCGGGGGCACGCCGACGCTGCTCCCCAGCGCCGATCTCCGGGCCATCCTGACCGCCATCTCTGCCGAGTTCGGACTGACCGGCGACGCCGAGATCACCACGGAGGCGAATCCGGACAGCGTGACCCGATGGGACCTGGAGGCATTGCGGACCGCCGGATTCAACCGGATCTCCTTCGGGATGCAGTCGGCGGTGGGCCGCGTCCTGCACACACTCGACCGGACCCACGACCCGTTGCGGGTGCCGGCCGCGATGGCCTGGGCTCGCCTGGCCGGCTTCGAACAGGTCAGCCTGGACCTCATCTACGGTACGCCGGGTGAGTCGATGAAAGACTGGGAGACCAGCCTGGAGTCCGCCCTCACGTACGAGCCCGACCACATCTCGGCGTACGCGCTGATCGTCGAGCGCGGCACCCAACTGCACCGCAGGATCAAGCACGGCGAGCTGGCCCGGCCCGACGACGACGATCAGGCCGACAAGTACGTCATGACCGACAACGTCCTGACCGCCGCCGGCTTCGACTGGTACGAGATATCCAACTGGTCACGTGACGAGGCGAGCCGGTGCCGCCACAACCTGCAGTACTGGACCGGCGGGCACTGGTGGGGCATCGGACCCGGGGCACACTCGCACGTCGGCGGGGTGCGCTGGTGGAACGTCAAGCACCCGACGACCTACGCCGTCAAACTGGCCGCCGGATTCAGCCCGGCCCAGGGTCGCGAGATACTCGGCCGCAAGACGCGCCGAGTCGAGCGCGTGATGCTCGAGATCCGGCTCCGGACGGGCTTGGCCGCGAGCGCGATCGACTATCACGGGCACACGGCGGTACCGAGCCTGGTCGAGCGAGGGCTGGTCACCTCGAAGGGCCACCGGCTCGTCCTGACCAGGAAGGGACGACTGCTGGCCGACACCGTGGTCCGTGAGCTCCTTCCGCTGTCGTAGCTAGGCCCGCGAGTACATCGCGTCGATCGTGGACCGGTGATTCGCCTCCACCACGTTGCGCTTGACCTTCATCGATGCGGTCATCTCACCGCTCTCCACCGACAGATCCGCGGGGAGCACTTCCCACCTCTTGATGGTCTCCCAGCGGTTGAGCTGGGCATTGAGCTGGTCCAGGTATCCCGCCACCAGGTCGCTCACCTGAGGCGAGGTCATCAGTTCGGTATAGGACAACGCGGCGTGGCCGTTCCGCTCAGCCCAGCCGCGCATCGCGTCCTCGTCGAGCGTGATCAGCGCGACACAGTAGTTCCGCTGATCGCCGAAGACGACGAACTGGCTGGCATAGGGGCACAGCGCCTTGAACTTGGCCTCGATCGCCGGCGGCGCGACGTACTTGCCGCCGGAGGTCTTGATCAGTTCCTTCATCCGTCCGGTGATGGAGAGGTGGCCGTCCTCGTCGAGACTCCCCTTGTCACCGGTTCGCAGCCACCCGCCCTTCGTGAAGGACCCGGCGCTCTCTTCGGGCAAGTTGTGATACCCGTCCATCACACCCGGTCCCCGCACCAGCACCTCGTCGTCCTTGCCGATCTTCACCTCGGTGCCGGGCAGCGGCGGCCCGACCGTGCCGATCTTGTTGCGGTGCGGGAGGTTCACGAACGAGCCCGCCGCCGACTCGGTCAGGCCGTAGCCCTCCAGAATCATGATGCCGACCCCATCGAACCATTCGCTGATCTCCGAGTTCATCGCCGCCGCCCCGGAGACGAAGAAGCGCAGCCGCCCGCCGAACCGGTCACGGATCTTGCTGTAGATCAGGCCGTCGAACACGCCGTACTGCAGCTGAAGGGCCATCGGCACCCGACGCCCGGCCCGGCGCCGGCTACGAACGTCGGCGGCGACCTTCATGGCCCGGTTGAAGATCGCGGCCTTCGCCCCGCCCTCCGCGGCGGCCATCGTCACGATCCGGGCGTGCGCCTTCTCGAAGATCCGTGGCGCGGCTCCCATGAAGGTCGGCTTGACCACGGCCAGATTGTCGACGATGCGGTCGACCCGGCCGTCGACCGCCGTCGCGAAGCCGCAGGCCAACTGGGTCGACACCAGGACCTTTCCGAAGCAGTGCGCGAGCGGGAGCCACAAGAACTGCACGTCGGTCTCGTCGAAGAGATCGAGCTCGCGAACCGCCTCCCCTTCGTAAACCCACGATCGGTGGGTGTGCCGGACGCCTTTCGGACGCCCGGTGGTGCCGGAGGTATAGACCAGCGTGGCCAGTTGGTCCGCGGGAATCTCCGCGGCGACCTTCTCGAGTACGCCGGGATGGGCGGCCAGGTGCTCCCGCCCGAGGCGCCGCAACTCGTCGTAGGAGATGACCCAGGGATCGTCGATCTCCTCCAGCAGCGAGACCACCTTCTTCACATGGACCAACGCGTCGCGATTCTCGGCCACCTTGGCGAACTGGACGGCGTCGTCGACGAACACCACCCGGCACTCGGAATCCGCGAGGATGAACGCCACGTCCTCGGGCATCATCGACGCATAGACGGTGGTCGTCGCGGCGCCCGCACACAGGATGCCGAGGTCGGCGACGATCCAGTGGTAGCTGGTGTCCGCCGCGATCCCGACGCGCTGCTCGGGCTCGATGCCGAGCGCTAACAGCCCACCGGCCACCTCCGCGACGTCGTCGGCGACCTCGCGCCAGGTTCGGGACTCCCATACGGTGTCGCCGGCGGCGCCGGGCCGGTCGGCCGAGTCGCCGGGATCGGTGGAGTCGGCCAGTGGGTAGCGAAATGCCTCGTGTTCCCCGCTCGCGTCCACCCGGGACCAGAACTGCGCGGCGACGTTCACCGGCATCGAATCCAGGAAGCTCGGGCTCGATGAGACGCTCGACGTGCCGGACCGGCTACTGGACTGACTGTCTGACTGCGTGGTGGCCATGGCTTACCGTAGCGCCGCTTGCAGCTCAGACAACGCAGCGCGGTTCGTGGTGCGAGCGGCGAAATACGCCGTGACGGTCACCCCATGCTCCGGGCGATGCTCGACAGCCAGGTCGTCGCCGGCCGCGAGATGGCCCTCCTCGAGCACCCGCAGGTACGGCCCGGGCCGGCCGACAGCGGTGAACCGTTTGACCCATGCCCTGGCGTCGTACCCGCCGCGCGACATCCAGTTCTTGAAGTCGTTGCACGGGATCCGCACATCCGCGATCTCCAACAACACGGTTCCGATCCGCCAGCGTTCGCCGATCAGGGCCTGATTGACGTCGATGCCCGTGGTGGTGAGGTTCTCCCCGAACTGGCCGTCGGCGATCGGTTCGCCGAGTTCGCGGGCCCACCAGTCGAGGTCTTCTCGCGCGAAGGCATAGACGGCCTGATCGATGCCACCGTGGTGCTTGGTGTCGGAGACCTGGTCTCCCTCGATGCCCGAGGCCCGCACCGCGACTCGGCCGTCGGCGACGGTCTTGTGGATCGACGTCCGACCGCTCGCGGCCCACGTCGCCGACTTCGGCCTGCCGACATTCACTGAGAGCACCGTCGCCACCAACAAATCATGTCAGCACGGTGGTTGCCGACCGAGTCAGCCCCGGTGCCGACTCGCCCGTAGAGTGGGTCGGTGCTCGAAGCCGTGGCGTTGCTGATCGTACTCACGGCGTTCTTCGCGTGGCTGAACGAGCGCACGCTGAAGCTCCCGCCCACCGTGGGAGTGGCGCTCGCCGGCGCGGCGTCGTCCCTGGTGCTGATCGTGCTCGACGAGCTGGGACTCGCCGGGGCCCGGGGCTGGGCGGAGAGGTCGGTCGAGGCCCTCGACTTCTCCCAGTTCGTACTCGGCGGCATCCTCAGTGCCCTGCTCTTCGCCGGCGCACTGGGCTTGGATGCCCGGGAGGTCCTCCGGCGAAGGACCAGCATCCTGGTGCTGGCGCTGGTCAGCACGCTCATCAGCAGCGCGTTGATCGGCCTGGTGTCGTACGCCGTGTTCGGCCTCCTCGGCATCGACCTGCCGCTGTTGTGGGCATTGCTGTTCGGGGCGCTGATCAGTCCGACCGACCCGGTGGCCGTGCTCGACCTGCTGAAACGGGAGAAGGTGCCCAAGCGGATCGAGACCGTGATCGCGGGCGAGAGCCTGTTCAACGACGGCATCGGCATCGTGCTGTTCCTGGTGCTCGCGGCGCTCGCCGGGGTCGGTGGCCACGGCACGATCGATCCGACCGTCGGCAACGCGCTGCTGCTGTTCGCCCAGGAGGCCGGCGGAGGCGTGCTGTTCGGGCTCGCGCTCGGCGCCGTGGGCTACTTCTTCACCAAGACCATCGAGGCGCACGGGGTGGAACTGCTGATCACCCTGGCATTGGTGGTCGGCGGGTACGCGCTGGCGTTCGAACTCGGCGTCAGCGGCCCGCTGGCGATGGTGGTGGCCGGCCTGGTGATGAGCTACGTCAAAGAAGCGGTGTTCGCGGAGAAGACGCTGGCGCTGACGAAGGACTTCTGGGAACTCCTCGACGAGATCCTGAACGTCGTCCTCTTCACCCTCATCGGCCTGACCGTGGTCCTGGCCGAGCCCAGCGTGGACCTGGTAGCCGCCAGCGCGATCCTGGTCGTGGTAGCGCTGCTCAGCCGATTCGTCTCGGTGGCGATCCCGATCAGCCTCATCCGGCGCCGCGAGGGCTACGGCCCCTGGACGATCCGGCTACTGACCTGGGCGGGGTTGCGTGGCGGCATCGCGATCGGCCTGGTGCTGAGCCTCCCTCCCGGCCAGAACCGGGACATCCTGCTGACGCCGACGTTCGCGATCGTGCTGTTCACGATCGTGGTCCAGGGCCTGACCGTGGTCCGCGTCGTACGCCGGGCGATGGCACCCGCCACGCGCTCTCCGGATCCGGCGTGACGCGGTTCGCGGACTTGAGCCAGCGGGCGCAGACCTTCCGACTGCGCGCGGTCGCGGTCGCGGCGCTGCGCGACTACCCGGTCACCGTCTCCCGGATCCGCCTGCTGCACCACGGTTTCAACACCACCTTCCGAGTCGATACCGAGGACGGCCGGAAGTTCGCGCTCCGGATCAACGTCAACTCGCGGCGGACCGAGGCCAACCTCGCCGCCGAGGCGGCGTGGCTGGAACTCCTGACCAACCAGACAGGTCTCCGGGTGCCGCAACCTCAGCCGACGCGCGGCGGAGAGCTGGTCACCCACGTCCACTTCGCCGGGCTCGACCGAACGCTGCCGGCGGTGCTGTTCTCCTGGCTTCCGGGCCGGTTGCTCGATGCCGGCGCCTCAGCGGCAAGCGACGACCAGATGCGCGAGGTCGGCCGGGCGATGGCCACCCTGCACGAGCACGCGCTGACCATGCGCCTTCCGGACGGTGCGGCGCTACCGCGATACGACGCCGCGATATTCGGCGATCGGATCCACCTGACCACCGCCCATCGGGCGGTGGACGCAGATGCGGCCGAGACCTTCCGGGCCGCCCTCGACCGGGTACGGCCGGTCTTCGCCGAACTGTGGGCCGCCGACACTCCGCGCCCACTGCACTTGGATCTGCACAACTGGAATCTCAAGTGGTACCGGAACCGGCTGATCGTGTTCGACTTCGACGACTCGGGCATCGGCGTACCGATCCAGGACATCGCCATCGCCGCCTACTATCGACGCGCCGCCGGCCACACCGAGAACCCCCTGCTGGAGGGGTACCAGGAGATCCGGGCGCTGCCGGCCTACCGACCCGACCAGCTCGAGGCGCTGGTCGCCGAGCGCAATCTCATCTTGGTCAACGACGTGGTGGTGAATACCACCGCCGACATCCGCGAACTCACCCCACGGTACGTGCGCAACAGCGCCCGCAAGCTACGCGGCTACCTGGAATCCGGTGTGTACTCCCACGATGTGCCGGGAGTAGAGCGATAGCGGAGCCGCCCCACCGCGGTTACTTCTTGCCGCCCTTCTCGCCGGGTGAACCCGTGGACAGGGCGGCGATGAAGGCCTCCTGAGGAACCTCGACCCGGCCGACCATCTTCATCCGCTTCTTGCCCTCTTTCTGCTTCTCCAGCAGTTTGCGCTTGCGGGTGATGTCACCGCCGTAGCACTTCGCGAGCACGTCCTTGCGGATCGCCCTGATGGTCTCGCGGGCGATCACCCGGGATCCGATGGCGGCCTGGATCGGCACCTCGAATTGCTGGCGCGGGATCAGCTCCTTCAGCTTTCCGGCGAGGGCGACACCATAGGAGTACGCCGCCTCCCGATGCACGATCGCGCTGAACGCGTCGACCGGATCGCCGTGCAGGAGGATGTCGACCTTGACCAGGTCGGCGGCTTGTTCCCCGGAGCGCTCGTAGTCGAGCGACGCGTAACCCTTGGTCCGCGACTTCAGCGAGTCGAAGAAGTCGAAGACGATCTCGCCCATCGGCAGGGTGTAACGCATCTCCACCCGGTCCTCCGACAGGTAGTCCATGCCTTGCAGGTTGCCGCGCTTGGCTTGGCACAACTCCATGATCGTGCCGATGAATTCGGCCGGGGCGAGAATGGTGGCCCGCACCATCGGCTCGATGACCTCGGCGATCTTCCCGGCCGGATACTCACTCGGGTTGGTTACCTCGTTCTCGGTTCCGTCCTCCATCGTCACCCGGTAGACCACGTTGGGGGTCGTCGAGATCAGGTCGAGGCCGAACTCGCGCTCCAGCCGCTCGCGCACGATCTCCATGTGCAGCAGACCGAGGAAGCCGCAGCGGAAACCGAACCCGAGCGCGCCGGAAGTCTCCGGCTCATAGGCGAGCGCCGCGTCGTTGAGCTGTAGTCGCTCGAGGGCGTCGCGTAGCACCGGATAGTCGTCGCCGTCGATCGGGTAGAGCCCGGAGTAGACCATCGGATTGGGGTGCTTGTAGCCACCCAGCGGCTCGGTAGCCCCACGCACCTGGCTGGTCACCGTGTCCCCGACCCGGGACTGGCGTACGTCCTTCACGCCGGTGATCAGGTAGCCGACCTCGCCGACGCCCAGGTCCGAGGCCTTGACCGGCTCGGGGCTGATCACGCCGACCTCGAGCATCTCGTGCACGACTCCGGTCGACATCATCTTGATCCGGTCGCGGTGCGAGAGCTTGCCGTCGACGACCCGGACATAGGTGACCACACCGCGGTAGGTGTCGTAGACCGAGTCGAAGATCAACGCGCGCGGCGACGCGTCGGCATCGCCGACCGGTGCCGGGGTCTGCCGGACGATCTCGTTGAGCAGCGCTTCGACACCGGCGCCGGTCTTCGCCGAGGTCCGCATGACATCGGCGACATCGCAGCCGATGATGCCGGCCAGTTCGGCGGCGTACTTCTCGGGATTGGCCGACGGCAGGTCGATCTTGTTGAGCACCGGGATGATGTGCAGGTCCGCACCCAGCGCGAGGTAGAGGTTCGCGAGAGTCTGCGCCTCGATGCCCTGGGCGGCATCGACCAGGAGAACCGCGGCTTCACAGGCCTCCAGCGATCGAGACACCTCGTAGGTGAAGTCCACGTGACCGGGGGTGTCGATCATGTTCAGCACGTAGTCGCCGGCCGGCACGCCCTGGGGATTGTCGGCCGCCACCGTCCAGGGCATCCGCACCGCCTGGCTCTTGATCGTGATGCCGCGTTCGCGTTCGATGTCCATCCGGTCGAGATACTGCGCCCGGGCGCTGCGCTCGTCGAGCACGCCGGTCAGCTGCAGCATCCGGTCGGCCAGCGTCGACTTGCCGTGGTCGATGTGCGCGATGATGCAGAAGTTGCGGATCGCCGACGGGTCGGTGCGACCGGGGACGGGCCCAGGAATGGGCCCGGGAACAGGCATGGCGGATGGCGGCACGGTTCAGGTCCCTGGTCAGTCTCTGGTTGTTTCCGGCGGGCGGTTGTCGACACGGCCGGCCGCACAGCGGAGCGACACGGTGGAGGTGTGCGTTGCCTGCGGGTGGCGTGACCACCGATTCTTTCACGCACCCGGTGGTCCGGGGAGAATCGGGGCCGTGACCTCGATCCCGCACCACGCGACGGCCCGGCGATTGACCTGGCGGTTCCTCCCGCCGGGACTCCGCGCGGCGATCGAAGAACACCTGGGCGCTCCGGTGGTCGAAGCGCACAGTCAGGACTCCGGATTCACCCCCGGCTTCGCCTCCGTGCTGACGTGCGCGGATCGGTCGCGGCATTTCGTGAAGGCCGCCTCGGTGAAGTCCCAGCGAGCCTTCGCGGACGCCTATCGAGAAGAGGCCCGCATCCTGGCCGGCCTTCCGGTCGGCGTACCGGCGCCGCGGTTGCGTTGGACCGTCGACGATCCGGAACTGGCCTGGGTGGCGATCGGGATCGAGTACGTCGACGGCACCTCGCCGGCGCGGCCGTGGCGGGACGAAGACCTGGCGGCGACCTTGGATGCTCTTGAGCGGGTAGCGGCCGCGCTCACCCCCTCCCCCGAGCCTCTCCGGCTGAACCCGATCGAAGTCGAGTTCGCCGAGTGGCCTTCCTACTGGGAACACATCGCGGCCACCCGTCCGCATCTGATCCACCTGGACGATGCCGCCGCCCTGGCGGAAGCCCACACCGAGGCCACCCTCGGCGCCGGCGTGGTGCACACCGATGTCCGCGCCGACAATGTGATGCTCGATCGCGACGGGAAGGCATGGCTGGTCGACTGGAACTTCCCGGTCACCGGTGCCGGCTGGCTGGACACGGCGTTCACCCTGATCGGACCGCGCGGCGACGGGCTCGATGTCGAGCACCTGTTGGCCACTCGGCCGTTGACCCGCGACGTGCCCGGAGAGCACGTCGACCGGGTGTTGGCGCTGCTCGTCGGCTACTTCTTCCGGCACTCCGATCAACCCGTGCCGCCGACGTCGCCGTACCTGCGAGCGCACCAGGCCTGGCAGGGGAAGGCCTGCTGGGAGTGGCTCTGCGAGCGGCGCGGATGGCGGGTCTGAGGAACCCCGGGGACTTGGCGGCGAATTTGGGAGTGCATTCTCGCACTGGTACCGTTTCAGATCGCGTTCAGTGCCAAGAGGCCTGACGCTCCCGAACCTCTTCCTTTCCAACCAACACGAAGGTCTCGACTCAGTGGCGAACATCAAGAGCCAGATCAAGCGCATCAAGCAGAACGAGAAGCGCCGCCAACGCAACCAGGCCGTCAAGAGTGACGTGAAGACCGCGATTCGCAAGTTCCGGGAAGCGGCCGACGCCGGCAACAAGGACGACGCCGTCGCGCTGAGCCGGGCCGCGGGCCGCAAGCTGGACAAGGCCGTCTCCAAGGGTGTGATCCACAAGAACCAGGCGGCGAATCGGAAGTCGTCGATCGACAAGCGCGCCGCCGCCCTCTGACTTCCCGTCGACCCGTCCTTTAGTAGCGGTCGACGCATTACTGGGCGACGCGAAGCGCGGTCACCGTGAGCACTAGGCGCTCCAATGTGTACGCCGCGTCACTCGCGGCGCCCTTGATGTCGGCATCCGCCTGAGCGATGGCTCGGATCGCCACGCCGGCCGCCTTCTCGTTCCACGCTCGAGACTGGTCCCGGACCGACCGCACCTTCCACGGTGGTACGCCGATCTCGCGGGCCAGGTCCGCCTCACGCATGGACCGTGGCGCGGCCAGGTACCTGGCCAGCGTGCGCATCCCGGAAGCGAACGCGGAGGTGACCAACACCGGCGCGGTGCCGGCGTCCAGTGCCCAGCGCAATTCCTCAAGCGCGGCCGCGCGACGTCCGGAGAAGGCCGCGTCGGCGACCGCGAACGACTTGGCCTCCGCCCGTCCCCCGAAATAGAGCCTGACCCGCTCCACGGTCAGCGGCTGACCGGCGAAGTCTCCCGCGAGTTGCGCGGCCGCGGCGGCAAGGCTCCGCAGGTCCTGCCCCACCGCTTGAACCAAGAACGACGCCGCTTCACGCTCGATGGTTGTGCCATGGCGGCGAACCTCGGCATCGACGAAGCCGGGATACTCCGAGGCGCGCAGGTCTGCCGACTTCACCTCGTTGACGGTGGCCAGTTTCCGAAGCTTGGTGAGCAGCCCCGAACCGCGCGGACCGCCGGAGTGCACCAGGACCAGGGCGACCTCCGCCGCGGGAGCCGCGGCATAGCCCAGCAACCCGGCGACCGACTCGTCGGGCAGGTTCTCCAAGGCACGCACGACCGCGCACCGGGTGGCGGAGAAGAGCGAGGGAGCGGAGAGCTCCCCCAGTTCGCCCACGCCGACCCGAGACGCGTCGGCGAACGAGACCTCCGCCTCCGAGTCGTGCCGTCGCACGGCCTCCTCGACCAGGCGGACGGTCCGTTCGCTCAAGAACTCCTCTTTGCCGGTCACCAAGGTGACCCGCCCGAGAATCTCGTGCGCTTGCGGAGGCCTCATGCCGGCGAGACTAGCCATGGCCGGATCCTGTCACACCGAGCCGGCCGGCGCGGACCACGACGACGAGGTCGCCGTGCCGGTCCGTCCGCCAGACTCGCGCGCCTTGCTGTCCCAGCCGCCGGAGCGTCTCAGGCGCCGGATGACCGTAGTCGTTGTCCTTCCCGGCCGAGATCAGCGCGACCCGTGCGCCCCAGGAGGAGAGCACGTCGAAGTCCTGGAACCGGCTGCCGTGATGGGGCACCTTCAGCACATCGACATTCAGGTCCGGTGCGGCCCGAGCCAGGCTCGCCTGCGATTCCGGCTCGATGTCTCCCGTCGCCAGGATTCGGATCCCCTTCACCTCGGCCAGGACCACCACGCTGGCGTTGTTCGGTCCACTGCCGTCGTCGACCGGCTCGACGACCCGCCGGCCCCGGATAGGCCCCAGCAGTGTCACGGACGCCGCGCCGACCTGATAGGACATCCCCGCGGATCCCACCCGTACCTCGATATCTTCGGTCGCGGCCAGTCGACCGACCTGCCGGGCGCGATCGCGCGGGACCATCAGATCCGTCGTCACCAGGGTGTCTACCGAACGCCCTGCCACTACTCCGGACAGACCGTCGACATGGTCGGCGTGGAAGTGAGTCAGCACCAGCAACGGGATCTGCCGCACCCTCAGCCGGCGCAGGCAGCGATCGGCCACCGCCGGGTCCGGCCCGACATCGACCAACACCGCCGCTCCGCCGCCGGCGTTGATAGCCAAGGCATCGCCCTGGCCGACGTCGCACACCACCGCGACCCAGCCGGCGGGCGGCCAGCCCGGGCTGGGCAGCGGCACCAGGACGGCAACGAGCACGAGGACCGAACACCCGCCGACGAGGAGTGGGGATGTCAGCAGTCGCGGCGCGAACCAGGCCCCGGTCGCGCACAGGCCGGTCAGCAGCACGAGCCACGGCCACCTGGCGGACCACTCCACGGCGGGCATGGCCGGGCTGGCAGCGGCCCGAGCGACCCCGACGATCCACTCGGCGCACCAGGCGGCCGGCAGACCGGCGAGGCGGCCGCCCGCCGGCCACAGCGCGCCGGCGAATCCGGCAACGAAGCCACAGATCGTCGCCGGCGCCACCGCGGGGCCTGCCACCAGGTTCGCGGCGACCGCGACCAGGCTCACCTGGCCGGACAACGCGACCAGGACCGGGGTGCACGCCAGCTGGGCGGCCGCCGAGACCGCGATCGCCTCGGCCAACCACCGCGGCATCCAGTTCTGGAGGGCGTCTCGTCCGGCAGGTGCCAGATAGACGATGCCTCCGGTCGCCATCACCGACAGCGCGAAACCGGGATCGCCGGCCAACCCCGGCGAGACCAGAAGTGCCCCGAGAACCGCTGCGCCGAGGGCCCGCCCGCCGAGGCCGCGCCCGCCGTTGGTCAGGGCAAGCGAACCGACGAGACCCATGGCCGCGGCTCGCACCACGCTCGGTTCGGTGCGCGCCAGCAGCAGGAATCCGGCAACGCCCATCGCTGTCACCACATGCTGCCAGCGACCACGGACTCCGAGCCAGCGGGCCAGGAAGCCGAGAAACCCGAGCATCAGGGTCAGGTTGGTGCCGGACACGGCCAGCAGATGAGTGAGGCCGGCCGCGTCGAAATCGGCCGCCAGTTCGTCATCGATGTCACCCCGATCGCCCACCACCAGGGCCGGCACCAAAGCTCTCGCGTCCGGATCACGCGACGCCACCGACTCTCGGACGGCGCCGCGGATCCGCTCGGCCGCTGACCACCAGGGCGCCGGGGACGAAACGAGCACCGGCGGTCCGCGAGCCCCCACCTCGGCGGCGAGCAGACGTCGATCCGCCGGTCGCACGATTCCCGAGAACCGGATCCGGGAGCCGAGCCGGAGGCCGGACCAGCCGGACTCGGTGGCGAAGACCACGATCGGGCTCGACAGGCTGAAGGTCTGTCCACGCGCCGCTACCCGATCGACCCGAACCCGGACCACCACGACCTCGGATCGAGCGCCGGGCACCGACAGCGGGTCGGAGGTGACCTGCCCGGTGAGTCGGGCGTAGGCGCGGGCGCCTGCCAGGTCGTGGACCGGCGTCTCCGACACCGACGCCTGGCGCAGCAGGGAGACCGAGGCGACCAGGGCGAAGGCAATCGCATAGCCCGCCGCCCGAGTTGCCTCAGACTTCGCGCGAAGGACGAGAAGCACACCCAGCGCCAGCACGGCGGACGACACCACGGCGGCGGTCGGTACCGGAAGGAGGAGAGCGGTCAGGCCGCCGAGCCAGGCGGCGCCGCCGAGCAACGGCAGCCGTAGATCGAACGGCTCGTGCTCCTCGGATTCCTCGTCCCGAAACGGTCTCACACCGTCACGTGCGGGGCGATCTCGGCAAGGGTGGCCTCGCCAATTCCCTTGACGCCGAGGAGTTCCTCGACCGCGCCGAAGACCTGGTGCTCGGCGCGCCAATCCAGGATCGCCTGTGCGGTGACCGGACCGACGCCCGGCAGCGTCTCGAGCTCTGCCTGGGTCGCGGTGTTCAGGTTGACCAGACCCGGCGTCGAACCTGGTGAGGGTGGCGCGGCAGCCGCGGCCCCCCAGCCCACGGGCGCAGCCACCCCCACCAGGACCTGTTCGCCATCCACCAACGGACGAGCGAGATTGAGGGACTTCAGGTTCACGCCGCGCCGAGCGCCTCCGGCCGCCTCGACCGCATCGATCACCCGGGACCCGGGCGGGAGCACCGCGATGCCGGGACGGCGTACCTTGCCGGCCACGTCGACCACGAGGGACTTCTGCTCCGCTACCGCGGCGCCGGAAGCCGTGCCTGACGGGACCTGCGAGGCGGGCGCCGACGAAGGTTCTGGTGCCGCCGGTCGGGAGGCGGAGACTCGGGCCGGAACCTCCACCACCGGCCGTTCCCGAATCGCCCACCAGGCGACGCCGCCGAGTGCGAGGGCGGCGGCCAAGGCGATCAGGCCGACATGCGAGGCCGAGAGCACGAGTCGTGAGACGGGCGCCCACCCGGCCGGGAGCCCCGGCCGTCCCGGGCGGCGAGCCGCGTGCCGACCGGGGGACGGCGGCAGGGCACGACCGCTCGTCGCCCCTTCTCCGACGGGCTCGACGGCCGCGACCGGTGACCCGGGCTCATCTCGCACCGCGGCCAGTTCCGCACTCAACGTGGCCAGCCGCCGAGTCAGGGCCTCCTGATGCACGGACGAGGATCGCGATCGCATGTGTCGACCATAGGAACGCGGCAATCCTCGCGAAAGCGCCGATTCGGCGACTGTGGATAACCGCGGCGGGTGGCGGAGACCAGCGGACCGCTCAGAGCCGCGGGGCGACGCAGACCGCCACCATTCCCGGGCCGACGTGGGCGG
The DNA here is from genome assembly GCA_051657705.1 of Nocardioides sp. Taxonomy (GTDB): domain Bacteria; phylum Actinomycetota; class Actinomycetes; order Propionibacteriales; family Nocardioidaceae; genus Nocardioides. The sequence goes on along the minus strand of JBOFLE010000132.1, from coordinate 13,382 downwards.
CGAGAGCCGCGCTGACCTCGCCACACCAGACCTCGCGCCCGGCAAGGGCGACCGCGAGGCGCCTGGTGAGGTCCGCGACCAGCCGATCGGCCGCGACGTGGTTGGCGAGATGCGCGACGCCGACATCCACCGGGTTCGCTCCGGCAGCGGCGACCGCCAGGTCGGCAAGCCTCGCCAAGGCCTTGGCCGAGGTCCTGACCTTCTCCAGGCTGCTGACTTCTCCGTCGCGGATGCGCAACAACGGTTTGACCGACAGCGCTCCGCCGACCACTGCCGCGGCGGCGCCGATCCGGCCGCCGCGACGCAGATACTCGAGAGTGTCGACATAGAACAACGACGTGGTCGCTACCGCTCGAGTACGGGCGGAATGCGCGATCTGCGCGGCGCTCGCCCCGGTATCACGGAGCTCGATCGCGCGACGCACCGCGAAGCCGGTGGCGATGCCGACCTGGCGGCTGTCCACCACGTGCACCGGGACCGTCGCCTCCCGCGCGGCGATTTCCGCCGACTCGAATGTTCCGCTGATCCGGGAGGAGAGATGGATCGAGACGATCTCGGTCGCCCCGCCCGCTACCGCCTCGGCGTACGCCGCGCCAAAGGCCGCCGGGGTGGGCCGCGATGTCGTCACCGGCCGGAGGGCACTCAGCGCGGCGGCCACCAAACCCGGGCCGGCGCCGTCCGCGGCCCCCTCGGTCAGGATGTCTTCGCCGACGATGACGTGCAGGGGGACGATGACGACGCCGAAGGCGGCGGCCTCGTGCCGGGTGATGCCGGCCGTGGAGTCGATGACGATCGCGACAGGCATGCGCCGAGGTTACCGGGCACGGGCACCGGATCGACCCGAGTCGGAATTCGGTTGAACCAGCCGGGCGACGCGGCCGTGGTGGCGGTGTCAGACCACGCGGCCGGAGGTCGCACACACCACAGGAGCAACTACCGATGAAGATCACGAAGCACTCGTACCGCATCGTCGCCTCCGCCGCCGCCGCGGCGATAGCGGCCGGTGGGGTTCTCGCCACCACGCAGGCGGTCGGCCACGCCGACGGCACGACCTCCTCGTCGTACTCCGGCGACCATGCCGAGGGCGACCACGTCTCAGCCTACGCCGCGGGATACGGATCGGCCGGGAACCCCACCGAAGGCAAGCCCGCGACGGCGCCGGCCACCGCTCCCTGGAGCAAGTCGACGGTCCGGTTGCGGGCTGCCTTGTCCGGTGATCAGGAGGTCGACACCGTCGGCGACCCGGACGCGACCGCCTCGATCACGATCAAGATCGACCCCACGTCCGGACGGGTGGCCTACCGGAAGTTCGTCCAGTCCAACCTCCTCGCACCCGAGGGCGAGACGATCACCAACCTGCACATCCACCAAGGCGCCCGCGGCACCAACGGCGACGTCGTCGTCGATCTCACCGAAGCCGCCTCGAAGAACCTCCTCAGCGGCAGCGTCACCGTCGACCCGGCCATCACCGCCCGGATCGCCGCCAACCCCGGCAACTACTACGTCAACGTACACACCGCCGAATTCCCCAAAGGCGCCGTCCGCGGCCAACTCGGGAGTTGCTCGACCATGGCATGGTGACCTACCCAGATCCTGATTCACCCGACGTCGACCCGGTCGCGAATGCCTTCGCGGCCGGGTCTCGGCGTTGTCCTGGAGCAGCGGCTTGAACCGTTCAGCCTCGCCATGCGTGGTGCGAGTATGAGCATCCCGATGAGCGCGCCCTACCCTGGAGCGGTGGGCGGAGCGAACTGGCGATCGATCACGACACGACTGACTCGGCAGGCGGTCCAGGAGCAGCCGTCCGAGCCCGACGACGAGACCTGGCTGCGTGGCCTGTACGCCGACCACGGAGCCGCACTGCTCGCCTATGCGACCAGGCTGACCGGAGACCGTCAGGCCGCGGAGGACATCGTGCAGGAGGCGCTGGTGCGAGCGTGGCGGCGCCGGCCGGATCGCGAATCCGAGGCGGGTAGTCTGCGGGGCTGGTTGTTCACGGTCACCCGCAACCTCGCCTTCGACCGCGGGAGAGCGCGCAAGGCCCGTCCGGTCGAGGTCGCGATGCCGGAGCACGACACCGCCCGGCTGGCCGCGGCGGACGAGACGGACAGGGTTGTGACATCGGTGGTCGTGCACGACGCTCTCGCGGCGCTCAGTCCGGCCCATCGCGAGGTGCTCGAACTGGTCTATCTCGGAGGCCGGACGACCGCGGAGGCGGGCCAGGCGCTCGGCGTACCGCCCGGAACCGTGAAGTCTCGCGTGCACTACGCGCTGCGAGCGATGAAGGTGGCTCTCGACGAGCGAGGCGACACCGACGCAGCGCCGACGCCTCAGCGGCGCCGGCCGACCCGAGAACCAGAGGTAGGGCGATGAACACGACACATCCGATCGAGCTGTTGGGAGGACACGCGCTCGGCGAACTGGATGCGGCCGAGGAGCGCCTGCTTCGCGAGCACCTGGATTCCTGCGCCACCTGCCGTGATGCCTTCGCCGACATCATCGAGGCCTCGTTGGCGCTCGAGGGCATCGCCGCCGCGCGATCGGCGCCGGTCCCGTCCGACTCGGCTGATCGGGTACTGGCTGGCGCGCTGGAACGAGTGCGGGCCGAGCGGCCCGGCACCGACCGGGCCGCCGGACGGACCCGGGCCGTCTCCTCGAGGCCGGCCCGTCGATCCAGTCGATCGAACCGCTTCGTCCTGGCCGCCTGCGCCGCGCTGCTGGCCGCGGTCACCGGGCTGGGCGGCCTGTGGGCCGGTACCCAACTGGCCGACGAACCCGATCAGAACCAGGAACTCGTCGCGGGCCGATCGTTCGAGTCGTCCAACGCCGCCACCGGGGTCTCGCTCACGGGCGCGGTGACCCCGAAGGCGGGGTGGGTGGAGGTCACGATCTCGACCCAGGGCATCGATCCCGGCGTGCGGTGCCGGATCTATGTGGTGGACCAACGCGGCCGACGATCCGAAGCCGGTAGCTGGACGACCGCTCCCAACCCGCGCGGACCGGTGGTCACCTCGGTTGCCGTGGATCCGGCGCGGGTGGCCCGGATCGAGATCGAGACCTTCGACGGCGAGCCTCTGGTCTCTGCCGAGGCCTGAGCCGGCAGCACAGGTTTGGACTGTCATGTAATTTTAATTACATGATTACGACAGAAGAAATCACCGCATGGTTCACCGGTCGCCTGCCCGCCGAGTGGACCACCACCGTTCCCCGGATCACCGTCGATCGGGAGGAGATCACCGTAATCTTGACGGTGTCCCCTGCCGATCTCGCCGCGGACGCAACCCCCGAGGCCGTGCAGGAGGCCGCCGCCGGCCGTCTCTCGGCCTGGCGGGAGGAGACTCGGCAGACCAGGATGGCCATCGCCGCGGAGGGACAGCGCCGATTCGAGCGCACCGTGTCCTGGGGCGCGATCGTGGGCGACCGCGAGGCCCTCTTCACGCACTTGTCCGTGCCGGTGATGACCCGGCTCCGGCAGCCCCAGCGTGAGGTCCTCGACACCCTGGTCTCGTCCGGCGTCGCCCGCTCCCGATCCGATGCCCTGGCCTGGTGCGTCCGTCTCGTCGGTCAGCACACCGAGGACTGGCTCGGGCAGCTCCGCGCCGCCATGGAGCAGGTCGCCGATGTCCGCGACCGAGGCCCCGCCGCGAGCTGACCGCGAGCGAGGCACGGCCCGGGCTCTCGGCGCCGCGTGACCGGCGCCACCGGTCACGCGGTCGGTTCGGCGAGTTCGCCGGCGGATCCTATGCTTTCGAGCATCGTGTCCGCGCAGTCGTGCCGTTCGGGAGGCGAGACGGTGTCACTCAGCGAAACCCAGGCCAGACGGAACTCGGGAGCGCTGAAGCTCGCCGGTGGCGAGGTGCGCTTGGATCTGCGGTCGCCGTCCGACGGCTTCGGCTACACGTGCGCACTACGGTTCGGCACCGACGCGCCCGGGACGGCTCATCTCTCACTCGACAGAGCCGGACTGCGCCGCCTCAGCCTCGACCAGGTGGACATCGACGCCGATCACGAGTCCGGACCGCTCCCGCTCACTCTCGAACCCGGTCCGCACCTGATCCGGGCGGTCGGAGACGGTCGGTTCTCCGACGACGGCCGCGGTCTGGTCCGATGGTCGGACCCCGAGACCGCCGAGACGGTTCTCTACACCCATCTGCAGCCGGACGCCGCGCATCGCCTCTTCCCATGCTTCGACCAACCGGACCTGAAGGCGCCGTGGCGTCTGTCGGTCGCGTTGCCGGCGGGGTGGGAGGCGGTGAGCTGCATGCCGGCCGCGGTCGCCACTCCCGGCTATCGCGCGTTCGAGACGACGCCACCGCTGAGCACCTATCTGCTCGCGGTCGTCACTGGCGACATCGGCATCGCCGCCGAGACCGAGGTCGGGTCCTACCCGGTGCGGGTGTGGACCCGGCGATCGCTGCGGGATCGGCCGGCGGCCGCCTCCGTCGCCGATGAGGCCGCGGCGATCCTCGCTTACCTGATCTCGCAGATGGATCATCCGCCGCTGAGCGTCCTGAACCTCTGCGCCGTTCCGCAGTTCGCGGACGGCGCGATGGAGAATCTCGGATGCGTCGTCTTCGACGAACGCTTCCTCGACACGGTGACGTCGGCGGCGGCGCAGGCGCGCCGCAGGGAGATGTTGGCGCACGAGCTTTCTCACCAGTGGTTCGGCAACACCGTGACGCCGCGCTGGTGGGACGACCTGTGGTTGAACGAGGGCGTCGCCACCTGGACCGCCCAGACCGTCCTCGACCACCTCTGGCCGGACGGTCCGCACCGGATCCTGCACTCGCTCGGCAAGAAGGCCGACGCGCTGGAGCGGGAGTGCGGCTCGGATACGCATCCAGTGAGCCAGCACATCGACTCGGCATCAGCCGCGATGGATGCCTTCGACGCCGTCACCTACGCGAAAGGCGCCGCGCTCGTGCCGGCGACACGAGGCCCCTCGGCGGCGCCGCTGCTGCTCGGCGACATCGGGGAACTCGTCACCAGGCGTCGGTATACCGCCATCGACCGCCGCGAGTTCCTGGCGGACCTGGCCGCGGAATCCGGCCGACCCGACGCCGATTCGGCACCGTGGCTGCGAGCGGTCGGCACCGCGGGCGCCGCGGTGTTCACCGAGGACCATCGGGGCGGCGAACTTCGGCTCGTGCGCGGCGCAGACACGGTGTGCCTGCCGGCCCGGATCGACCTCGCCGTCCTGGTACCCGAGCGGTCGGGATGGACCGAGTCATCGGCGACGGTATCTCCTCCTCCTCCGGGCGGAAGCCTGTCCCGGCCGCTGGCACCGGGCTCCGTCGTCGTCATGGATGCCTCGGACCGCACCTACCTGCGGAGCGTCCCGTGCCCGGCGACCCTTGAGACCCTGTCCACCGCGTCCGTCCCACCCGGTACCGGCATCGTGGCCGCGGTGCTCTGGCGGAACGTCGCACTCGCCGCGCTGAGCGGCGAGTCCGACGCCCGGCTGGCCGCCCACTGCCTCGGCGCCGCGCCGACGCGGCACACCGATGCCGATCTGTTGCGCTGGCTGGCGCGCACCCGCAACCGCCTGATGGCACGCCGGGTGCCGTCACGCTGGGCCCGGGAGCGCGGTTGGCCGGACTGGGAGACTCGACTCCTGGCGATCGCGGAGTCCGCCACGGGCGAGACCCGGGTGGCCGCGGTTCAGGCGCTCGCCGACAGCCGTCTCTCGCCGGGGAGCATCGCGCTGTTCATGCGGCGGCTCGAGTCCACCTCCGAGGTCGAGTCGGGGGTCGCGACCAGATGGCGCATCGCGCGCTCGTTGGTAGCGCACGGCGCGATGACTCCCCAGGACGCACTCCACTCGGTGGCGGCCTCGCCGAATGACCCGATCGGCGCTCGCCTGATGGCCGCCGAGCCGACGGCTCCGGCCATGAGGCGAGCGATTCGTCGATCGTTCGACCCGGCCGTGGGGTCGGCCATCAGGTTCGCGGTCTCGGAGAGTGCGCAGCTCGCCGGGGTCGAGCGCCGCTGGTTCATCGAGCCGGCCGAGTTCTTCACCGCTCTGGACGACCTCTGGCGCCGAGTCGGCGGTCACCAGGCTCGGGTGATCGCCGACCGGGTGTACCCCTGGCGGTCGGATGACGAGCCGGTGGTGCCGGCAGGTCTCCACCCGGCCGCGGCCCGAGCCGCGGCCGACCTGACGTCCCGGGCTCGGGCCGCCCGCGCCGCCGCCCGTGCCTAGAAAGATTCCTCGCCGTTCTCCGCGGCGATCAGGCGACCGACCACGGCTCCGGCGGCCGGTCGGCTGAACCAGGCAGCCTCGGTCCAGAGCTCCGAGCGCCACCGAGACGCCAGCGCATGCGCGCGCAGGTAGTCGAGCGGGTAGAGAGGTTGGCCTTCGAGATAGAGCTGGAGCCGGTTGAGCGAGTCGTCGGGGTGTACGTCGAGACCGAGATGCCGCCGATAGAGCACGGCGAACGTCGAACTCTCTCTCAGGTCGCCGTCGTGCACGGCCAGTTCGTGCAGCAGACTCACCGCGAGAAGCCGCGGAAGAGCGAGTTCAGCCAGCCGAGCACTCCGGATCAGACTCTCGTCGATCTGTGCACCGGTCACCCATCCGTGCCAGGCGGGATCGTGAGCCAGTCCCTCCAACGCCATCGCCACTCCTTCGCTGACATGCGCCGGCCGGTGCCACAGCGCGAGACGATCCGGCAGACCGGCGTACTCGACCGCGTGGGCGAACTCGTGGAGGACCGTGGCATAGTGCCGCAGGCTGCCTCCGGGGAACGCGGAGACCCGAATGTCACCTGGGACCGATACCGGGGCGCAGAAGGCGAAACCGACCTTGCCGGGGCGGCTGGAGAGATCCAGCCGAACGGCTCGCAGTCTCTCCTCGAACCCCCACCGGCCGAACGTTCGGGCGGCCGCCTCCGGCGCCGAGACCGGCTGTCGTGCGCCCGGCAGTGGATCCGCGTCAGCGCCCAACAGAGCCCGGAGCGTGCGCTTCTCGCGCCCCTCCGGTCGACATTGACCCCACGCGCCGAAGAAGTCCTCGGCGGACTCCGCCAGGAAGTCGACGGCCGCTCGGGCAGCGGCATCGACACCCGGGTACAGGTCCCGTACCAGGACCCCGTGGCTCGGGTAGCCGAGGGCAACAACGGCGCGGTGGTGAGTGGCCATCCACGCCTCCCGCGCGGCGCGGGCCTCGGGCCGGGTCTTCGCCAGCGCCTCGGCCAGCCTCGCGGCCCGTGCCGGGTCGGACTCGTCGGCGGCGGTCGCGACAAGCCGGGCGTGCGACATCGGCGTTCCGTCGACCTCGGCCTCGAGCGCGGCGAGCGCGGCCTTCAGCTCTCGCGTCGCGGCCCGGAGCCGGATCTTGAAGTACCAGGTCGCGAACTCCCTGGCGAGCACCCGCTCACCGGAGGCGAGCGCCTGATGGACGAGATCGCCGGAGGCCAGGACTCCGCAGTCCGGCGCGCCCGCGCCGGCCCCGTCGGAGTCCTGGCCGGTCGCCTCGCGCCATCGATATCGGGCGATGTCCTCCTGGCGGACCACGATCCGGGAGTAGTGCGGCGCCAGCCAGTCGGGCATCCGCGACCGGATCAAGGCCCACTCGTCTCAGCGAGGCCGGCCGCCGCGGCCCAGAAGGCGCGGCGCTCGGGCGCGAGGCCGCCGATCAGGTCGCTCGCGTGAGTCTTCAGGTCCAGCGCGAGGGCGGGATGCCGAAGCAGCGTCCGGCCGAGCCGTGCGTTCTCCGCTCTCGGCTCCGGAAGGGCCAACTGACCGACGTCCTGTCGTAGCCGCTCCACGACCTCGACGGCCACTCGCCTCGCGTAGGCGGCCGACGACTCATGGGGTGGCAGATCGGCGGTCGCCACGAGTGCGGTCGCGGCACGCAGCGCATCGGTGAGTCCGGATCCGAACAGCGGATCCTTGAAACACAGGGCGTCGCCGACCAGCCGCCAGCCCGGACCGGCGCAGCGGCGCGCGCGATTGGGCACCGGACCGGAGTGGTACACCGGCGAGGCGACCGACGCCGTCGCGAACCGCGGACCGAGACCGGGGAACTCGCGGATCCGGGCGACGTACTCGTCTCGCCGGTGACCTCGCGCCTGGTCGGTCGACAGCATGACAACCCACTGCTCGCCGTCGCAGGGAGCCAACTGCACCACGGCGTCGCCGGCATGCCAGAGTTCGAGCGACGGAGTGGGCAACGGCATCACTCCGGTCCAGTAGGCGTGCGTCGCTACCCGGAAGGGCCCGGCGTCGAACTGCGTACCCGCCCTGGCCTGCCGGGCGACACCGGAGTGGAAGCCGTCCGCACCGACCACGAGATCTGCCCGCAGTCGCGTGCCGTCGCGAAGCACGACGCCGGTCACCGCGTCTCCGTCCCGGAGCAGACCCGTCACCGAGGCCCGCTCGAACACCGAGATCCGTCCGCGCGAGCGAGCGAATTCACCCAGGATCCGGGTCAGATGGCGGCGCCGGACCGTGAGGTTGTAGCTAGGCACGTCCTCGGTTCCCATGGGACCGCCGAAGTAGCTGCCCTCGTAGCCCACGTGCCACGCCCGCAGCCGTGGCGCTCCGGTCGCGAACAGGGCATCCGACAGGCCGCGGGACTCGAAGAACTCGATCAGCGTGCGTCCGAAGTAGTGCGTCGACACGCTGTCCGCGCCGAGCTGCCGACGTTCGACGAGGGCCACCTCGTGATCCGCCTCCGCCAGCAGGAGCGCCGTCACCAGGCCGGCGACGCCTCCGCCGACGACCACCGCGGTCACCTCACCGCCCCTCGGCGGTGTCGAACGCGGCGTACGGCAGCGCCCCGGTCCACCTCCGGGTGACGGCCCACACCTCGCGGGACAGGGTCGTCGACCGCGCCCCGAGCATCCGCCGGACGTCGAGGGTGGCCGCGAGGCCACGGACATGGCGGACCGGTTCGCCGGCCCGCCACAGTGCGCCATCGAGGATTCGTCCCGGAATACGGACTCCGCGAACGCTGGCCGGGTCGGCGGCGAAGGACTCGATCAGCAACGTCGGCTCGGACGCGGAGAGCAACGTCTCGACCGACGGCGAGTCCTTGGTGGCGGAGATCAGGCGGACCTGATGGGGCAGGTTGGTCAGGGGGCGATCGAGCCCGCCGTCAAGCGGCTTGCCCCGGAATCGGGCGCGCAACGCGGGTAGCGCTCCTACCGGGTTCCGTCCCCCATGAATCCGCACGGTCTCGGCGATCGGGCGGCCGGTGTCGTCGTACGAGGGCGCCGGCAGCCACGCGGGAGGGGCGAGATCGCCGACTCCAGGTCCGTTGGTCAGGCAGAGATGCGAGGCCAGCGGGATGGCCCGCTCACGGCCGGTCGGCTCGCCGAGCGCGAGGACCACCGGCGTGAGCAGCGCATGCACGGCACTCGGGCTCAACACCAGGAACCGCGGCGTCACCAGGTCTGCGGGATCGGTGATCGCGGCGTAGCGGCGACTCCGCGTCAGGGCGGCGGTCACCGCCTCGGGAACCTCGTGGGTCGGGGACCAGAATGAGACGAAGGGCGCCCTCACGTCCGCGAGCGCGATCCGCCAGTGCCACCACCGCAGGTCGCGGATCCGGCTCGCCGCCCTCCCGAGCGCGAGCACGTGAGTGACCGCTTCCACCCTGGCGGTGGTCCGCGCCCGGAGCCGGTCCCCGAGCTCGGCGGCGGCCTTCCGGGCGAGCGCCGGCACCCGCTCGCCGTGCGCCGGGTCCTGCGTGCTCCGGGACTCGACGGCGACGATGGCGGCTCGCAGGCACGGCGGCGTCGTACGACTCGGTGCCCCTTCTCGCACCACCCGAGTCACGGAGCCCGGTCCGGGGCGCGCGTAGGCGTGACGAGCGGTACGCCGGGACTCCACCGCCCGCACTCGATCGTCCTCCAGATCGACCTGGGTCCTGGTAATCACCTCGGCCGCGGACTCCGCCTCGTCCTCAACGCGGTTCGACACGGAGGCTCCTGATCAGGACCGGCGGGGCCCACGAACTGGTGGCCAGCGGCCACTGGCCCAGCTTGCCGCATGCCGCGGACGTGTCGCCGGTCCAGGATTCGCCGCCGATTCCGGCGAGCGCGCTCCAGGACCCGGCGATCGAACCGAGCATCGTCACCGGGGAGACCACCGGACCGAGTCGCCCTCTCCGGATCCGACGCACCACCGCGGGGATGAGAGAGAACGTGTCGCGATCGGTCTGGCCACCATGGAAGCCGGTGGCGTAGAGACCGGCATCGGCCGACTGGAGGAGCTCATCGAGCGATGCTTGCCCGGGGCGGAGTTCGAGGGTTCTCAGTCGCGGTATCGCGCGATGACCGACATCCACGGCCCGGCCGTTGCCGGTCGGCTCCTGCTCCAGCAATGCGGCGGTATCGAGAGAGTGCAAGAGCGCGCCGGTCGGCTCACCACGGTCGACCAGCACGACCGCGCGCGGGCACACCCCCTCGTCGTCCACCGGCACGTAACCGCGAGCGTGCGGACCGGCTCCGTGATCGACGACGCTCGGCAGGGATCCGGCATTCGAGTCGCTCTCGGTGGCGATCCTGGCAAGGTTCGGGCCGTCGAGGTGGTGGTCGGCCTCGGCCAGATGTCCGAACGTCTCATGGACCCAGACTCCGGCCAGCCGCCCGTCCAGCACCACGGGAAGGTCGGCAGCGGTCAGGCTCCGACGACCTGCCGAGTCGACGGCGTCGCGGACGGCGGGCCCGATCCGCGCTTGCAGGGATTCCGCCAACGCGGCTGGGTCTCCCGCGGCCCCCAGGGACAGCGTGGTGTTGCCGACGCCGTGCCGACCCGCCACCGCGACCACCACGCGGATAGTGAGATCGTCCCGGACCACGCGGGCGAGCGTCCCCTCGGTGGTCTGCGTGGTCTCGTCCGAGCGACACGATCGAGCGTGGAGGTCGATGTGGGCGACGTCCGGGTGCAGCTTCCGGGCGCTCGCGATGACGTCGTGGGCCCAGCCGGGTGAGAACAACCCGTCGAGCCGATCACGATCGCAGCCGTGGGTCCCGAAGGTACCTCGGACCGTGTCGTACGGTACAGCGCGTCGATCGGCCCGGGTCGCCGCGGCCGCCTGCTCGGCGCGACGCAGAACCACGGCGAGGTCGGCGCCGCTGGAACTGGCGAAGCCCGGAGCGGGCGCCCGCATCGTCGCGGACACCAGCTCCCGCGACACGTCGGTGCAGGCGACCGAGTCGCGGTCGGTGGTTCCGTGGAGCTCCCGGACCCGGTAGTGACCACGCCGGGCGACCGCGCTGTCCGCCGACACCGTGGCCCAGTCCGTGATCGCAACCGGCGACGCCGTGGTCTCAGCAGCAGGCACGCTCGCCGGCCCTGGCGAAGATCATGGAACTCATGACCTGTGCGCCGTCCCGGTAGGGAACCGGACCGTCCGCACGGAACGTCACTTCCGCGAAACCGGCATCGGAGACCAGCCGGCGATACTGGGCGGCCGTCAGTCCGACGACACAGCTCGCGAACTCCTCGGCGGTGGCGCTCGTCGCGACCGCGGCCTCCGCGGGCACGGTTTCGTCGGCGTACACGACGTCCGAGATCACGGCCAGCCCACCGGGATGCAGCACCCGGAGTATCTCGCCGAGGATCTGCTCCTTGTCGGGAAACATTCCCAGCACGCAGTTCGACATCAGGACATCGACCGAGCCGTCTCGGATCGGCGGCCTCCGGATGTCTCCGACCCGGACGTCGACATTCGCCGCACCGGCCTCCTTGGCCGCCCGGCGCGCCGTCTTGACCATGTGGGGCGACGCGTCGACCCCGATCACCCTTCCGTCGGCGCCCACGCGCTGGGCCGCGATCAGCAGGTCGAGACCGGCGCCGCATCCGAAGTCGGCGACGGTCATCCCGGCCGTCAGCTCCACGGCATCCAGCGGCGACCCGCAACCGCTGGAGAGCTCGAGGACCCAGTCCGGCACGCCGTCGAGCTCCTCGGGGCGGTAAATCGTCTGCGGAGCACAGCACAGGATGCTCGTCCCCGACTCGGCGAGGCCGTCGTAGGTCGCCCGCACCTGGTCTTCGATGGTCGGCGACGACGCAGTCGATGTCGGCGCCGGGGACGACGCACTGCCACAGCCCGCGTCCGCGCCACCGCAACAGCCGGCCGACGCTTCGTCGATGGTCTGGTCGACGCGCACGCTCAACTCATCCACGGGAAGTCTCCCGTCATGGTGAGCTTCTCCCAGGTCCCCGTCGGATGATCGACCCGATCGGGCGTTCGTTGCCGCACGAGTGCCTTGGGGAGCAGATACTCCAGTTCGCGTTCCACGCGAGTCTTGATCGTGGACACCTGAGGGCAGTAGCAGGTATTGAAGTCTCCCCCGCTCGCGGCCCAGGCCTTGATCGGACATCCGCCTCCACCACAGAAGAGTTTGACGTTGCAGTCACGGCACTGCGGAACCGTGTCCACGAAACGGTGCCGCCACGGCTCCCGATATCCGCCGCTGTAGCGGAGCTCCGGGGCGAACGAACCGCAGGCATGGTGCGGTCGGCCGACGGTCTCGGGACAACCGTAGATCTTGCCATTCGGATCGAAGGCCACGACGCTGGTGCCGGCACTGCAGCCCTGGAGATTGGGCCGGATCCGGTCGCCTTCGAGGACGGCCGCGCGAATCCGAGCCGGGTCCGGTTCGAGCATCCGGTCGACCTTCGGGTTGTCGCGGAGCATCGCGTAGAACGCGTCCTGCAGGCCCGGGGCGACATCGCCGCGCACCATCCGCTGCCGGCGATCCTCGGGATGATGCGGTGTCACGTGCAAGAAGGTCGTCTGCTTGGTGAAGCCGTAGAAGATCCGGACCAGCGGGTCGTCGAGCCAGCCCAGGCTGTCGGCCAGGTCGGCCATCGCCGGCATGTGCTCGACGGTGTCGAGGTCCACGAGTACTCGGATCAGCACCCGGAGGCCGCGGGCCGTGGCGGCGTCGATGCTCCGGGCGATCAGATCGAAGGTCGGACGGCCGTTGCGGAACACTCGACGCTGGTCGTGGATACCGGGCGGGCCGTCGAGGCTGACCTGCACCTCCTCGCACCCGTAGTCGAGGAGCAGGCTGACGTACCTGTCGAGGGCAACCCCGTTGGTGATCGCGGTGACCGGGTATCCCCGGTCGTGGCTGCGACGTAGGATCTCCTCCACCGCCCAGCGCTGGTAGGGAGTATCGAGCAGCGGCTCGCCCCCGAAGAGCGTGATGTAGGGAGGTCCCGAATTCTCGTGCAGCTCCTGGATCCGGGGGATGCTGTCGAAGGCCGCCTCGATCATGTCCTCGTCCATCTGCGGACTCTTCTTCGTGAGTTCGCCCTCGAAGCAGTAGGAGCACGCCAGATTGCAGACGAACGACGGAATGAACATGAACTGGAACGGCGCGTCCCGGATCGCCCGGAAGTAGCCGTCGACGACGTCCTGA
>JBOFLE010000131.1:0-3774 GCA_051657705.1 Nocardioides sp. | reverse complement strand
CGCCGCGACCTGGACGACCTCCACCTCTTCGGCCACTACCTCACCGCCCGCGGAAAGGTACTGACCTACCTCACCAACCAAACAACCCGATGATCAACGAAACCGTACTGCTCGACATCGAACCCGCTATCCCGAACTGAGGTAGCCCGCGTGCGACCGGCCCCATGACCCGTCCGGGCCGGGCCGTCAGAATGGGCGGGTGCGGGTGTTGCTGTTGGGTGGGTCGTGGTTTGTCGGTCGTATGGTCGCGCAGGATGCGATCGTTCGGGGGCATCGGGTGACGGTGTTTCATCGTGGTGTTTCGGGCGCACCTCCCACTGGTGCCCGGGTGGTGCACGGTGATCGCGAAAGGGCGGAGGATGTGCGGCGCTTGGCGTCGCATGGTCCGTGGGATGTCGTGGTCGACACTGCGGGCAGTATTCCGGCCGTGGTGGGTGCGTCGTCACGGATATTGGCTGATGTCAGCGAGCGCCTGGTCTTGGTGTCGACGATCTCGGCGTATCGAGATTGGCCCCACCGGCCGGTGGACGAGAACTCTGCGTTGTGGGCCGGCGAGCCCGACCACGACCCTGGGACACGAGGGTGGGAGCCCGATGCCTACGGTCCCCTCAAGGTGGGCTGCGAGATGGCCGCCCGCCGCTGGTACGGCGATAACGGGCTGCTGATCCTACGACCGCACGTGGTGCTCGGGAGATACGAGTACGTCGGGCGGTTGCCGTGGTGGCTCGCCCGCATGCGGCGGGGAGGACACGTACTCACTCCGGGGCCGGACCGGCCCATCCAGCCCATCGACGTACGTGATCTCTCCCGGTTCCTGATCGGCCTCGCCGAAACGCGGGTAACGGGGACATTCAACGTCGCCGCCCCTGCCGGCCGCGAGACTTTCGGTGACATGCTCACCGCATGCGCCCAGGTCGTGGCCGACGAGTCGGACCTACCGCCCGATCTGGTGTGGGTCGACGAGGACTGGCTGGAAACCCAGGGGGTGACCCAGTGGACGGAACTCCCGTTGTGGCGCAACGCTCCCGCACCATGGAGCATGAACGTGTCGAAAGCGCTCGCGGCAGGGCTTCACTGCCGGCCGCTGGCCGACACGGTGGCCGACACCTGGCGCTGGATCTCGGCCGGCGGCCAACCTGTGCCGCACGAGCGGTTCGCCCAGCACGGGATCGATCCGGCCAAGGAGGCTTCGCTGATCACCCGCTGGCTCGCATCGGGATAGCCACCGGCGGATTGAGGTCAACTGCCAGAGTCTTCGCGAAGGCACGGTTGATCTCGGGGTCTCGTGCGTCGGCGTAGCCTGGGATGGGCTGGTAGCCGAGACCGTGGAACAGGTGCAGGGCCGCATGGTTGCGTGTTCCTGATTCGAGGAGGATCTGCCGTGCGCCGCGGGCGACTGCTCGCCGCTCCAATGCGACGAGCATCAGCCGGCCGAGGCCGTGTCCACGCATCTCTGGCACGGCGTAGAGCTTCTTGATCTCAGCGACACCCATGGCTCGGTCAAACCAGTGGAGGCCGCCGCATCCGCCTGCCCTGCCGTTGCGGTAGGCCACCAGAAAGGCCCCATATGGGGCGTCGTATTCTGCCCGATCGGCAACTATCGGGTCGGCGAACCCGTAGCGGCCGACTTGTTCGTCGCGGAAGGCCTGGAGGAGTCGTGCTGTATCCGGGTGCTGGAACCGGCGGTCGACGAGAGCGATGGCTTCGGTTCGGCGAACCGCAGCATCACCCGACAACAGTCTCTTCATGTCACCGATAATGCCTGATCGAGTTCCGGTAGGAACTCGCTCACTACCGCGGAGCGCGCTCGGCGAGCCAGCGCGGGCCGCAGCGATCGCAGGTAGGCACGCCCGCGGGGTGACTGGACATCCGGTAAGAGGCGCACGGCGACCCGCATCGTGTCCACTGCTTCCGGAAGCTCGCCACGCAGCAGGTACGCCTTGGCAAGGAAGGTGATGTGGAGCAGCGCGGAGCGCGAGTACACCGTTTGGCTGCCGGCCCCGGCAGGCGCCAGCGTCCTCATCGCATTTTCCAGCAGATCGACTGCGTCGTCGAGCAGGCGCTTGCGGTTGGCCGTTGAGCGTTCGGCAAGGGTCACCAAGCCTTGTCCGGCTTCGGCGGCGAGCTGCTCGGGAACCAGGTAGTAGAGGAAGGACGGTGTCTCCTGGTTCGCACGGTCGAGAAGTAGCTGTATGGCTTGTTCGGAAGTACGGCGGAACCGTCCGAGGTCGCCATCGGCGGCGGCGGCCGTGGCATCACGGCCCAGAAGGCGAGCGCGCAGAACCGGGTCGCCCGCAGACGCTTCGTGGTTGGCCGAGTCAGCCAGCATCACCGCCTGTCGGCCATGCCCGGCGAAGGCGGAAACGTAGCTGAGCATGCCGACAGCGTTGGCGGCCCGATCCGAGTCATTCATCGACCGACACACCCCGATGCTCAGCAGCAGATAGCGCTCAGCAGGTCCGTATCGCCCCGAGTCGAACTGGAGCCAGCCGAGCAACTGAGCAAGATCGGCGATATTCGTGAGCAGCCCGCGGCCCACGGCGGGCTCATGGTTGGAATGGCGGAACAACTCGATCACACTACGCAACTCGGCAGTGACGTACCGGAGGCTGAGTGCACCGCCGCCATGCTTGTCATCGAGGCGGCGAAGCGCGGCGATGTGAGCGGAGATGAGATCGACCTGTTCGGGCAACACCCGCTCTCGCCCGGCCCGGTTGTGCGACGCGAAGGAGACTCCGCGGAGCTGATCGAGGACCACCATGGTCAAGTCGTGCCCTGAGGAGCCGACGAACTCGCTGTGCGGGGTGGTCCCCGTCTCACTCAGGCCATCGAGCCGTCCCACGAGATCGTGCACTGACATCCTCTCGTCAAGCCCATGGGTCGCGACTCGGACTTGAGCCGTGTGGTCGCCCGTACGTCCTGGCCACAACTGCGCGGCGGTGATGCGGCATCCGAGCTGCTCTGACAAGACGTCCGCGGCAACGTCCGGTATCGGTGGCCGCGGGCGATAACCACGCCGCACCCAGGCGTACGCCGCCGTCGGGTCAAGCCGATCCCTGTCGCGCCGTTGCAGAGATAGCTGACGGTTGATCGCATCCACGAGCTGCCGAGGACCCCACCCAGCCAGGCGAAGCGCCTCCACCAACGAGACCGGCGCGTTGCCCACGGTCGTCTCCTGCACGGTCGCCCCCCTCTTAACGCGATCCACTTCAGACACCCCACAGTGTCCGCTGTTCGGCAATCCATGACTGGCTTCCGACCAGAAAGTTCACGATGTTCACGCACGTTCGGGCAGGTTCCCGTAGTTCACGACACGGTCATCTACCGATAGCCGTCCTCTGAAAATAGTGTCCACGTCATGACGCAACGGCGTTTGTGGGACGCGAAGGAGACAGCAATGATCGCGAGGTTTCGAATAAGAAATGCATCGGCGCTGGACGTGACGAGGTTTGCCCGTTGGACAGACTGCCTCATCGAGCCAGTCAGAACTTGGAGCATCGGCGCCCTGCCGGTCCCCGGCAGAATGGAAGAAGTGATCGGCTCTGCGAGAGGTACAACGATTCAACCAACCTGTCGGGCCGAGCCTCACACCGTGGCCCGGCGGCAGCCTGACGCGATGTCGGCACCGATGGACGGTGTGTCGTGATCAAGAGCTGTGCCGCGTGTCGTCGGATGGCCCCGACCGATTTCCTGGTCTGTGGACTGTGCTGGCGAAGGGTGCCACACCCGTTGCGATCCGAGCTATCCGGAGCCTGGCACCGCTGGCGCCGCGAC
>JBOFLE010000130.1:0-4811 GCA_051657705.1 Nocardioides sp. | reverse complement strand
CGCGCCGAGGACTACAGCGGGAAGGCAGTCGGAGCGTGGGTTCCCGACGGGCCGGTCTGGGCTATCGCGACCACGGCGTCGCGGATCTACCTGGGCGGCGAGTTCAGCAAGCTCACCAATCCCGTGACCGGCGCGAGCGTGGCTCGCGACAACCTCGCGGCCATCGACCGGAGCAGCGGAGACCCGGTGGCGGGATGGGCGCCGTCCGTGGTCGGGAATTCCGCCGAGCTGGACTCGGCGGGCCTGCGGACCAACCCGGCGGTGGCCGCCTTGGCGATCGGCCCGGGCGACAGCGTCTTCGTCGGAGGTGACTTCGCCAGCATCGGCGGCACCTCCCAGAGGTTCGCGGCCAAGGTTTCCCCCGGCGGTTCGGTCTCGTCCGCGTGGCGACCGAACCTCGACGACCGGGTGTGGGACTTCGACGTGCGCGGCAGTCGGGTGTACGTCGCGGGCAGGTTCACCAAGGCAGGGGGCCTGGATCGCCGCGGCGTGGCCAAGCTGTCCACGACGAATGCGGCGGCCGACAGCGGTTGGAATGCCAGAGTCGGCGGTGCGGGCGCGGTCCGGGCGGTAGCCGTCGGCGACGGAACCGTGTATCTCGGCGGCACGTTCGAGCGGATCGGCACGCGTGAACAGTCGTTCCTGGCGTCGGTCGATGCCGGTTCGGGTGCGGACACCGGTTGGGCTCCGGCTCCGCAGTGCGGGAGCGACGCCGTACCGTGCCGGACCTGGGATCTGGCCGTGGACTCCTCGCGGGTGTACGCCGCGATCGGCGGCGAGCCCGGCGGCAAGGCCGTCGCCTGGGCGACCGCTCCCCGACGCAACGCGCCGGTGTGGAGCGCCCGTACCGACGGCGATGTGCAGGCCGTGACGGTGCGGGACGGAGTGGCCTACTTCGGTGGGCACTTCGGGGCCCAGGTCACCAGCACGAACGGCACCCGGTCGCGGCGCCAGTTCTTCGCCGCCAACGCGGCGACCGGGGCGGTGCTGCCGTATCGGCTGCCGGCCCGCGGTCCGGACTACCCGGGCCTGTTGGCTCTCCAGGCCGACGCGACGGCTCTGCGGGTGGGTGGCCGCACCAGGATCCGCGCCAGGGTCTCGGGCAAGCCGTACCGGAACTTCGCGGTGTTCCCGGCTCCCAAGGTTACTATCGCGGGACCCGGTACGCCGACGACCAGGCTCTCCTTCAAGCTCAAGGGCAACGGATGCAAGAAGGTATGCCGGGTCCGGCTCGGACAGCGCCACGGCAAGGCCACCTGGTGGATCTCGCCGTGGCGGACCGCGACAGCCCGGAAGGTGGCGTTCACCGTCCCGACCGGGGCGACCCGTGGCCTTACCGTCATGGTCAAGACCCGCTGGGAGAGTCCGGCCAGGCGCGCCACCGAGGTCGTCATGCGCTATGAGGGCAAGCCGGTGGGGGCCAGGATCAAGAAGAAGGCGGCGGCCACCGGCGGCAACGGAACGTCCTGCTGGGCGGGCACCACGGCCGGCTCGGTCTCGTTCAAGGTCAAGGTGCGCAGGGTGTCCGTGGGCACGAAACGCTTCCCGCGCGCTTGGACGGCGAAGACTCGCCGCCACCTCGGCCCGATGTACAAGACCAGGAAGGGCGCGCTGCGTCCCAAGTCGCCGACCGCTTGTCGTTGACGGCGGCGAGTCGGTCCGATCGATGGCCGATACCCCAAAGGTGTGGAATAGTTCATGCTAGGCCTCGGTATCGACTACCGTAGTAGTCCTCCATTGCGACCCGGGAGCATCAAATGGTGACGGCACCCCAGGAAACCCCCTCGTTCGCGAGTCCGGATGACATCGGCGAGCGGATCAAGGCTGCCCGTCGGGCGGTAGGCATGACTCAGGACGAGGTGGCCGACGGCTTTTTGACCTCCTCCGCGATCTCCCGCTACGAGTCCGGGGTCCGGCGGCCGAGCAAGCACACCCTGGAGTTGCTCGCCTCCCGGCTGGATCTGACGCTGGAGGAGCTGCTCGACGGTGCCCCGCAGGAGCGCCGGTCGGTGATGGAGCTCAAGCTCACCCATGCGAGCCTGGCCTTGGCCGCGGGCGAGCTTCACAACGCGCGGCGCTTGGCTGAGCAGGTGATCACGGCTACCAAGCGCACGGCCGATCGCGACCTGGCGCATCATGCCACGCTCACGCTGGCGTTGACGATGGAGGCCGAGGGGGAGACCAACGACGCGATCATCGCCTTGGAGGATCTGCAGGGCGAGACGACCGATGGAAAGGTCTTGGGGGCCGTCGGCCTGGCTTTGACTCGCTGTTATCTTGAGACCGGCAGCCTCGATCAGGCCATCACCGTCGGCGAGGAGATGCTCGCCAAGTTGAGAAGACAGGGTCTGGAAGGCCTCGACGATCACATCAAGCTGACCGTCAACGTCGCGAGTGCCTACCGCGGCAAGGACGACGTGAACCGCGCCCGGCGGCTGTGTGCCCGGGCCTTGGACGCGGCCGAGAAGTTCGACACCACCGAGGGCCGGGCCTCGGCGCACTGGGTGGCTTCCCAGATGGAGCACGAGGCCGGGAACACCTCGGAGGCGATCAGCCTCGCCACCAAGGCCCTGGCCATGCTGGAGAACGGTGACAGCACCCGCAATCTGGCGCTGCTGAGAACCGAGCTCGCCTTCTACCACTTGACCGCGCCCGAGCCCGACCTGGCGGCGGCCGACGCACTCTTCGAACTGGCCGGCCGCGAGCTGGACTGGTCCTCGGCCAACCGGATCGATCTGGCCTGCAACCTGTTGGGCAGGGCCAGGGTTCGTCTGGGCGGCGGTCTGCTCAAGGAAGCCATGGCCTTCCTCGATCAGGTGCCCCGCGAGGCCGAGGACCAACTGCCGATGATCGCCGTCGAGCGGATCCTGCTGACCGGTCATGTGCATGCCGCGAAGCCGGACTTCGAGGCGGCCTCGCGGTCCTACGACGAGGCGCACGACCTGCTCGTGCTCCTGCACGACGAACGCGACGTGGCTCAGCTCTGGTTCGAGCTCGCCGATGCCCGCCGAGCCCTGGGCCAGACGGACCTGGCTATCCGGGCGTATCGCGCCTCCAGCATGATGCTGGGAGCGAGGAGACCCGTGTGGCAGAACGGTCGAAAGCCGCACGCCGAAGCCGGCCTTGGTGCGGCCTGGGTCTGACCCGTTAGGTGGGCCGGCGCGGCGGAGGCATCGCGTGCGGGGTGTACGTGGTGAAGGTGACCATGGTGGACTCTCCTCGGGGTGGTCGTGAACGGAAGCCATCAGTGTCATGAGGGGTGGCAAAATCTGGCAAGACGTCACTTGCCATCGCTCCCGGCACGAGGCGACAACGCTCGCGGATTGTCGTTCGAAGGGCCCGAAAATCACGGTACGGACCAAGGCCCCGACTCTCGTCGCGGTGGTGGGAGTGCGGTTCGAGCGGGCGCATCGCTGCCCGAGGTGGAGGGATGGCGGTAGGCCCCGTGGGACTCGAACCCACAACCAACAGATTAAAAGTCTGCTGCTCTAACCGATTGAGCTAGAGGCCCTCGCGGGATGCGCCCGCGGCGACTCAGTATGGCGCAGTCGGCCCGCGGCGGTGAACTCCGCGCGGCCGGCCTGGGCATGTGGTACGCGATGGTGGTGCCAGGAATTGGTTATCTGGTGCTGATTGCTACAGTTGGGCATAGCAACAGGTGTGCAAGTTCTTGCTGGTCCTACGCCCGCGGAGTTTGTGATCCAACGGCGTTTCTGCTTCGTGAGTCCCAATCACGCAGTCAGAGCGTTGATGTCACCGCATCTGATGTCGGGTCGTCGAGGTGACGCCCCTACGCACCGATTGAGGAGTAACGAGCACCATGGCTCAAGGCACCGTAAAGTGGTTCAACGCTGAGAAGGGCTTCGGCTTCATCGCCCAGGAGGATGGCGGCGACGACGTCTTCGTCCACTACTCGGCGATTCAGAGCCAGGGGTACAAGTCCCTGGACGAGAACCAGAAGGTGGAGTTCGACGTCACCCAGGGCCCCAAGGGTCCGCAGGCGGAGAACGTTCGCCCTCTCTGAGGTTTCGAACACCCGACAAGGTCCTCGCCATCGGCGAGGGCCTTGTTGTCTCTCGGGGGTTGTCTCTCGGGGGTTGTCTCCCGCGCACGTTCGGCACGGATTCGCTAGCTTGGAGGGGCTATGGCCGAGGATCAGTTCGATGTGTCTCTTGAGGATGCCGATCTGCTCGGCGAGGTCGAGCTCACCACCAACCTGATCATCGCCGCGAGCGAGACCGATCGACCGCTCACCACTGCCGAGATAGACGTCCTGCTCGGCGTGTTGCCCTCGCCGGAAACCGAGCCGGGAAGTTCTTGATTGCATACCCCTGCAGGGTATCCTGAGAGTGTGAACGAGACCGCGCCTCAGTACGGCTATATCCATCGCAAGGACGACTACCTCACGCGATTGCGACGTATCGAGGGCCAGGCCCGCGGCATTCAGCGAATGGTCGAGGAAGAGAAGTACTGCATCGACATCCTGACCCAGGTCTCGGCGATGACCAAGGCACTGCACGCCGTCTCGATCGGCCTGCTCGAAGAGCACATGAACCACTGCGTCGTGGACGCCGCCCGGGTCGACGACGAGGCCGCTCGAGCCAAGGTCGGCGAAGCCGTCGAGGCGATTGCTCGCCTGGTGAGGTCATGAGCACGACCTGGACCGGGACCGTGGTCGGGATGACGTGTGGGCACTGCGTCGCCTCGGTCACCGAGGAACTGTCGGATCTGCCCGGCGTGAGGTCCGTGGACGTCGTACTCGAAACCGGGCAGGTGGCCGTCACCGGCGACGCCCCGCTCGGCGTGGAAGC
>JBOFLE010000129.1:0-17528 GCA_051657705.1 Nocardioides sp. | reverse complement strand
GACACCGGACTCCCCACCATCACCTTCCACCGACGCCAATAGCAGTACTCGCACCAGCCACGCGAGCACCCGCGTCGGCGTCGCGCTGAGACGCTCGTCGGCTCGCGAAGAGCGTGCTGCCCGGTCCGGCCAGCACGCTCGCCGCCAATGGATACCGCGGGATGAAGCGCTGCAGTTCCGCCACCCAAGCGATCCTTCATGCCGACCGAGTGGAGTCAGCGCGAGGCCACCACCAGCGGCTCGCGCTGGGAGTCGGGAGTCGTCGGTCCCGCGGGGTGATGAAGGGAGAAGCTGCGCAGGGTGACGATGTGGATCAGGATGCCGAACGGAGGACCGAAGAAGAGCGGGATCGTGGTGATCGGGAATCCCGGGTTCTGACCGACGGCTTCGAATCCGAAGATCGCCGCGGCCGACGGGGCGACGATCAGGTCGAGGATGCCGAACGCGGTCCACGCCCAGAACGCCACCCGTGCGCCGCGACCTCGTCGGGCCACCAGGAGGGCGACGGGAATCGCGAGGACGCCGGTGATCACGTCTCCGATTCCTGCCAGCAGAGCGAACCCGGGCGTGAGTACCCCGGAGGTCAGGTAGGGGACGATGAAGAGCACCCCGAGCACCCGGTAGAACTGGGCCCAGATCAGCCAGGAGGTGGGTGCGGCCTCCAGCAGTCGGCGAAAGCCCGGCAGGAAGGTCGCGGCGGAGCCGATGGTGATCGCCAGCAATGCTCCCGGGATCACGACGCCGAACTCCAACGGACCGGCCAGACTGGTGGCGACCGCCCAGGCGAACCAGACGCCGAGGACGAGGGCGATCCCGGCGACGGTGCCCCGGACGCCCCGTCCGGGCCGCCCGGTCGGCTCCCGTGACTCGATCCGTGCCGCGCCGTAGCCGAGAATTGCCAAGCAGAGCAGCAGGGTGGCGACCCCGCCGCCCAGGAGAATGACTGTGCTGAGTTGAATCGCGAGATCGGACATGATGCGTACCTCTCGGAGTATTGGATTTCTCTGTTCGAGATGAGAATATAACAGTGTTATGACAGTGTTACAAGAGGAGTGGTTGTGCAACCCGACCATCGAGAAGGCGAACGGGAACGGCGTACGACGGTGCTGGAGTCGGCCGTGCGGCTGCTCGCGGCAGACGGTCCGGCGGGCCTGTCCGTACGCCGGGTCGCGGCGGCGGCGGGCGGCTCGGCGCAGCTGGTCTACACGCTCTTCGGCGGCAAGGACGGCCTGATCGACGGGGTCTTCGCGGAGGGTCATGCCCGACTCGGCGCGGCGCTGTCGTCGGTCGACCCGCCGCCGGGATCGCGCGAGCGGATCATCTCGATCGGTCAGGCCTACCGTGCCTTCGCCCACCGTGAGCCCGGATTCTTCGCCGTCATGTTCAGTGACGCGATTCCGGGCTACCGCCCGCCGGAGGAGGCCCGTCGTCGCGCCCGCGAGAGCACCCTCGGCGTCGTCCTCGGGTCCGTCCAGGCTTGTCTCGACGCCGGCACTCTGGTCCTCACCGAGCCCGGAACCGATGCCGACGACATCGCCCATCTCTGCTGGGCGACCGTGCACGGGTTGGTGTCGCTGGAGCTCGCGGGTCACATCTCGCCAGAACTCGCGGACCGCCGCTTCCTGCGTGCTTCCGACGTGCTCGCCCGATTCACTCCCGCGGGCTGACCCAGGACGCGGGAGCGATCGTGCTCCCGGGTCCACCAGGTTGGCCGTGGCTCAAGCAGTGACCAGCGCCGACAACGCGTCGAAGTCCTGGTCGGTCAACTCGATGCCGGCCGCCGCGGTGTTGTTCTCCAGGTTCTCGATCTTGGAGGTGCCCGGGATCGGCAGCATCACCGGTGACCGCCGCAACAGCCATGCGAGCGCTACTTGGGCCGGCGTCGCGTCGAGGCGCTCGGCGATCGCGGAGAGTGCGCTGCCCGGTTCGGCCAGCGCGCCCGCCGCCAACGGGTACCACGGGATGAAGCCGATGCTCTCCGCCGTGCAGTAGTCGAGGAGGTCCTCGGCCGATCGGTCGGCGAGGTTGTAGAGGTTCTGCACCGAGGCGATCGGGGCGATGGCCTGTGCCGTCTGAAGCTCCGCGACCGTGACCTCGGACAGTCCGATGTGCCGGATCTTGCCTTCGCCTTGAAGGGCCTTGAGTTCACCCACCTGATCCTCGAGCGGGACCGCGGGGTCGATCCGGTGCAACTGGAACAGGTCGATCCGCTCCAGGCCGAGCCGTCGCAGGCTGGACTCGCACTCCTGGCGCAAGTACGCCGGGAGGCCGCACGGCTGCCAGCTCTCCCGGCTGGGCCGCAGCAGTCCGGCCTTGGTCGCGATCACCAGGCCGTCGGGGTAGGGATGCAGCGCCGCCTTGATCTGCTCCTCGTTGACGTGCGGGCCGTAGGCGTCGGAGGTGTCGATGAAGTCGATGCCCAACTCGACCGCCCGGCGCAACACCCGGGTGGCGTTCTCGGGGTCGTCCGGCCATCCCCACACCCCGGGCCGTCCCGGCAGTTGCATCGCCCCGTAGCCGAGGCGGGCTACCGGTAGGTCGCCGCCGAGGTCGAACGTTCCGGACTTCGTCGCTACGCCATTCAGGTCGCTCACTTCTTCACTCCTCCTAGAGGGTTCGAATATCTTCTCGACATGCCCGAATCAACCCGTCCGCACACGAGCGAGCCCGAAGGTTGGACTCGTGGCACCTTTCCGACGCCCACGATCTTCGCCCATCGCGGCGCCTCCGGACATCGCCCGGAACACACCATCGCCGCCTACGAACTTAGCGTCACCATGGGAGCCGACTACATCGAGCCCGACCTGGTGATGACGAAGGACGGGGTGTTGGTCGACCGGCACGAGCCCGAGATCGGGTCGACCACCGACGTGGGCCGGCACCCGGAGTTCGCCGACCGCAAGGTCACGAAGCTGCTCGACGGGGTCGAGATCACCGGCTGGTGGGTCGAGGACTTCACGTTGCAGGAGCTCAAGTCCCTCCGCGCGATCGAGCGGCTGCCCACGATCCGGCCGCGGAACACGGTCTACGACGGACTCGAGGAGGTGCCGACCTTCGACGAGGTGCTCTACCTGCGGCGCGAGCTCAGCGAGAGGCACGGCCGCACCATCGGGATCATCCCCGAGATCAAGCACTCCACCTACCTGCACGGCCTGGGCTTCGACCCCGAGACCGCCACGATGGCCGCGATCGAGCGGGCCGGCCTCAACCACCCCGATGCCGCCCTGTGGATCCAGAGCTTCGAACTGCGCAACCTGTTCGCGCTGCGCGAGCGGCTCGGATTCCGCGCCCGTCTGGTCTTCCTCAACGAGCACGACAAGGCGCCGTACGACCTGATGGCCTACGGCGACCGGCGCAGGTACGCCGACCTGCTCGCCCCCGACGGCCTGGCCGAGCTCGTCGAGTGGGTGGACGCGATCGGCCCCGACAAGCCGCTGGTGATCCCGCGGCGCGCCGACGGCACGCTCGGCGAGCCGACCAGCCTGGTCGCCGACGCGCACGCCGCCGGTCTCCAGGTGATCCCATGGACCTTCCGGGCCGAGAACCACTTCCTGCCCGCCGACTATCAGCTGGCCGGCGCCGACGGACACGTCGAGAAGCACGGGCACGGCCGCGCGGTCGACGAGGCAATGCGGTTCATGGATGCCGGCATCGACGGGCTCTTCTGCGACAACACCGAGGTGTACGTCGAAGCGAGGCGCCTCTTCCGGAGCGGCCGGAAGCGGATCTAGAGTCAGGCATGAGCACGCTGGAAAAGTTCTCCATGTACATCGGTGGCGAGTTCTGCGACTCCGGTTCCGGCGCCACCTTCGAGTCCGAAGACCCCTACCTCGGGCAACCCTGGGCCACTATTCCCGAGGCCGGCTTCGACGACCTGGACCGGGCCGTCGCCGCCGCACGCTCCGCGCTGGAGGGCGAATGGGGCGCGATGACCGGTTTCGACCGCGCGCGACTGATGCGCAGGCTCGGCGACCTGGTCGCCGAGCACGGCGAGCGGCTGGCGATCCTGGAGGTCCGGGACTCCGGCAAGCTCTACAAGGAGATGATCGGGCAGCTCGGCGTCCTGCCACAGTGGTACCACTACTTCTCCGGACTGGCCGACAAGCTCGAAGGTCGGTCGATCCCGTCGGACAAGCCGAACTTCATCGCCTACACCACCCTGGAACCGGTGGGCGTGGTTGCCGCGATCACCCCGTGGAACTCGCCGCTGCTGCTGATGACGTGGAAGCTCGCTCCGGCCCTGGCGGCCGGGTGCACGATCGTGGTGAAGCCGTCGGAGCACTCCGCGGCGGCCAGCCTGGAGTTCGCGCGGCTGGTCCACGAGGCGGGCTTCCCGGCCGGCACGGTCAATATCGTCTCCGGCGCCAATCGCGAGCTGGGCGCGCGGTTGGCCTCCCACGAGGGCGTCGACAAGGTCGCGTTCACCGGCTCGACCGCTACCGGCCGCGCGGTGGCCGCGGCCGCCGCCGGAAACCTGAATCGGGTCACCCTGGAACTGGGTGGCAAGTCCCCGCAGATCGTGTTCCCCGACGCCGACCTGGCCGCCGCCGCGAACGGCCTGGTGGCCGGGGTCTACGCCGCCACCGGCCAGACCTGCATGGCCGGCTCCCGGCTGATCGTGCACGCCGACGTGCACGATCAGCTCACCGAACTGGTCGCCGAGCGGGCTCGGTCGATCAAGCTGGGCAACCCGTTCGACGCCGACACGGAGATGGGGCCGGTGGCCAACCGCCCGCAGTACGAGAAAGTGCTCGGCTACCTCGACATCGCCCGCCGGGAAGGCGCGACCGTCGCCGCGGGCGGGGGCGCCGCGGACTCGGCGGGCGGCTACTTCGTGATGCCCACGTTGCTGACCGGCGTCACACCCGAGATGACGGTGGTCCGGGAGGAGGTCTTCGGACCGGTGCTTTCGGCGTACCCGTTCACCGACGAGGACGAGGCGATCGCGCTCGCCAACGACACGCCGTACGGCCTGGCCGCGTCGGTGTGGACCCTCGACGTACGCCGGGCGCACCGGGTCGCCGCGAAGGTGCGGGCCGGCACGGTCTGGATCAACGCCTATCGCGTGGTGAGCCCGAACGTGCCCTTCGGCGGTTTCGGCGACTCCGGCTTCGGCCGCGAGAACGGCCTGGACGCGGTTCGGGAGTACACCGAGATCAAGTCGGTCTGGGTGGAGCTGACCGGGGCCACCCGGGATCCGTTCAAGCTCGGCTGAGGTGTGCTAGCGGGCAAATCTATTGGGCGAACGAGTCGAACTGGGCGCGGAGCGGCCCGTCGTCTTTCGGGTCGAGGCTGGTGAGCTGAAAGCAACGGTCCAGCAGCGACTGATCGGGGAAGATGAGCGGGTTCTCGGCGAGATCCGGGTCGACGTCCAGCATCTCTTCCTGGGCGCCCTCGACCGGGCAGATGTAGTTCACGTACGCGGCCAACTCGGCGGCGACCTTCGGCTGATAGTAGTAGTCGATCAGCTTGGCCGCCGCCCGGGCGGCCTTGGATCCCTTGGGCACCAGCATCCAGTCGGCCCAGATCATCAGGCCCTCCTCGGGCATGACGAACTTGAGGTACGGATTGTCGAGCTGAAGCTGGATGGCGTCACCGGACCACGCGAGACAGGCGTCGATCTCGCCCTTGGCGAGAGGATCGCCGAAGTCATTGCCGTAGAAGCCCTTGAACCAACCGGCATCGGAAAGCTCGTTGAGGTAGTCGACGCCATCGCCGACATCGCCGATGGATCCGGTCGCCGGATTCTTCCCGAGAGCGAGCATGCTGACCCCCACCGAGTCGGCAAACTCGGTGAGTCCACCGACCCGGCCCTTCAGGTCCGACCGGGTGAACAACTCGTCGAAGCTGCCGATCGCTCGCGTGACCCGGCGTGCGTCGTAGGCGATGCCGGTCAGCCCGGCCTGCCAGGGCATGGCGTACTTCTGCTCCGGATCCCACGCCGGCTGCCGGAGGGCGCTGATCAGGTTGTCGGCATTCCGCAGTGCGCCGATGGGTTGGAGCTGTTTGGCCTGAACGAGACGGGCGGCCATCCAACTGGTGAGGGTGATGATGTCCGCGCCGACCGGCTTGCCGGCCTCCAGTTCCGACTTGATCGTCTCGACGTACTCGGTGTTGTCGTTGACTACCTCCTGGTAGTCGACCTTGATTCCCTCGTCCGCGACGAACCGGTCCAGCGTGGGCCGCTTCTTGGAGTTCTCGTCGTAGTCGATGTACCCCGGCCACTGGGCCCAGGTCAGCTTCTTGGCGACCGGTCCGGCCGCTGCCGTGGATCCGGGCTCGGGCGAGTCCACGGGGTCGGAGAGGGAGCAGGCCGAGAGGCCGGTCAAGCTCGCCAGGCCCAGCACCCCCCGCCTGGTGAGCGGACGACCGGATGGTCCGACGACACCGAGGTTCCCCACCCGTGGAGTGTGGCGTGCCGAGCGCGAGAACCGCAACCCGCAGAGCCCGGGATAGGAGATCCGGACCGGTTTGCGAGCAGCGCGTTTGACAGTGGGGCCTCCCACCGAACAGGCTCGGCGCCATGGCGACTCGTGAGCCTCAGCGGGCAGCCGAGGCACGACCCGGGAGCAACATGACCTCTCGGGTGGTGGTGCGCATTCTCGCCGGCCTGGTGGTGTTCGGCCTCCTGGTGGCGGGAGCCGTCGTCGTACTGAGCAACTTCGGCGCCCGGGACACCGGGTCGCGGGCGGGATCGGGGGCGAGCGGCGACTGCCCCGAGCACACCCTGCGCCTGGCCGTCGATCCCGCGATCGCCACCGCGGTGACGCGGGCGGCCGTCGGCCTGGGCGGGGACGCCGGGGATCAGGACTGCCTCGCGGTCGAGGTGGCCGAGCGGCCGAGTGCGGAGGTGGCCGCCGAGCTGTCTCGCCCGACCGGCACCGGTCTGTCCGTCAACCTGCCGGACGCCTGGATCCCGGACTCCAGCGCCTGGATCGACTTCGCGAGACGCACCGATGTCGGCGCGGCCCGGCTGGACCAGAGGCCGGAGTCATTGGCCACGAGCCCCTTGGTCCTGGCGGTCGATTCGGCGAAGGCTCGCAAGGCCGGCTGGCCCGCCGCCCAGCCGGCCTGGAGCAAGCTGCTCGGCGCGAAGGCGTCCGACTGGCGGGTGGGCATGACCGATCCGCAGGTCTCGACGGCGGGACTGGCGGCCTTGCTGGCCCTGAGGCCGGGCTCGGACGTCTTCGCGACCATCGGCCGGCGGGTGGAACTGCCGCCGACGGCCGACAAGTCCCCGGCGGCGATCGTCGCCGACGGCGAGATGGACGTGATGCCGACCGCGGAGTACGACGTCGCGCGAGTCGCCGAGCGCGGCGGCGCGGTAGTCGCGTCTTACGACCGCAAGCTCGGCGGCGCCTTGGACTTCCCGTTGATCGGCGTGGCCCCCGACAAGGGTTCGGTGACCGAGCGGGTCGCCGCGGACCTGGAGCGGCTCCGGAGTGGACTCGCGGCCGAGCAGGCCCAACGGATCTTCGCCGCCGAGGGCTTCCGGTCGGTGGTCGGCGCGCTGTCGGAGGAGTTCACGGCGGTCGGCGACGGCGCGGAGTCCGGTGTGATCGGCGCCGAGACCGCGGGACCGCTCCGGGTGGCGCCCAAGAAGGCGGATCAGGCGTTGCGGACCTGGGCGCAGGTGGGGCGCCGATCGCGGTTGCTGATCTTGTTGGACGTCTCCCAGTCCATGGAGGAGACCCTGCCCGGCGGCCGGGTGTCCAAGATGGATCTGGCCAAGCGCAGTCTGCGCCGGCTGATCGATGCCAGCGCGCCCGACAGCGAGCTGGGACTGTGGACCTTCACCACCGGTCGCGGCAAGGACGTCACGAAGCGAATCGTCGATGTCGGCCCGCTGGGGGAGCCAGTCTCCGGTGGCGTCGAGCGGCGGGCTCGGCTGCGCGAGGAAGTGGCCAAGCTCGCGCCGGTTCCCGACGGCGGCACTCCGTTGTATCGCGCGACGCTCGCCGCGTATGCCGCGGCGAAGAAGAACTACTCGTTCGGCCGGTACAACGCGGTGATCGTAGTTACCGACGGTCGCGACGAGGACGACGCGCGGGCACCCATTCCGGTCTCCGCGGCCCTCGACCGGCTGCAGAAGCAGTACGACGGGATGCGGCCGCTGGAGATCATCAGCCTCGCCTACGGCGCCGAGGCCGACTTCACCGTGCTCCGGCAGTTCTCCGACATCACCGGCGGAGTGTCCTATCGGGGCCTGACCCAGAAGCAGGTCAATCGAATGCTGGCGAGCGCGCTTGCCGCGCGCTGAATGGATGTGACTCGAGATGCAGGAGACGAGCGGCGTGGCGACCGAGATCGAGATCGTGGAAGAAGCCGGCGGCCGGAGCGATCCGGCGTACCAGGACTACGTCTTCGATCCGGCGACCGGCCGACATCGCAACTTCGTCGGCGGGCATTGGGACGAGATGGGCGAGAAGCAGGTCGCCTTCCTCCGGGAACAGGGTCTGGCGCCTCGGCACCTGTTCCTCGACGTGGGCTGTGGCTCGTTGCGGGCCGGTCGGTTGATCTCTTCCTATCTCGACCCGGGCAACTACTACGGCATCGATATCAACCATTCGCTGCTGGTCGCGGGCTATGACCACGAGCTCGACGACGAGGGCCGGGCTCGGCTGCCGAGTGCCCAGTTGCGGGCGACCGACCGCTTCAACGCCGACTTCGGCGTGAAGTTCGACTATGCGATCGCTCAGTCCGTGTTCACCCATGTGTCGCTGAACTGGATCCGGCTCTGCCTGTGGCGGGTCTCCCAGGTCCTGGCACCGGGTGGGAAGTTCTATGCGACCTTCTTCCGCAGACCCGATGACTTCCCGATCGACGGCATCGGTCGCACCGGCAAGCGATTCACCGAACGCAATGCCTACTGGTACTACCGCAGCGACATCCGGTGGGCCGCCTCCCGGTGCCCGCTGGAGTTCCGCTACCTCGGAAGGTGGGGACATCCGGCCGGCTCGCGGATGGTGGAGTTCACCCGCCGTCCCGATCCCAGGCCGACCGGCTGGCTCTAGCTGAAATCACGAGGGCCCGGCCAGCAAGTGCGGGGTTCACGGGTTTCCGCTCTTACTCGCCGGGCCATCGTGATTTGAAGAGTGCAAATGGTCCTGCTGGGCCTCCGCACCGTCTGCCGACGAGGCGGGGATCTTGTGGCCCTATTGAGTTGGAGGAGATGAACTGTCAGACCCGAGCCGCTGATGAGGCGGCTCGGGTCTCCGCAGAGAAGCTACCTATCGCAGAGAAGAGCGGACGACTTCTCGGTCTGGCGAGGGGACAAGTCCCGCGTCCACCGAACCACTCTCCATTGTCAAACGTTTGCACAAGGTTGTTCTAGGAGAAACTATGCATGACATGAGCGGGCTTGTCTAGTGTTTGTACAAGGTTTGTCATAGCCTGTCCTAGGTGTACTCCGTGAGCCATGCCGCCGCCCTCGCGGGAGTGGCTCCGCCGACCCTCCGAGCCTGGGAACGCCGCTACGGAGTCGTCAGTCCCAAGCGCACCGAGAGTGGCTACCGGGTCTACGACGACGCGGACGTCCGCCTGCTGCGAGCGATGAAGGTGCTGGTGCTCGCGGGCTGGTCCACCAGGGCTGCGGCCGAGCGGGTGATGGCAGCCGGTGACGTCCCGCTCGCGGAACTCGACGACCGGGTGGCGCCCGAGGCGGAAGCGGCGCGTGAGGTCAACGCGGGAGTGTCACTCCTCGCGCAGTTGGCGATCGACTACGACCCGGTCGCCATCGATGAGGCCCTGGATCGGGAGTTCGGCCGGGGACCCTTCGAGGAGGTCGCGGACAATTGGTTGATGCCCGCGCTCGCCGAGCTGGGCAGCGCCTGGCAGGCCGGCCGGGTCAGCATCGCGGGTGAGCACCTGGTGGCCGGTGCCGTGCTTCGCCGGTTGGCGGCCCTGTTCGAGCAGGCCGGCACCAACACCGAAGGCCCCCTCATCCTGGCCGGGTTGCCGGGAGGGTCTCGCCATGAGTTCGGAGTCCTCGCCTTCGCGACTCTGCTGCGTCGGGCCGGGGCGAACGTGCGGTACCTGGGCGGCGACCTGCCGACGCCGAGCTGGGTCGAGAGCGTCGCCCACACCCGGCCGATCGCGATCGTGCTGGCGGTCGCCACCATGACCGACGTGACGGCCGCCCGCGACGCCATCAACGCGCTTCGGGCCACCTGTCCGGGAGTCGAGGTCTTCGTCGGCGGTGCCGCCCAGGCCACCGTCCATGTCGCGGCCCGCCCCTTGGGGCACCACCTTCTCGCCGCGACCGAGACGGTCCTTGCCGACCTCGAGATCAAGCCGTCGGCGATCTAGCGCCATGGAGACTTCGGATGTCGTGGTGGTCGGCGGAGGAACCATCGGCGGGTGGTGTGCCTACTTCCTTCGCAAGGCGGGCTTGCGGGTGGTCCTGCTGGAGGCGGGAACGCTCGGCAAGGGGGCGTCCTCGCGAGCGGCCGGCATGGTCCGCGCTCAGGGTGGCACGCCGGACGCGGTCAGGCTGGGGATGTGGTCGCAGGACTTCTACCGTGGTCAGGCCGACGAACTCGGCACCGACTCCGGGTTCGTGCGGACCGGCTACCACATGCCGTGTTTCACCGAGTCGGAGGTGACGGCCGCGCGGGACCGGATCGCCATGCAGAACGGTCTCGGGCTCGCATCGCGCTGGCTGACGCCGGACGAGGTCGATGCCCGGAATCCGTCGATGGCGCCGGGCTCGACGCTGGGCGCGTCGTACTACGCCGGCGACGGCTGGATCGATCCGCCCCGCAACGTGCAGGCCTACGCGGCCGCCCTGCTCGTCTCCGGTGTCGACGTGCGAGAACGCACACCGTTCACCGGGCTGCTCGTCGACGGCAACCGAGCGGTCGGCGTGAGTACGCCGGTCGGTGACATCGGATGTGGCGACGTGGTGCTGACCGGCGGGCCGAGCCTGGCCGCCATCGGCGATCTGATCGGTGCCCGGATCTGGTCGCAGGGAGTGCGGCACCAGGTGGTCGTGACCGAGCCTCACCCCGACCTGGCGCCCGAGCGGTTGCCGATGGTCTTCGACCTGACCTCGGGGATCTACTGGCGACCGGAGGAGGGCGGCATGTTGTGGGGCATGAGCAACCCCGACGAACGGCCCGGCGAGGCGCTGGAGTTCGACTCGGCCTACTTCGGTGCGATGCGCCGCCGAGTCGCCGCGTTGGTGCCGGTCACCGCCGACCTCGGCATTCGCCGGCAGTGGGCGGCCACCATCGACTACACCCCCGATCATCTCCCGATTCTCGGGCCGGTGCTGCCTGCCGGTAGCGGGGCAATCGAGCACACGGTCGTCGCCGCGGCCGGCGGTCACGGAATGATGTGGGGCCCCGCCGTCTCCCGGGCGGCCGCCGACCTGGTGCTGACCGGCCGTTCCGAGCTGGTGGATACCTCCGGACTCGGCTTGGACCGGTTCGACGAGGCTGGTCGCAGCTCCCGGGCGGCCGACCCGATCGCGTTGCCGTTTCCCGAGTCGCCCTGACCCGTCGACCGGCCTCCCGCTCACCATCGAATAAGATAACGGTACGGTTACGGGGCCAACGTACGTCAGCGATCGATTTCGGAGGACAGGGCAGTTGACCTCTCAGGACAAGGAGCTCACCCCGCCGCCCAGCAATGATCCCAGAAATGATCGCAGTGATGATCCCAGTAATGATCGCCGGGAACAGATGCTGGTCGCGGCGGCGGCCCTGATCTCCGAGCGGGGATTCGCGGCGACCAGGATCTCCGACGTCGCGAAGCGGGTCGGGGTCAGCCCGGGCCTGGTGGTCTACTACTTCGCGACCAAGGACCAGCTCCTCACCGCCGCCCTGCGCCACGACGAGTCGGTCTTCTTCGCCGCCGTCGAGGCCCTGCTGGGGACGCCGGCGACGCTGATCGAGCGGCTACGGATGCTGCTCGGGTACACCTTCGTCGACAACGCGGACATCCCGGGAACCTGGGGCCTGTGGTTCGACGTATGGGCGCAGGCATTCCGCCACCCGCAAGTCTCGCAGGACCGGCGTGAACTCGACGACCAGTGGCGGGACCTGCTGGTGCGGATCGTCCGAGCCGGCATCGAGAGCGGCGAGATCGCCGACCGTGAGGCCGGCGAGATCCGGGAGTTCGCGGCGTCCTGGGCGGCGTACCTGGACGGGCTCACGGTCCAGGTCGCCCTGTCCGATCCCCACATCGACGCGGACCGGGCGTGCGAGCTCGGGCTGCGATTCGCCGCCCGAGAGCTCGGCTTCGACATCGACTGACATCGACCGACATCGTCCTCAGCCGTCAGCGGCCGGGTCCGATCAGGGCGTCCAGCCCACGCTTGAGGAGTTGATCGGAGATGATCACGCGCTGTAGCTCGCTGGCACCCTCCCAGATCCGCTCCACCCGCAGTTCGCGGTAGAAGCGCTCGGCGACGTTCTCCCGCATGTAGCCGCGGCCGCCGAAGATCTGGACGGCTCGATCGGCCACCCGGCCCGCCATCTCGGAAGCGTAGAGCTTGACCATCGCGCAGCGGGCGTGGAGCAGCGTCCGATCGGCCCGTTGGTCGGTGGCGCGGGCGAGGTGGTAGACCATGGAGCGGGCCGCGAACAGTTCGGTCACCGAGTCCGCCAGCATCGCCTGCACCAACTGCCGCTCGGACAACGGCTGCCCGGCCACCGTCCGCTCCCGGGCGAAGGTCGCCGCCTCGTCGATCAGCCGCTCGGCCGCGCCCACACAGCGCGCCCCGATCATCAGCCGTTCGAACCGGAACCACTCGTAGGAGAAGGACATCCCGTCGCCCTCCGAGCCGACGAGATGGGTCACCGGAACTCGCACGCCCGAGAACCGCACGATCGGATGTTCGTGGGCGAAGGTGTGCGCATACGCCGGGGTGCGCACGATCTCCATGCCCGGGGTGGGTCGATCCACGATCAGCAGGACATGGTCGCCGGCCCGCGGTCCGCCGTCCAGGACGGCCTGGACGAACACATAGTCGGCCTCGTTGTAGGAGGTGACATGCCACTTCGTTCCGTCGATGACGTAGGACTCGCCATCGCGCCGTGCCGTCGTGGTGATCGCGGACACGTCGGAGCCGGCGTGTTCCTCGGTGATCGCGTAGCACTCGGTCTTCTCGCCGCGCACGGTGGGCCTCAGCCACCTCTCGCGGGCGTGGTCGGTCGCGACCGCGGGCCACCATCCCGGTGGCGTCGCCAGCACCCAGGCCAGCCCGTTGGTGACCCGGCCGGCCTGCTCCTGGACCAGCGCCTGTTGCAGGGTGGAGTAGCCGCGGCCACCGAGGTCGACCGGCATGTTGGTGGCGTACAGGCCGTCGGCGATCGCGGTCCGTTTGAACTCCTCGGCGATTCCGTCCGGCAGCCTGCCGCCGTGTGCCTCGGCGTACTCCTCGTGCGGGATCAACCGGTCGGCGAAGCCGCGTGCGACCGCCTGGATGGCGAGGTCCTCTTCGGAGAGTCCGTACACCGGCTCAGTCTAGGGTCCAGCCTAGGGCCCGGCCGGTCGACGCGTCTGGACGAGAGCGTCGACGGCGACCAGCCGGTCCTCGGTGACCAGCAGCGGGTTCACGTCGAGGGCGGATATCCGGTCACCGGCTACCGCCAGCAGGCGGCCGACACCGACCAGTGCGGCGATCAGGTCGTCGGTCAGGTGGGCGGGCGCCGCGCCGCCGGCGAGCTCCCGCCATCGGATCACGAGCCCGGTGGCGACCGCGAGGTCGACGGGCGCGAGGGTGAGCGCCCGCCGGGACAGCTCCTCGATGCGCGAACCGCCGGCCGCCACCAGCACGACGTGACCGACCTGTGGATCGTCGATGACGCCCAGGGCGAGTTCGGCGGTGGCCGTCTCGCCCAGGTCCGGCTGCACCGCGACGGCCGGCCCGAGCCTGGCGGCCAGGTCGCGGTAGGCCGCCCGCAGCGCCGGTTCGTCACCGAGCCCGAGGCGTACGCCGTCGACGCGGGTCCGGTGCTCGACTCCGGGCCGGTCGGTCTTCAGCACCACCGGATAGCCCACCTCCCCGGCCGCCGCCACCGCCTCGTCGAGGCTTCGCACGCTGCGGGTCGGCGCGACCGGGAGGCCGAAGTCCGCCAGCATCCTCAGCGTCGACTCGGCGTCGAGCCACCGCGGCAGGTCGACCCGGTCGGGGACGACCCGGGGTCGATCGGCGCCTGATCCGGGCCCGGTGAAGCGGTCCGCCGAGTGAGCGAGCAGATGTGACACCGCCCGCAGCCCGGACCTAGCGCCCTCCAGGACCGGTACCCCGGCCGAGCGGATGAGGCCGGCCTGGGCTTGGTCGATCGCGGCCGCGACGTGCGAGATCAGGAGCACCGGCTTGTCGGTGGTCGCGGCGGCCGCCAGCACCGACCGGGGGTAGGACTCGTCGCCGTCGTACTCCGGCACCAGATCGACGGCCAGCGCGACCAGGTCGACCGCGGGGTCGTCCGCGACGGCGGTCAGGCTCGCGGTGAACAACCTCTCGGTGTCCCCGCCCCGTCCCCAGATGTCGAGCGGGTTGTCGACGGTCAGGCCGTTGTCGAGCAGCGCGGCCAGGGTCTCGCGCGTCCGTGGCCCGAGGACGGCGTACCGTAGGCCCTCGTCTCCCGCCACGTCGGCCATCAACACCCGCTCGGCGCCGGAGTCGTGAACGGTGGCGATCCTCCCCGGTCGTCCGCCGGACCGGCGGCGGGGACGGCGTCCGACGGAGAACAGTTCCAAGGTGTCGACGAACTCGTCGACGTCGCGGCACCGGTGCGCGCCGTACGTCGCGAACAGGGCCTCCCAGGCAGCGTCGGCTCCGGCGACCGCGCCCGAGTGAGCGGTGACCATCGATCTGCCGGCCTCCGATCGGCCGACCGTCAGGGCAACCACCGGCAGATCCCGCTCGGCGGCGGTCGCGAGTCCGGCGCGGATCCCGGCGGCATCGCGGATCGTCTCCAGGAACAGCCCGACGACCCGGGTCTCGGGTTGCTCCGCCATCCAGCGCAGGTAGTCGCCCGTGGTGGTGCAGAGCTCCTGGCCCGAGGAGACGGCCGTGGCGTATTCGAGGCGGCGGTGGGTGCGCAGCAGCGCCGAGAACATCGACCCCGAGTGAGTGATCAGAGCCAGGCCTCCCGGGACCAGGCGGTCCGGCTCCAGATAGCCGAGGGCGCGGATGCCGCGCCGCGCGTTGACGAATCCCATGCAGCCGGCGCCGCAGACCGGCATCATGCCCGCGGCCCGGCGGATACTGTCGCCCAGGCCGGCGGCGGTCCCGTAGACGACCGCCCCGCCGGCCCCCATGCCCGACGCGACCGCCAGGTACTCGGGGATCGTTCGGTCGGGCACGCCGAACAACACCAGGTCCGGAGCGTGGTCGAGGTGTTCCAAGGACGGCAGGCAGGCCCGGCCCTGCACGGCGTCGTACCTCGGGTTGACCAGGTCGACCCGGCGGGCCCCGGAGCTGCGCAACGCCTCGATCGCGAGCCGTTCGCCGAAGGAACCGGGGCGGGCGCTGGCGCCGAGGACCGCGATGGAGCGCGCGGTCAGCATCCGGTGCAGGCCGGACATGTCTCTCCTCCTCGGAGTAGCCCGAGACCATTCAACACCGTTTCGCCGGTCTCGGGGCTGTATCAAGGAGTGACCGGGTCCCTTGCAGAGATCGGCCCGGTGCCCGAGACTGGCGGGGCCGGGGGGCCGGTTTCAGGGCCGCAGATCAGTGATCTGAGCCCAAGGAGTGACACGACGTGTTGCGACGATTCTCAGTTTTGTGTGCGCTCGCCCTGCTGGCCCCGCTCGCGCTGCTGGCCGGTGCCGGCAATGCGCGGCCCGCCC
Source organism: Nocardioides sp. (assembly GCA_051657705.1). Lineage (GTDB taxonomy): Bacteria > Actinomycetota > Actinomycetes > Propionibacteriales > Nocardioidaceae > Nocardioides. The sequence continues at coordinate 1,724 of JBOFLE010000129.1, read as the reverse complement.
CCGACGACGCCGCCAAGATCTACGTACTGCGGGTGAGCACTCCCCGCACCCTGGCCGCCGCCGAGCGGCTCCAGGCCAAGGGGTACGACGTGCTCGAAGCGCGGGTCGGGCGCGACCTGCTGGTGCTCGGCGATGCCCGCACCCGGCGGAAGCTGGCCGCCGACGGCTTTCGCTCCCGCGTCTACCAGGATCTCTCCGCCGCCCAGGCCGGCGGCACCAGGGCGCTGTTCTTCGGCGGCTACAAGTCGGCCGACGAATACCTCCAGACCCTCGATGACACCGTCGCGGCCTTCCCGGGTCTGGCGGTGACCTACGACATCGGCGACTCCTACCTGAAGACGCAGAACGCGGCGACCGGCAACGACATCAAGGTCATCTGCCTCACCCAGCAGCAGCCGGGTGACTGTCAGCTGACGCCGTCGTCGACCAAGCCCAGGTTCTTCCTGATGGCCACCGTGCACGCGCGCGAACTTTCGGCGACCGAGGTCGCCGACCGGTTCATCGCCGAGCTCACCACGGCCTACGGCACCAACGCCGAGATCACCGCACTGTTGAGGAACACCGAGGTCTGGGTGCTGCCGCTGGCCAACCCGGACGGCCGAGAGATCGCCGAGCCCGGCACGCCCACGCCGTACCTGCAGCGCAAGAACGCCAACGCCTCCGCCGGAGGGCCGTGCGCGGTGCCGCCCACGGCGTCGAACCAGAGCGGCGTCGACATCAACCGCAACCACACGTTCCTCTGGGGCGGAGTCGGCACCTCGACCGATCCGTGTGCGCAGACCTACCGAGGGACTGCCGCCGGCTCGGAACCCGAGACCCAGGCGCTGGAGAGCCTGATGACGGCGCTGTTCGCCGACCAGCGGGGGCCGAACATCACCGACGCCGCGCCGAGCACGACGGTCGGCGCGATGACGACCCTGCACTCCTACGGCAACCTTGTCCTGTTCCCGTGGGGCCAGACCAATACCGCCAGCCCCAACGATGCCGGCCTGCGCTCCATGGGCTTCCGGATGAACTGGTACAACGGCTACACCGCCGGTCAGCCCGGGCAGGTGCTCTACAACGTCTCCGGCGCCAGCGACGACTGGGCCTACGGCACCCTCGGCATCGCGGCCTCGACGGTCGAGATCGGCGCCAGCAGCGGCTCGTGTGGCGGTTTCGTGCCGCCGTACTCCTGCCAAGCCGGGCTCTACACCACCAATCGTGGTGCCCTGCTGTACGCCGCCAAGCTGGCCCGCGAGCCCTACACGCTCTCGCGGGGGCCGAATACCCACACCGCTTCGGCGACTCCGGCCACGGTTGCCGCGGGGACCTCGGTGACGTTGGGCGCCCGGGGCCAGGACTCGGCCTACGGCACCTCCGGCGTGAGCCGTCCGGCCAGCCAGCGGATCAACGCCGCGCAGTACTTCGTGGACACGCCGCCGTGGGCGGGCGGCACGCCGGTCGCGATGTCCGCGACCGACGGCAGCTTCAACAGCAGCAGCGAGCTGATTGGGGCGACGATGCCGACCACGGGCCTGAGCGTCGGTCAGCACGTGGTCTACCTCCGCTCTCGCGATGCGAGTAACACCTGGGGTCCGGTGACCGCGGTGTTCGTGAACATCACCTGACTGGCCGGCGGGGCCCCCGACAGGGGAGGGGCTCCGCCGGCTTGCCCGCCGAGGGGTCACAAAAACACGCCGACCCGTCACAAACTGTGACGGGTCGACGTGTTTTTGTGACCC
>JBOFLE010000128.1:0-1638 GCA_051657705.1 Nocardioides sp. | reverse complement strand
GCCCGGCGTGCCACCTTCGCCTGAATCCCGCGCAGAGTTCGCTGTTGGTTCGCCGACCGATCGAAGTCGCCGCCGGCCAGCGACTTGCGGATCCGGCTGAATGCCAGCGCGTCATAGGCGCCGAGCCGGATCGACCCGGCCTTGAAGCCCTCCCGCTTCAGGTTGACGTCACCGAAGGGCCGTGGGTTGTCGACGGTGATTCCGCCGATGTAACCGATCAGCCGGCTGAACGACTCGAACCGGGCGACGAACACGTAGTCGGGCTGGATGCCGATCAGGTTGCCGACCGCTCGCCCGAGCAGCGCCGGCCCACCGTAGTAGAGCGCGGCATTGACCCGGTTGGATCCGTAACCCGGGATCGATACGTAGGAGTCCCGCGGAATACCGATCGTGGTCGCCGCGCCGGTCACCGTGTCGATGCCGACGAGTTGTAACGCGTCGCCACGGGCGCGGAACATGTTCTCGCCAGGCCGCGCGTCCGAGCCGACGCCCAGGATCCAGATCACCCGCTTGCCGGCGTCGATCCCCGCCGCGCGCCCGGTCTTCACCAACACGAAGTCCGTCGGCGCGACCGTGGAGTTCGGTGCGGACAGGCCGACGAGTGAGATCACCAGGGCCAGGATCGACATGCGCGCCGTACGCCCGAACCGATTCACACCTTCTCCTTCGAGATGTTGTAGCCGACGACGCGCCACGTGCCGTTGGCGGGAACCACGATCAGCCGGCCACGCACGCGGTAGCGCACATCGCCGTCGTCACCGCCGGCATCGAAGGTGACCGCGAATCGAGCATGCGCACCGGACAGCCTCCCACGGGGCGCGAGAAGATCCACGATCACCTTCCGGCTGATCGGCGTCACCGAGTCGATCGCGGCGCCGATGTCGGCATTCGTGCCGAGCTGACGATCGCGGCGCAGTTGCTCGCTCGCGCTCTTGGTGAAGGCCGGCGCCGGATAGTCCCACCTCGCCCTGGGGTAGTCGCCGGACAGGAAGGCCCAGTCGGTGTAGCGCTCGACGACCTTGGTCACGTTCCGCTGGGCCGTTGCCCGCCTGTCGGCGGGCAGCCGTCCGGACACCTTGCCGGGCGCCACGGAGGTGACCACCCCGGCAGCGGCAGTCTCCGCGGCCGGTGACGACACCTCCTCGCCGGGAACCCCGGTCTGGCGGGTGCAGGAGGCGCCCGTCGCGACCGTGGATACGCACAGGAGAACGATCCCCCACCAGCGGATACGCGACCGCCGGCCCGCGTCAATACTTCTCATCGGCTGCCTCTCCTGGGTTCCTCATCCGGGCGTCTCTCCCGATCCTCGTGCCACCACGGTGGGACAACCAACCCTAAGCCTGCATTTGGCGTGCCGTACGACTAGCCTGGGGTTTGAGGTGAGGCCGACCGGGCACCATGGCGTCGGCCAGATGATCACACATCACGTCCGATTACAGGAGCCAGACACTCTGGCAGACCGGAAGAGGCGAACCAAGAACGTGTCGCAATCGCCAGGCGCGCCCGCCGAGCTCGATCCCTCTGACGACTTCGGAGCCAACGAGTGGCTCGTCGAGGAGATGCACGAGAGGTACCTCAAGGATCCCGCCGGGGTCGATCCCGCCTGGGCGGCCTACTTCCGGAAGAACCCGTCTCCGC
>JBOFLE010000127.1:0-6720 GCA_051657705.1 Nocardioides sp. | reverse complement strand
GGGTCGCCCGCCGGCCGGCACAAAGCAATTCCCGCGATTTCCACAGATGAGACGGTGAACGATCCCTTGCCTTTTCCGGTATCCACGGCCAATGACGGCTCGGCCACGGGCGAGATCGGCCTGACCGGCCGGCCGCTGCCTCACCTGCCGGTCCCGAAGCCGCTGACCCAGCACGGCCCGGCCCGGGTGATCTCGATGTGCAATCAGAAGGGCGGTGTGGGCAAGACCACCACCACGATCAACCTGGGTGCGGCGATGGCGGAGTACGGCCGGAAGGTGCTGCTGGTCGACTTCGATCCGCAGGGTTCGCTCTCGGTCGGTCTCGGCCTCAATCCGAACGAGATGGACCGCAGCATCTACAACGTGCTGATGCAGAACGACGTCTCCATCACCGACGTGATCGTCTCGTCCGGGGTCCCCGGCATGGACCTCGTGCCGTCCAACATCGATCTGTCGGCCGCCGAGGTGCAACTGGTCACCGAGGTGGCGCGCGAGCAGACCCTGCAGCGGATCCTCGGTCCTGCCCTGGCCGAGTACGACTTCGTGCTGATCGACTGTCAGCCGAGCCTGGGACTGTTGACCGTGAACGCGCTGACTGCCTCCAACGGCGTGATCGTGCCGCTGGAGTGTGAGTACTTCGCGTTGCGCGGGGTCGCCTTGCTCAAGACCACCATCGACAAGGTCCAAGAACGGCTCAACCCCGGGCTCGAGGTCGACGGGGTACTCGGCACCATGTACGACGGTCGCACCCTGCACTCGCGCGAGGTGATGGACCGGCTGGTCCAGGCGTGGGGCGATCAGGTGTTCCACACCGTGATCAGGCGTACGGTGAAGTTCTCCGACTCCACCGTCGCCGGTGAGCCCATTACGTCCTACGCCGCCCGGTCGAGCGGAGCGGATTCGTATCGGCAGCTGGCTCGAGAGGTACTGGTGCGTTGCCAAAACGGGTAAGCGTTCCCGCCGCCGATCACCTCTTCCGGCCGACCGCGGCCCGGGAGTTGGTCGAGTCGGCCGCCGCAGCGGCCGCGGCTTTCCGGGCGGCTCCGGTGGCCGAGGTAGCTCCCCGCGGTGAAGCGGAGCCCGGCAGGCGTTCGAGTGGCCGGGTGCGGCATGACGAGAAGATGACGATCTACGTCACCGGCGACGAGTTGCTCGATCTCGAACAGGCTCGCCTGTCCATGCGCCGGGTACACGGCGTATCGGTGGACCGAGGACGGCTGGTGCGGGAGGCCGTGGCCATCGCCTTGGCCGACCTGGAGGAGAACGGCTCCGAGAGCGTCCTGATCCAGCGGTTGAGCGGAACCTGATGTCGGCGAGCCTCGACCTGGCGGAGCGTCCGCCAGCGGAACCGTCAGCGGCCGGAACCGAACAGTCCGGAACCGAACTGCAGGGCACCGAGCAGCAGGGCACCGAGAACTCGCCGGCGGAGCCGGCGCGGGACTTCTCACTGCGCCTGGACAACTTCGAAGGCCCCTTCGACCTGTTGCTGAGTCTGATCGCCAAGCACAAGCTCGATGTCACCGAGGTGGCCCTGTCGAAGGTGACCGACGAGTTCCTGGCCTTCGTGCGCGAGGCAGGACCGGCCCATGACCTGGAGCAGACCACCTCGTTCCTGGTGATGGCGGCCACGTTGCTCGACCTCAAGGCGGCTCGGTTGCTGCCGCAGGGCGATGTCGAGGACGAAGAGGACCTGGCTCTCCTGGAAGCCCGGGACCTGTTGTTCGCGCGGCTCCTCCAGTACCGGGCCTTCAAACAGGTGGCGGGCGTCCTGGAGTCCCGGTTGGATGCCGAGGCGTCCCGGCACCCCAGGGCGGTGGGGCTGGAGGACCGGTTCGCGCAGCTCCTGCCCGAAGTGTTGATCGGTATCGGGCTCGACCAGTTCGCCGACCTGGCCTCGCGGGCGCTGGCGCCCAAGCCGGCGCCCGAGGTGCCGACCCAGCACATTCACGCGCCGGCGGTGAGCGTGCGGGAGCAGGGCGTGCTCGTCGTCGACCGGCTGCGGCGCCACGGCGCGATGAGTTTCCGCTCGCTGTGCGGAGACTCGCCGGATCTCATGACGACGGTGGCCCGGTTTCTGGCCCTCCTGGAACTCTTTCGCGAAGGAGCGGTCGGCTTCGAGCAACTCACTCCGCTCGGTGAGCTGACGGTCCGGTGGACCGGCTCGTCCGGCGCCGATTTCGAGATCGCCGACGAGTTCGAGGGGACACCCCTACCGGTCCCGGTCGAGGAGGAGAAGTGACGGACGAGCATTCCCAGTCAGTTGACCAGTCGGTATCCGAACAGGTATCCGTGGAGACTCCAGCCCCGGTCCCCGGTCACCTCTCGGGAGCGGCGACACTGGCTATCGCGATTGCGGAACTGAAGCCGAGCCTCGAAGCACTGCTGATGGTCGCCGACCAGCCCCTCGACGCGGTGGCGCTGGCCACCGCGGTCGGCTATCCGGTCCCCGACGTCGACTCCGCCCTCCTCGCGCTGGCGGACGAGTACGACGCGGCCGGCCGGGGATTCGAGCTACGCCAGGTGGCGGGTGGCTGGCGCTACTACACCCGCGAGGAGTATGCGGCGGTCGTGGAAGCATTCGTCCTCGACGGCCAGCGCGCTCGGCTGACGCAGGCCGCGTTGGAGACCTTGGCGGTCATCGCCTATCGGCAGCCGGTGACCCGGGCCCGGGTCTCGGCGATTCGTGGCGTGAATGTCGACGGGGTCGTCCGGACCCTCCTCACCCGCGGCCTGATCGAGGAGGCGGGACCCGATGGCGACTACGGCGCGATGCTCTATCGCACGACCGCCTACTTCCTGGAGCGCATCGGTATCGGCTCGTTGGAGGAACTGCCCGAGCTCGCGCCGTTCCTGCCCGACGACATCGAGGATGTGTTCATCGACGGCCCCGATCAGTCGATGGCAGGCCCGCAGCAGAGCGGGCAGCCGCGAGCGGACGCGCCGGTCCTCGAGACCCAGCCGGCCCTGTGAAGCGGCAGCGATTCAGGCAGCCGGACCTCCACCCCGACGATGACGGCACAATCCGCCTGCAGAAGTTCCTCGCGCAGTCGGGCGTCGCGTCGCGCCGCCGCTGCGAGGAGTTGATGCTGGCCGGTTCCGTCACCGTCGATGGTGCGGTCGTCACCAGACTCGGTACCAAGGTCGATCCGGCTCATGCGGTGGTCCGGGTCGACGGTCGACGGCTGCCGCCGCTCACGGAGTCGGCGTACCTGATCCTGAACAAGCCTCGCGGCGTGGTCTCCACGATGTCGGATCCGCAAGGCCGCCGGTGTCTGGCGGAGTTCGTCGCGGACCGGCCGGAACGCCTGTTCCACATCGGGCGGCTCGACACCGATACCTCCGGGCTGATCCTGCTGACCAACGATGGTGAGTTCGCGCACCGGATGGCCCATCCGTCCTACGAGGTGCACAAGACCTACCTCGCCGAGGTCGACGGAGTCGTCCGGCCGGCCGTGCTCCGGCGGTTGCGCGCCGGCGTGGAACTCGACGACGGACCGGTCGAGGTATCCGGCGTGCGTGTGGTCTCCTCCGCCACCGGCCGCAGCATGGTGGAGGTGATCATCCACGAAGGACGCAACCACATCGTGCGCCGCCTCCTGGACCATGTCGGCCATCCGGTGCGGCAGTTGACCCGGACCGCGATCGGGCCGATCGGCCTGGGCGGCCTGAACACCGGCGTCGCCCGCGACGTCTCCATGGACGAACTGGGCCCATTGCTGGACGCCGTCGGCCTGTAAGGCCACTCAGGCCGATCCCGTCGATCGGCACCCGCAGCGTGACGGCGGCGATCGACGGGATCGGACTTCAGGGCATTAGGGTTGCGCGGTGAGCGTGCGTGCCATTCGCGGAGCGACCCAGCTCGAGTCGGACGACCGTGAGCACATGCTGGAGCGAGTCGCGGAGATGGTGTCCGGTGTCATGGTCGCCAACGATCTCCACGTGGACGACTTCATCTCGGTGATCTTCACCGCTACCAGCGACCTGGTCTCGGAGTTCCCGGCGTACGCCGCCCGGCGACTCGGCTTCGGCGAGGTCCCGTTGTTGTGTGCGCGCGAGCTGGAGATCGACGGGTCGATGCCCCGGGTGGTCCGGATGCTCGCCCACGTGGAGTCCACGCTGTCGCGAGGCGACATCACTCATGTCTACCTGCATGACACGGCATCGTTGCGCTCGGACCTGACGCGCACGATGCGGCCCGATCAGGGTGACAGCCCCGCCGACCCTCGAGGAACCTCCGATGCCGGGCGATGACCGGCCGATACCCGCCGGCACTCCTGGCTCGGTGCTGATCGTCGGCACCGGGCTGCTCGGCACCTCGATCGGGCTCGCGCTCACCGAAGCCGGAATCCGGGTGCGGCTCCGCGACGCCAACCGCGAGCATGTCCGCACGGCTTCGGGGCTCGGCGCGGGTGTCGCCGACACCGGCTCTGCCGGCCCGGCGCCGGGCCTGGTGATCGTCGCGGTGCCACCCGGGCACATCGGCGCGGTTACCGGCTCGGTACTCGCCGAGTTTCCCGAGGCGACGGTGACCGATGTCGGGAGCGTCAAGTGCGAGCCGTTACGGCACCTCGCCGAGGGCGTGGAGCGCTACGTCGGTTCTCATCCGATGGCCGGCAGCGAACGTTCCGGCCCCCTCGCGGCCTCCGCGGCGCTCTTCGACGGTCGTCCGTGGGCGATCGCCCCGCATCCGGCATCGACACCCGAGGCCGTGGCGATCGTGCGCGCGCTGGTGGAGACGTGCGGAGCGACTCCCGTGATGACCACGCCGGCGGAGCACGACCACGCCGTCGCCACGATCTCGCACCTGCCGTACCTGGTCGCCGTGTTGATGGCCGGCTACCTGCGGGACGCGCCCGCGGCGCACCTGGCGCTGGCGGGGCAGGGGGTGCGCGACGTGACTCGGGTGGCGGCCAGCGACCCGGCGCTGTGGGAACAGATCCTGCGCCTCAACTCCGACGCCGTGCGCGGACCGCTCGTCGCGCTGCAGGCGCAGGTGGCGGAACTGCTGGTCGCGATCGACGACGATCCCGACCGGCTGCGCGGCGTGCTGGCCAGGGGAGTGGCCGGCACGAAGGCGATCCCCGGCAAGCACGGTGGGCCGGATCGCCCGATTCGCTCGGTGTTCGTGTCGGTGCCCGACCATCCCGGAGAACTGGCGCGATTGTTCGCCGATGCGGGCACCAGCGAGGTCAATATCGAGGACGTCCATATCGATCACGATCCCGGGCGGGACACCGGACTCGTGGAATTGCTGGTGGCCGCCGAGCGTGCCGACCGGCTGCTGGTGGCGCTGGAGTCTCGGGGCTGGGTCACTCACCGGTAGGGTTTCGGCTTGTGCTGAACCTGGACAACGCCGTCGTGGCGGTCGACGGCCCCTCGGGATCCGGCAAGTCGAGTACGTCGCGCGGCGTCGCCGCCCGGCTGGGACTGCGCTACCTCGATACCGGGGCGATGTACCGCGCGATGACGTGGGCGATGCTCCGCGACGGAGTCGATGTGGGCGACGCCGCCGCGATCGCCGTCGCCGCCGAGCGGCCGGACCTGGTCTCGGGAACGGATCCGTCCGACCCGGCGATCGCGGTCGACGGGCACGACGTCGGGATCGAGATCCGGTCCGCGGAGGTCACCGGCGCGGTGAGTCTGGTCAGCCGGGTGCCCGAGGTTCGCGCGCGGCTGCTCAGGTTGCAGCGCGACATCATCGGTGCCGGGGGGATCGTGGTGGAAGGCCGGGATATCGGCTCGGTGGTGGCGCCCGACGCCGCCGTCAAGGTGTACCTCCGGGCCGATGCGGCCGCCCGCGCGCACCGTCGTACCGCCGAGGACGGTGGGAACGACGTCGCCCGGACCGAGTCGTCCCTGCTCGAGCGCGACCGGATCGACTCCTCACGCGCGACGGCCCCGCTGGCCGTCGCCGACGGCGCGGTCGTGATCGACACCACCTCCTGGACCTTGGACGAAGTCATCGACCAGGTGGTGGGCTTGATCGAGGGCGCCGGTCCCGAGGCAGGCGAGCCCCGATGAGCGAGGCGAGTGAGCACCCCGCGGCCGTGGGTGGCGCCGCCGTTCCGGTGCTGGCGGTGGTCGGCCGCCCGAATGTCGGCAAGTCCACCCTGGTCAACCGGATCATCGGGCGCCGCGAGGCGGTCGTCCAAGACATCCCGGGAGTCACCCGGGATCGAGTGTCCTACGACGCGGACTGGAACGGCCGGGCGTTTACCGTGGTCGACACCGGCGGCTGGGACCCGGATGCGCGGGGTATGTCGGCCGCCATCACCGCGCAGGCCGAGATCGCCGCCAAGCTGGCGGACGCGATCTTGTTCGTGGTCGACTCGACCGTCGGTATCACCGACGGAGACGAGGCCGTCGTCAAGATCCTGCGCAGGTCCGGGAAGCCGGTGGTGGTCGCCGCCAACAAGGTCGACGACCAGCGGACCGAAGCGGAAGCACACGCGCTGTGGAACCTGGGCCTGGGCCAGCCCCATCCCGTCTCCGCGCTGCACGGCCGCGGCTCGGGCGATCTGCTGGACGCGGTGCTGGCGGCGCTGCCCGAGCCGCCGCCGATCGCCGACACACCGGTCGGTGGTCCGCGGCGGATCGCCATCGTGGGTCGGCCGAACGTCGGCAAGTCGTCCCTGCTCAACAAGCTCGCCGGCTCGGAACGGGTGGTGGTCGACGATGTCGCCGGTACCACTGTGGACCCGGTGGACGAGTTGATCGATC
>JBOFLE010000126.1:0-1212 GCA_051657705.1 Nocardioides sp. | reverse complement strand
AAGATCCACTGGCCGGCGATCTGGACGAAGGTCACCTCCAGTTGGGCCGGAGACGGCCCCACGACCCGAGCCCGGCCCTCGATGGTGCTCAGGCTGCCGTCCGCGCGCACACAGCTGTTCTCGACCTTGATCAACCCGTCCGGCAAGGCGGTGTACTGGGCTTGGGTATCGCGCGCGCACTCGGCGGAGAACTGCTGCGGGATCGCCGCCAGTTGCAGCCAGCGACCGTCGTACCTGGTCAGGTCGAGAGCGTCGACGGGTGTCACCGCACCCGGAGTTGCCGGGGCCGCAGGCTGAGCGCCGGCGGACGAGACCATGCCGGTCGACACGGCGATGCCGGCGGCGAGGGTGAGGGCGGTCGCGCTGGCGAGACGAGCGAAGAGGGCACGCGGTCGAAGTCGGATCATGTCAGTCCCCAGGTTCGAGTGCGGGGTCGAACGGCTCGCACCGAGACCCCGGGAATAGTGGCTTCTTTACCTTAGCGACCGTGCCCAGGGGGCTCCCGGCCGGTGCCGGATCACGTGAGGAGCCGGTGCGTCCGCCCAGCCACCCGGCGATGCCCGGAATTGTCCGGACACCAGCGCGTGGCATTCGGGCGTCGAGGCGCACACGCCTCGACGTGGCCCGGGCTGTTCCTTTGGGCGCACTGTGGGGCGATCAGGCGGCTGGGCCGAGGATGAGCCGAGCTTTCTCGGTGCGCAACATGCCGTATGTCGTGATGTGTTTTGACCCCCACGCCGAGGCAGACGTTGGGAATCTTGATCTTCTTCACGGATGGTGAGAACACCTCGTGGGTGACGATGGTGTGACTGCCGGCGAGCGCCTGGGCCACCAAGTACAGGTCTGCGACCTGCATGAAGGTACTGACGGCCGATGGGTCGTAGTTTTGCCCGACGACCCACGTGGCGACGGTGCTGATGCTGGAGGCATCCGAGGCATCGGCCGCCCTGAAGAAGGAGGACGGCCGTTCGGTGGCCCAGGCCGCGAGATCGTCGCTCCCCGCCTTGAGCTCATCGCCGACCTTCTCGATGCTCAGCACCCGACCGGCGCTGTGTGACTGGACGAGCTAATCCCAGAAGCCGGGAGCGAAGTCCATTCCGTAGTGGAGGTTCTTGGCCTGAATGAAGACGTTGGCGTCGAGTAGGTACGCCATCAGACGACGCCCATCGTCCGGGCGAGTTCAGTGAAGGTGGATTCCTTCTTGAAGCCGAG
>JBOFLE010000125.1:0-15349 GCA_051657705.1 Nocardioides sp. | reverse complement strand
GAGTGGAGCCGGCGGTCGATCCGGCGTTCGTCGACACTGGCTCCTTTGCCGTCCGGGCGTTTCGGTCCGCCCCAGCCGTTGCGGCTGGTATCGATCAGCATGCCGATGTCGGGGGACAGGCCCCGTGCGATCAGTTCTTTGCGGAGCGCGGTCCCGAAGGTCGATTCGTCGGCGTACCGCTTGTACTCCAGCCAGTCGCTGCTGCGGTCCTTCTCGGTGAGTGGGAAGGGCAGGTACGGTTCGGTCGTCGCCGAGGTGTTCGATACGTTGGTGACGAACCCGGCCACGCCGCTGCCCTTCGACTCGCTGCCCAGGACGGTGTCGGCTATCAGTGTCGCTGCCGTGTCGAGGTTGTCGTCCCATCCGAGCCATCCGTGCTGTCCCGCGTCGAGGTAGGAGTACACGTTCGGCACGGTCGCGTAGCGGTCGATGGCATAACGCACCCCGTCCTGCCCTTCGCGCGCCACCTGCTTGCACAGCGGGCTGCTCGCGGCGCCCTGCACCGCGCTCGTCACCTGGGTGGGGAGCGAGTCGACCTTGATCACGGTCACGATCCGCAACGAGGTGTACGCCGGGTCGGAGAGGATCTCGGTGATGACATCGATGTACTCCGACTCGTACTGCGAGATTTGGTCCGAATCGGGGTCGCCGTTGCCGGCCGATGCAGTGCAGTCGCGTCCGGGCAGGGTGGAGGTGACGAACTGGAACACGAACGGCCCGCCGCCGGCGTCCTGCTGCTGGCGCAGGGCCTCGTCCAGATGGTCGCGCAGCCCCATGGGGCCCTTCGACTCGTTGTCCGGGGCGCCCTCGATGGCGCCGATCTGGCCCAACCACACCGGGGTGGGTTGGTTCGCGATGGCGCTTCCGCCAGGCACGTCGGCGGCCTTCGCTGACCACTCCGGGTTGACGTACCACCCCGCCAGGTCAGCGTAAGGGTTGTCCACGCGGCGCGCGGCGGCAGCTTCGGTGACGGTGTCTTCAGGTTTGGTGGTGGTGGTGTCTTCGCGGTCGATCGCGCCGGCGGCCGGGCCGGGTTCTTCCCGGTTGAGCCACCAGGTGCCGCTGACCGCGAGCAGGCCGAGCGCGACGATGAAGACGGCCAAGAACAGCGTCAGCGCGGTGCGGCGTCGGGGAGCTCGACCGGCCTGGAGCAGGTCTGTGGTACCCCAGGAGGGATCCGCCTGGTCTCCTCGGGACTCGCCTGGTATCGAGGGCGGTCCTTCGAGGAGCCCGTCCAGGGTTCTGGTCTCCGGGTCGGGCCGGGCGACTCGGCCGGGACCGCGGGCCTGGCCGGCAGCGGCTTCGACGCCCGCGTTGGACGCCGGCCGCGCGGCGGCGTCGGTGGCCTGCTCCCAGCGCGACAGGAAGTCGGCGCCGTCGATGGGTCGATCGGCGAGGGCGTACGAGGCGGCGCGGGTGAGGAGGGACTCGATCGTGGGAGATAGCTCCTGGTCGGCGTACAGGTCCCGGATACTCAGTGCGGCGGAGTAGACATCGGACTGGGTGCTCGGCGCGCCACCGGACAGTACCTCCGGAGCGAGGAAGCGCCGCGAACCCGAGACCACCTCCCGGGTCCAGTCGTCGCGGGCGGTGGCCAGCCCGAAGTCCGCGAGTGCGGCCTGGCCGTCCTTGAGCATCACGTTGGACGGTTTGACGTCACGGTGCAGGATCCCGGCCCCATGCAGCGCCGCCAACCCCCGCAGAATGTCGCGAGCATAGTTCTGTCGTTCGTCGGGACCCAGTGTCGGGTCGGCGTCCAACCGGTCGGTCAGTGACTCGGTGTACAGCTCGGTGGCCAGCCAGGCCGGCCCGTCCTCGGGAGCGCCGGCCCAGTAGACCCGCACCACGTGCGGGTGGTCGGCCAGCTGCCAGTGCAGCCGGCACTCCTGGAGGAATTTCTCGCGCTGGTTCGCGCTCAGGGTGCCGCGCAACACCTTCAGTGCCACCTCCACCCCCATCAGCCGGTGCCGGGCCCGGTACACCACCGCCGCGCCACCCTCTCCCAACTGCTCCAGCACATCGAACGTCCCGGTATGCGGCTCCGGGTCGGGTGCTGCCGCCATGGATGGATCGGTGGCCGCCGGGTCGGAGCCGGTAGACGGGTCGGTGGGGGGCTCGGTGGGCGGGGTGGTCATCCGGCTTGCTCCTTGAGGACGCCGAGATCCTCGACGGTGATCAGTCGGCGGCGTACCAGCAAGTGGGCTACCTCGTAGTAGTCGGGGAGGTTGAGGCTGCGACGCCGCGTGAGGTCGTCCTCGTCGGGTTCGGTGTCGGTGTCGTCGAAGGTCCAGATCCCGGCTTGGAGTCGGGGCGCGCCGATGGCTTCCGCGGCTTCGCGCTGCTCGCGCCGTTCGTCGAGGGTCTGTCGGAGTTGGGGTAGTTCGTCGGCGTACATGTCGACGAGTTCACCGACCAGCAGTCGGGTCTTCTTGAGTGAGTCGAAGTCGAGTCGGCGGCCGATCTCGGCGTAGGAGGCGGGGAGCTGGCCGCCGGCCAGGAGTGGTTCGCAGAGCGCCGCGGCCACCGCCCGAAGCTTGTCCGGGACCCCGCCGACGCGCACTGTGGTGTCGTCCAGGCTGGTCAGTGGGGTGGTGAAGTCGGCGGACGGTCGTTGGTGGACGACGAGTTCGCAGCCGCCGGGACCGCGGACGAACACGGTGCCGCGGGGGATGGAGCGCGCCGCTCCGGGATCCCGTCCGTCGTCGGCGCGGGGGGGTAGTGGCGGCTCCGGTGGGCCGACGTCGGGAATCAGCCACAGCTCGTGAGTGGTCGACAGGTTGCGCAGCCACAGCTCCCCTTCCATCCGCCAGATCCGTCCGGCGATCCGGGAGAGGACGGAGTCGTTGATCGCCCCCCAGATCACGATGTCGCAGACCTGGTCGTCGCGGCCGAACAGCCGGGACTGTCCGTCGAGGGTGAACTCGGTCACCTCGTCCAACTCGCCGGTGTAGGCGACGGCGAGGACGCTGGTCTGTTCGATCGGCGTGCCGGTGGTGGGCCCCTTGTCGGCAGCCACCTTGTCCTTCGCGACCCTGCGGGCGGTGGTCGCCTCTTTGGCACCGGACTCGCGGGCCCTGCTCTTCTTGGGTTCGCGAGCCGAGTCCGCGCCCTTGTCGGTCATGGATCGACCTCCTCCCGCGGATCGAGGTGCGCTGCCGGGAACCTCCGACCGCACTGACCCTGACGATAGCGATGCGGTCGACCTGGCGGATAGCGCTGAGGGCGACCAGGAGGTCCGGGGGCGGCTCGCGCGATGCGCCGGTGCCTTGCGTAGGGGCGGAACCTCGGCCGGTGACGGGGTCCCGCCCGCGCGGCGATGAGACGGCTTCCGTGGTCGGGCGGTCGTGCCTTCGGACGGAGTCCTCGGGGTGTCGGTCAGGATGCTCATGGCGTCGATCTCCTTTTCATCGGTGTCGTTTCCATGTCGGCTTCCGGTCGTCTCGCACCAATCGGCTGTATCGGTCGGTGGCAACGCCTTCGGCGGCTGGGCGACCTACCAGTAGCTTCGTTGGCGTCGTCGCGTCAGCGCGCGCACCAGGGCGACCGCACCCGCCGCCAGGGCGAGCAGCCCCAGCATCCGGGCGGCGGTGGGGAGGATCGCCGGCCGGGCCGGCTCGGCAGGTCCTTCGGGGAGGGTGGCCGGCGGGAGAAGGCCCCTGCGCAAGGCGTCGGCCAGGGAATCGGCGTCGGCGGCGTCGGAGTACCGCCCGCCGGTCACCCGCGCGATGCAGCGCAGTTGCTCCCTGGCCTCGTCGTCGACGGTGAAGCCGATCGTGTGCACCCGCAGCCGGACGGCAGGCGAGCTGACCGATCGGGCGACCGCACAGGGTTCGGGGCCGAACCCCGGGTAGCACTCGTCCACTCCGTCGGAGACCAGTACGACGGTTCCGAAGGGGTCCTTGGTCGCGCGTAGGTCACCGGCGGCTCGCTCGAGCGCGAAGCCGATCGGCGTCCACCCGCTGGCCCGCACGCCGGCCACCTGGGTGATCGCCCGTTCGGCCGAGTCGCGCCTGATCGGCACCAGCAGGCGGGAATCGGTGCAGGCGGCGCGGGAGCGAGTCGGCGCCGCCCCGGTCCCGAAGACGCGGATCCCCAACGGGGTCTGCGCGGGCACCTTGGCCAGTACGGCGGCGATGGCTCGTTTGGCGCTCACCATCCGGGTCTGCCCGCGGGCGTCGGGCCTGA
Source organism: Nocardioides sp. (assembly GCA_051657705.1). GTDB lineage: Bacteria > Actinomycetota > Actinomycetes > Propionibacteriales > Nocardioidaceae > Nocardioides. The sequence continues at coordinate 11,164 of JBOFLE010000125.1, read as the reverse complement.
GCATCGAGCCCGACGCGTCCAGCACGACCAGCAGCGATCCGGTGTCCTGACTGGCCTTCTGGTGGGGCTTGCCCTCCGCGGCGACGGCCGTCATCCGGCCCATCGGGATCACCGGTGGGGCCTGCACCGAGCCCTTGAGTGCCGGAACGAGGCCCGGGATCAGGGCCAGCAGGAGGGCCAGCAAGACAAGCACGCACGTGGCGGCGGCCGCGCTCAGCAAGCGCCGGTGACGCCGGAGAGTTCCTGTGGGTGACCGCATAGGGCTATGGAACGGCGGTCGCATGCCGCTTGCCAGGGCAGCCCTGCCCCCTTTCCGTGCCCGCTCTGGTGACCGGTGTCCCTAGTGGCCGGGGAATCCGTGTCGTTTGCTGGAGGGATCCGAGAGTGAGGTCGCCACACAGCAGGAGGTAGAGGTCATGGGCGCACTTGTGGGGTTTCTGGTTGTGATCGCGGTCGTGGCTTCCATTGGCGCAGCCGTCGTCGAGGCCACCGCCACCAAGGCCGCCACGTCCCCTGAGGGCACGGCTACGCAGGTTGAGCCCGCAGGATCTGATCCGCTCACGTCAGAGGATCAGTAGGCGGGATCATTCTGGGGTCGGGCACCTCTTCTGACGCCGGCCGCTCGGTTGGCCTTCGACGAGCTCGTCCGCGGCGGCCGGATTCCGATCGCGATCGAACGCTCTGAGGCCGCTGGTCGGGCACGCCTCCTAGCGCCGTGCAGTCTCGTCCTGGGTCGTGGCTCGAACCCCGACTGGCTCTGCCCGGGCGCCTCTCGTTCGACTCCTCCGGCCCAGCGCGGGAGCGGCCGGCGCTCACCCGGCCCACCCCGATGGTTTGGTCAGTGGACCGTCCGCGCGACGTCCAGCCGAGCGGCATCCGCTCCAAGGTGCTCGGCCGGGGCAGCCCTGCCCCCTCCGATCGAGTGCCGGTGACAGGTGTCCCTAGTTGCCGGAGGGGTCCGTGCCGTTCGCTTGAAGGGACCCGAGGGCCGGGTCGATGGCACATCAGGAGGTAACACTCATGGGAGAATTTGTTGGTTCGCTAGTGGTGATGGCGATCGTGATCGCTGTTGGCGCTTTTATTGTCAATGCCGACTTTACCGCGGTCGCCACGAGCTTCGCCAAGACCGCTGGCGAGTACATGGACAAGGCAGGCGACATCCCGATCAACTTCACCGGTAAGCCTGCCCCCGGCTGAGTGGCGCTTCGTCTCGTCCGAGTATGCCGACCTACCCAGGCCCCGTTCGCTGACCGCGGGCGGGGCCTGGTGGCTCACGGCGGACGTGTCGTCGCCGCCTGATACCCGAAAGGACCGATCATCGTGCACGCCTCTACCACGCACCGTCTCGCCGCGACCACGATCGCCCTGGTTGATCTGGGCGGCAACGGCCGCTCGTGGACCGCGATCCCCTCGGCCGCTCCGCACCCGCCGCGGGCAGCAAGGGTGAACCCCAGGCCGAGCCGGAGCGGACATTCCGCCTCCAGCGCCCGGCGCGAACAGTCACCGGCCGGCCGGATCGCGATAGCCGCGGATCGGCCCGTGACGAACGGCACCCTCATGGACCGGGCCGTTGAGAGCCTGATCGAGCTGCTGGCGCCGGTTCGCTGTGCCGACCGGGTCTGCGTCCTCGTCGGCCCGGCCGACCAGCGCGACGAACTCGACCGGGTCTCCCGGTTCGTCAACGCCGCCGCCCGCCGGCACGCCGTCGACACGATGGCGCTGCCCGCGTCGCCCTTGCGGATCGCGGTTCTCGTCGATCTGCTGCTCTCCCAGGTGACGGCGCGTGGCCCGTTGACTCGTGACGACTTCGCGGCCTGGCTGGCGGTCCTCGCCCAGCACAGTGCGTCGGTCGTGGTCTCCCCGACTCTTCGGTCGCTGAAGGTGGCGACACCGCGGGCGCGCGACCGATGGACCTGGCCCCGCTCCGACCGACGGTTCCTGGTCACCGACCAGGGCCGCGTGCTCAGACTCGACGCAGGCACCTCCCAGGCAATAGCCGACGCCCTGGCCGCCTCTGTGCCCCTGCCCCGACAGGCGCGCCTGGCCGGCGGCCCGGATCAGTTCGCGCTGGCTTTGGTCGAAGCCGCGGCCACCCGGGTCGACGAGATAGCCGCTCGGGAGCACTGGCAACGCTGGTGGACTCGCAGACGCATCACCGAGGTGGTGCTCACGCCGGCCGATCCGGGACCGCTGGCGCCAGAGGTGTCCGAACTCCGGGCGGCCTCGTGGCGCTGTCGCTGGTGCGCGAAGTGGCAGTTCGCCGACGACGTGTGCACCCGCTGCCATGCGGATGCGCGGACCCGCGCCGAATCGCGCACCGGCCGTGCGGACGCGGGGGCAGGCCTGTCGTCGCGGCATTGACGCCCGCTCGCCAAGACTGAGGCCCGACCACCGAATCGGATCACCCGAGTTCGATCACAAGGAGGGCATCGGCATGCAGGCCACCCCGTACGAACGTCTCACGGCACGCGACACGCAGGTCCTGGAGTATCTGGCCCGGGGGTTGGACAACAACGGCATCGCTGCCGAACTCCGGCTCTCGCCACGCACCGTGCGCAACTATGTCAGCCGGGTCTACGACAAGATCGGCGTCGCCACTCGCGTCGAGGCCGCGTTGTGGGCCCAGATCCACCTGACCGACCCGACGGTGGATCGGCCGTCGGCAACCGACGCGCAGGCCGGGCCGCGGGCCGGGAGGCCGGCATGAGCCCGCGTCAGCGGCGCGGATTGCTGTTGCTGGTGCTCGCGGTCGCGGCCGCCGTCCTGGTCTTCGCCAGTGTCCTGCAATACACCGCGGATGTATCCCAGCAGCTCGGGCCGCGTCAACCGGTCCTGGTGGTGGCCCGCGAGGCTACCGCGCTCCAGCCGGTCGGCGCCGCCGACGTCAAAGTGCAGTTGGTGCCCAAGGTCTTCGCCCCGTCGAACGCGTTGAGCTCGGTCGACGACTTGAGCGGCAAGGTGCCGCTGGCCGACCTGCCAGCGGGCTCCTTCGTCGCCGCGGACGACCTGATCCCGACACCTGCCCTGGAGGCAGGGCAGCGAGAGGTAGCCCTCACGGCCGACCTCGAGCGCACGTTCGGTCAGACGATCCGGACCGAGGACCGCGTCGACGTGCTCGCTATCCTCCGAGACCAGTCCTCGACCAAGGCCGCCACCACGGTCCTCCGCATCCCGGACACGCTCGTGCTCGGGGTGTCCGCGAACGACGCAGGCGAGCAGAACGCGGTTCGGTTGGCGATCCCCGACGACCAGGCCGTCGAGCTGTCCGAGGCGCGCACTCGAGGAGCCGATATCTACCTAGCTCGCGTCCCACTGTCGGAGGTGACCCCATGACCGTCTCAGTCCTGCTCGCCGTGCAGGAACCACCCGTCGCCGCGGCGTTGCGCGATGTACTCGAGGCCGACCAGCGGTTCTCTGTGCGCGCCACCGCCGGATCGCCCGACGAGCTGGTGGCCCTGGCACTGGACCACGAACCCGACACGGTGGTGCTGCACGAGGCTTTCGGGCCGGCGCCCGCGCTGGAGATTGCGCGCGACCTTATCGAGCGACTGCCCTGGATGAGTGTGGTGCTGCTCACCCGCGAGCCCAGCGTGGAACTGTCCGGACTGGCTGCCGACGTGGGCGTTCGCTCGCTGGTGACGTGGCCGATCTCGGTGACCGATCTGGCCACCCGGCTGACCTCGGCGGCGCGGATCTCGCGCGCCATCAGGATGGGCTCGGAGGCCCGGGCCGATGTCGATGAGCCCGGGCTGATGGTCACGCTCGCCGGGTCCAAGGGCGGCGTCGGGGTGACCACCCTGACCAGTCAGCTCGCTTTCATCGCCGGGGCCAAGCCGGACCGGCGGATCTGCCTGGTCGATCTGGACTTCTTCGGCGGTGACCTGGCCGGCTACCTCGGTTGCGGCGGCGCTCGATCGATCCTCGATCTGCGGGAGGTATCGGACGAGCTCAGCCCCGGCGTGCTGCAGCCGTTGCTCTATCCGCACGATTCCGGCATCCGGGTGCTCTTCGCTCCCGACGACATCGCCGACGGCGAGTTGGTCACCGAGAGCCTGGTCCGTCGTACGCTGGCCGTGCTGCGCACCATGTTCGACGTGGTCCTAGTCGATGTCGGCTGCCGGATGACCGAGGCCGCCCTGCCCGCCATCGAACTGGCCGACAAGGTGGTCGTGGTAGTGACGCCGGACCTCACGTCGCTGCGGCAGGCCCACCGGCTGTCCGATGGCTGGGAGTCGCTCGACGTCCGTGGCCGGGCGACCGAGCTGGTCATCAACCGGACCTCGCGTGGTACGGCGGTGCAACCACGGTTGGTGGGCCAGGTGTCGGCACTGCCGGTCTGCCGGGTGTCGATACCGGTCGCCGAAGCGGCGATGGAGCGCTTGGCCAATGAGGGAGCGACCGGGTTGCGCTCTCACCGGTCCGTGGCCCGCCCGCTGGAGCGTCTCGCCGAACACCTCGGCCTGGTGCCTCGCCGGCGCGGCTGGTTCGCCCCGCTGTGGAAACGCGGACTGTCCGATGACGACAACTCCCGGAACGGGGTGCGCCAGAGCGCGGAGAACGTACCGGAGGGAGTCGTGCGATGAGTGAAGCGAGAGAGCGCTTCGGTCGACCGGTGTCCGTTGACCGTGAGGGTGCGCTCGAACTGCGAGCGGAGGAATGGCGACTGAGTGAAGCGAGAGAGCGCTTCGGTCGACCGGTGTCCGTTGACCGTGAGGGTGCGCTCGAACTGCGAGCGGAGGAATGGGGATGAGCCTGCGAGCCCGGCGTCGAGAGGACGCCAGCCTGACCGACCTGCCCGTCCGCATGGCATGGCTGCGGGAGCGGATGCAGGAGGAACTCGACGTCACGGAGCTGGCACATCTGGGCCACCAGATGCGGCGAGCCGCTCTCGAGCGGATCTTGAACCGGATCCTGGCCCGGTCCGACTACCTCTACACGGCCGGGCAGCGCACCAAGATGGTGCGGCAGTTGGTCGACGAGGCGCTCGGACTCGGTGCCCTGGAGCCGTTGCTGGAGGACGGCACCATCAACGAGATCATGATCAACGGCTTGAATAGTGTCTGGGTGGAGCGAGCCGGGCGGCTGGAGAAGGTCGAGGCGTCCTTCAGCACCGAGCAGCAACTGCTGAACGTCGTGGACCGGATCGTCAGCAGGGTCAACCGGCGAGTCGACGAGTCCTCCCCGATGGTGGACGCCCGGCTGCCGGGCGGCGAGCGGGTCAATGTGATCATCAAGCCGCTCGCCTTGGGCGGGCCGACGGTCACCATTCGCCGGTTCCCGACGATGTTCACCCTCGATGACCTCGTCGAGCGCGGATCGCTCGACACCGCGGCCGCGACGCTGCTGCGAGCCAGCGTGATCGGCCGGCTGAACATCATGGTGTCGGGCGGCACCGGATCGGGAAAGACGACCCTGCTCAACGCGCTCTCGGCGTCGATCCCGGGATCCGAGCGAATCGTCACCATCGAGGACTCCGCGGAGCTGATCTTCCAGCAGTCGCACGTGGTGCGACTGGAGTCGCGCCCGGCCAACTCCGAGAACAGCGGCGCCATCACCATCCGAGACCTGGTCAGGAACTCGCTGCGAATGCGCCCGGACCGGATCATCGTGGGCGAGGTGCGTGGCGCGGAGACCTTGGACATGCTGCAGGCGATGAACACCGGTCACGAGGGTTCGATGAGCACCGTGCATGCCAACTCGACGGCGCAGGCGCTGAGCCGGCTCACCACCCTGACCGCGATGTCGGACGTCAAGATCGCAGGTGAGTCGATCCACGACCAGGTGAATTCGGCAATGGAGATCATCGTGCAGCTCGAGCGCGCGGCGGACGGGGTCAGACGGGTGACCGAGATCTGCGCCATCCCCTCCTTCGGCTCCGAGCCCTTCCGGGTGGTGCCGCTATGGCGCACCGAGCGGGGCCTGGAGTCTGCCGCCGAGGTGGGGGAGCGGATCCGGACCCGACTGGAGGGCGGCGGTCACGGAGCCGCCGACTCGACCGGCGGCGAGTCGGCCACGAACGGAGTCGGCGCGACGGACGAGAAGGTGTTGCTCCGATGACGAGCGAGATCGTCTATGTGGCCCTGAGCGCGGCGCTGCTGGCGTGCAGCTTGGTGGCGGTGGGGGTGCACCACTGGCTCGACGTTCGCTACGAGAGTCGTCTGGCCCGTTCGCTCGGCCGGACCGGGCCGACCCCGATCGCGGCGTGGCTCGATCCCTGGCTGATCCGCCTTCCCTTGCTCTCCCGCATCGGCCGGCTGCTCGGCGAGGGTGACCTGAACTGGCGGCTGACGTATGTCGTCGGGATCTGGGCGCTGGTGGCCTATCCGGTGTTCTACGTCCTGCGCGGGATGTACGGCCTGCGGCTGGGCCTGGTCCTCGCCGTCGTGGCGATCCCCGGTCTTACGTTGGTCCTGGTTCGACAACTGGTCAACCGCCGGCGCGAGCGCTATCGCAAGCAGATCTTGGATCTGGCGCGGCACCTGGCCGGTTCGGCCCGCGCCGGGTTGTCGGTGAGCCATGCGCTCACCGCGGCGGCCGACGCGCTCGGCGACCCGATCGGAGGAGAACTCCGCGGCGTGGTGCTCGCGATGGAGTTCGGCACGCTGCCCGACCACGCCCTCGACCGGTTCCGCGACCGCAGTCGCCTGCCGGAGGGCGACCTGCTGGTCAACGCAATCGTGATCCAGCAGCGCAGCGGTGGTGACCTGGTCGCGCTCCTCACCCGGTTGGCCGGCGGCATGGAAGCCTTCGGTCGCGGCCGGACCGAGGCGGCCGGCATCGTCGCCGGCGTGGCCGCGATGCCGTGGATGATCATCGGAATCGTGCTGTGCACGCTTTATGTCGTCAACCAAGGTGGGGACGGTGTGCTGGACCAGATGCACCGTTGGCCGTTCCTCGAGATCCCGTTCTACCTCGCCCTGCTCGTGATCGTGTCGCTGGTGCCGCTGATGAAGCGCCTCACCCGGATCGAGCCGCCGTCGTGACCGCGGTCGTGGTGCTCAACCCGGCCACCCTGGCCTCGGTGGCGCTGGTGCCGGTGGCGCTCGCGGTCACCGGGATGCTGCTGCTGCGAGAGCGCCGGCGCGACCTCGGGTTCGGGACGCGACTAGCGCTCGACATCGAGCCGGCCCCGCGACGGTTGGTACGCCGGCTAGGGCGCACCGCGCTGCGCATTCCGGGCCCGGCTCCCGACTGGCTGACTCAGACGACGCGCCGCTACTGGCTCAACGCCGGGCGGAGCAAGGGCGCCGTGGCGGGCGTTGTGGAGGCCAATGCCGGGTTGGCAATGATCGGTCTGGTCGCGACCATGGCGCTGCTCGTACTCGGGATGCCGTACCTCGCGCTGGTGGTGGCGGCGCTGGGGGTCGCCCAGCCGACCCTCCGGCTTCGGATGGTCGCGCGCCGGCGGCAGCACGCGATCGAGGTCGCCGCGCCGGGCATGCTGGAGCTGATCGCCGTGCTGGTCTCCGCGGGGCTTACCTTCCGGCACGCCCTGGACCGGGTCACCGAACGCACCAGAGGTCCGCTCGGCGAGGAGATGCGGACCCTGCTCATCCAGATCGACTTCGGCTGGTCGCCGGAGAGTGCGCTGGCGGACCTGGTCAACCGATGCTCGGCACCGACCATTCTTCGGCTGGCCGTGGTCGCCCGGCAGAGCATCGAGATCGGAGCCCCGATCTCGGAGGCATTGCTGGCGCTCGCCGACGATGCCAGGATGAACTTCGTCGTCCAATTGCGGGTCCGCGCCGAGCGGCTGGTGGTTCGCGGCGTCGCGGTGCTGACGCTGCTGTCCGTCCTCCCGTTCGGGGTCATCATCGTGTGCGTGCTCGGCGTGACGGTCCTCGAGCGGCTCGGCACCTTTTAGTAGTAGTGCCGGCAGCGCGACAGCTATCGCTCAAGAACAGACCGATGAATCTGACTCTTTTGTCAGATAGGATCAAGGCCATGGCACGTACGACTATTGCGATCCAACGGAGCACCCGGGCTCGGATCAAGGCCGGAGCCGAGAGCGAGTCGAAGACGATCGACGCCTTCTTGCAATCGCTTCTCGATGAGCATGGGCGTCATCGGTTCTGGGGATCGTTCGCCGACCTGACTCCACAGGCGTATGCCGCGGCGGCCGCCGGCGATGGTGACGACCTCGACGAAGGGTACGCCGCCGAAGATCACGCCCTCGATGCCACGGGGACCTGATGGGCGAGATGCCTCGTCGTGGGGACGTCGTGTGGTTGTCGATGGACCCGACCGAAGGTCGTGAGCAGCGCGGGCACCGCCCTCATCTGGTGCTCTCCGACGACCGACTCGCACAGACGATGGGGCTGGTCATCGTGGTTCCGATGACCACTGCCAGACGTCCTTGGGCGACCCGTGTCGAACTCGCGGAGAACTCGTACGCCATCGGTGAGCAGCCGCGGACCGCATCGGTGTCGCGGGTTACTCGGATCGACCGCACAGGCTATGACATCGAGCCGGTAGTCCGCGTCATCACGATGCTCATCCAGGGCTGATCCAGGGGCCGACTTCACGGCCGCTGTCGAGGTCCTGTGCCGGGCAAACGCGGGCCATGCGGTGTTCGCTCCATGGTGCCGGATGAGACGACCCCGCCTGCGCCTCGGGATGTCGGGGTGCGGGCAGGGCTGCCCTGGCGAGTGGGCTCCGGGGGGCGTTCACTGCCAGATAGGTGACGTCACGGCATAGGAAGCCGGCGTCGCCCGCAGACGAGCAGGACCCGGAGATGCGAGCGAGATACGTGGAGCGAAGGGATTGGGCTATATGTGGCGCCGAGGTTCACGCAGCAGGGGTGAGGGCGGCATGTCCAACGTGACGGCGGCGTTGGTCGTGTTGGCGATCGTGATCGGAGCGGGCTCCTATGTGACGCTGTCGGACCAGCTTGACCAGACTGCGCAGACGTGGGGTTGCGAGGCGGCCAACACCATGGAGGAGGTCGGTGGTGAGCCGGTCGAGCCTGAGGATTGCCGTCCTCGGTTGGCGCCGGTGGATTCTCCGGGGACCGGGGCGAATGTGCCGGAGGGCCTGGATGATCCGTGTGATCGGTGGGCGCGGGAGGGGTATCCGGAGGGTGCGGCGGGGTTCGATCAGTGTCGTGCGGACAATCCGTGTCTGATGCCGGAGGACGGGTCGGAGACCCACCCGAAGTACTGCCTCGAACCCGAACCCGAACCCGAGCCGAAGCCCGAGCCCAAGCCGGATTGCGCCGCGAACCCATCCGCACCGGGGTGTGAGAAGCCCAAGCCGGATTGCACGAAGACGCCGAACGCGCCGGGCTGCGCGAAGCCGCCGACCGGTTGTGTGAAGAACCCGAACGCACCCCAGTGCAAGCCGGATCCGGCGAAGACGTTCGAGACGTGTGATCCGTTCACCGGTGAGCGTCGTACCGAGAGTGTCGAGGAGTATCTGGCGGACGGCGGCACCGATCCCGGTGACCAGCAGTCCTTCGACGATTCGGTGATCGGGAAGATCTGGACGGCGGCGTGTGAGCCGACGAACACCACCGGCAACGGGTCGTGCATCCTGAAAGAAGTGGCGGAGGAAAGCACCAGATCCGTCGAGTTCACCTGCGACGCGCTGGGCAGCGAGCAGGTAGCTCCGAAACTGAAGCTGGTCAATGTCACGGTTGTGCTGCGACAGACGCTGAACGACGGACGGACCGACTTCCTGGTGTTCTCGATGCTGGTGCCGGAGGTCGCGGTCGACATCTTGAAGGCCGGCGGCGATCCGGCGACCGCGATCGACCCGAACACCGGGAAACCCATCGGCTCCGGGGCGATCACCGGGATCTTCGCGGACGTGGCGCTCTATCGCACCAGGGACAATCCGACCAAGCCGGGGCAGGTGAGCACCGAGGAGTTCGACGACAAGTTGCATTCCTTCTCGTCGCAGTCCAACACGATCTTCGGCACCGACAGCACGGTGCTCGGGGTCGATCCCTTCTTGAAAGGCAGTTTCCGCGGATACGGCGCGGTCGGTGCTCTCCAAAGGCTGACCGGGGCGCCGCTCGGGACCCAAGGCCAGGGGGGCCTGTCGCTGGGCGGGCAGTTCTGGTCGGTGACCGATGGGACGGTGGACACACATGTGGCCAACCCCGACAACTTCGACGTACCGCGGCCCGAGCCGAGCCCGCTACCCGGGGGCGGTACCGCGGATAACTCGATCCTGCCGCTGGACATTCGCAAGTTCCAGCCGAACGGAGACGGGCTCAACGGCGCGTTGAAGCTACCCGACATTCCCGGGGTCGACCCGAAGTGCGCGGCGAAACTGGTGACCTGGGACCAGATGGACGTGGCCGTCGTCTCCGATGCCGTGGGCAAGCCACAGTCGGCGACCTTGGAGGCCGTGGGCCGATTTCCGGTGTCCTGCGCCGTGGACGGCAAGCTCCCTCTCCCGACGGTAGGCAGCAAGGGCAAGGGCAAGCTGGGAGTCGAGGCGAGCGGCTACCTGGCGTTCCGGTACATCTCGCGGGTCGATCTGGCCGGTCGCACCCCCCAGTCCGACGCGGATCTCGAAAATGTCTGCGGCCTGCTGACCACGAACTTGGCGGAGGCGTTCGAAACCAAGACCGACGCGAGCGAGGCATGGCAGGACAAGAACTGCCCCAAGGATCCGGACGGCAATGCCTTCGGGTGGATTTCGGACTCGTTCGGGCCGGACCGCAACTCCGGCATCCACCTCTATGCCGGCTATGGCGGCAAATTCGGCGGGGGAGTCGGGGGTGGCAGTGGGACCGGTGTCGACTCCAGTGTCGACTGGAGTGCTCGTGAGCACCATCTGCTCGGGTCCTGGTATAACACCCCGGAGGCCGCGGCCGAGGGACGAACAGAGTACAAGGTATGGGAGACCTGCAAGGACCGCTACGCCAGCGAGGACGACCCGCAGTACGGCGACGAGGACAACCCGGCGATCTCCCCGGAGGACCGGGCCAGCGCCGCACCCGCTTCGTTCACTCCCACCGATGCCGTTGCGGATGCCCCGCTGGAGGGTGCCCGGTTCGAGCCGGCCGGTGGATTGGGTTCCCAGCGGGTGAGCGACGAGGTCGTCGGCGCGGTGACCAACCAGGTGGCCGGCCAAGGCAATGACACGGTCGTCACCGGTGCCTCGCTGTCGATCGACCTCCCCGTCCTCCACATGGTCGAGCCGGCCGCCGCTG
>JBOFLE010000124.1:0-1947 GCA_051657705.1 Nocardioides sp. | reverse complement strand
CGTCGCGGATGCCACCCGCAAGAGTCAGCTCCGGGTGGCCGAGGATCAGGTCGATGCCGTGGTCTGCGCCTACGTAGCGGCGTACGTCGCGAACCGGCCCGCCGACGTCACGGTCTATGGCGACCTGGTGCAGGGCTACATCGTCACGCCCACCCTGCGCCCCGACGCCCATGGCGCCACCGAGGTCGACCGGGTCGACGCGGCGATCGCCGCCTATGCCGAACGGCGGCCGGGGCTGGTCGCGATCGGCGAGGCATTCACCCGGCGGGTGACCACGCTGCTCGATGACGCCGGGATCAACTACCTGACCGTGACCGGTCGTACCAAGGCCATCGACTCCTTTGCCGCGAAGGCGCGCCGCGCGGCGATGGGGTACGCCGACCCGCTGACCGAGATCACCGACCAGGTCGGGGTGCGGGTGATCACCTACGTGCTGAGCGACGTGTCGGCCGTGGCCGAGCTGCTGACCGACGAGCTGCGGTTGATCTCCGATCGCGACATGGGGCGGGAGACCGCCGAACAGGGGCGATTCGGCTATGCCAGCAGGCACCTGCTGATCGATCTGGGCGGCCCGGCGCCGGGACAGGTGCAGATCCGCACGGTGCTGCAACACGCCTGGGCCGAGTTCGAGCACGACATCCGGTATAAGGGAAAGGTCCCGGTCGAACAGGCACCGGATCTCGATCGCCGCTTCACCCTGGCCGCCGGTCTCCTGGAGCTGGCCGACGGGGAGTTCTCGACGATCCGGGACCGGCTCCAGGCCGGGATGCGCGCCGAGCGGCCGGACGAGGAGCCCGATGCCGATCCGGGGATCTCGACCGGTGAGCTCGCGTCGTTCCTGGCGGGCAGGTACGCCGAAGCGGGCTGGTCGCGAACCGAGCGCTACGACTGGATCAACGGCCTGTTGATCGAGCTGGGCGTGACCTCGCTGCGAGATCTGCGGGCGCTGCTGCAGGCGGTCGACGAGTCCCGGATCGCCACGGCGATGGCCTACCGCTACCCCCCGGGTGCCGTTCGCCGGCTCGACGATGCGCTGTTGGCGGGTTTCGGCACGGCGTACGCCGACCTCGACGGCAACTCCGAACGCCGTGAGTTGCTGCTCACCCGCCTCGACAAGATCGGGCTCCCGCACGTCGAGGCGGATCCGCCGCCCGGTGAAGGCTGATCCGCCAGGCGGCGCCAGCTCGCCGCCGCCTGCGGATCCGACCGGTCGAGGGCATCCGATCTCGGTTCCGCGAACCGATCGCCGAGGTGGTGCCGTACCCCTGGTAACAACCTCCGATTCGCGGAGGTCGACAAAGGGGACGCGAGCATGAAGTTCAACAGCAGGACGACCGCCGTCGCGGGTGCCGCGGCACTCATCGCCGGCGGGCTGGTGGTCGGTACGCCGAGTGCGGGCCAGGCAGTGTCGCAGGTGGTCACGGTAACCCGGACCGCTGACTCGGGAGTTGGCTCGCTCCGAGCTGCCATCGAGGCGGCCAATGATCCCACCTTGGACGTGGACCGCATCGAGTTCGGTATCCGGTTCGGTGCCAGGCCGCTGACTATCGCTCCGCTGACTGATCTGCCGGATATCACCGAACCGGTCACTATCGACGGGTACACCCAACCCGGCACGACTGCGGCAACCAGCCAGAGCGGCGCGAGCAAGTTGATCATCCTCAACGCATCGCTGATGAACGAGGGTCTTCAGGTCTCCGCTAACGGCAGCACGATCCGAGGCCTCGCCATCGTCAACGCAACTAACGGCGGCCCCGGAATCTCCATCAACGGCAACCAGAACACCGTCAGTGGCAATCACATCGGGCTCGGCATCAGTGGCGTTGCCGCCGGTAATGAGGGCAGTGGTGTCCAGGTTGAGGGCAAAGCAAATGTGATCGGCGGCTCAACTCCGGCTGAGCGGAATGTGATCTCGGCCAACGAGCAAGAAGGCGTCTTCCTCAGGAG
>JBOFLE010000123.1:0-3748 GCA_051657705.1 Nocardioides sp. | reverse complement strand
GATGGGCTCATCGAGGACGCGGTTTCTCGGTTCGGCGATCCTGGTTCGGATCCTCGGTACGACTCGGCGACCGATAGCTGGTACGACGCGGACAGCGAACTTTGGTACACCGCGGATTCGAGCATGGTCTACGACCCCGATACCGGGTTGTGGTTCCACCCGGAGAGCGATCTGGCCTATGGCGAGGGTTCCTCTTCGTGGTCCGAACCGGGTCCGGGGTACGTTCCCGACTACTGCTCTGGGGTCGACCTGAGCGAGCCGTCGGAGCCGAAGCCGCCGAAGCCGAAGCCGAAGCCGCAGCCGCCGGCTCAGCCGCAGCCGCAGGTGCCGGCGCAGCCGCCGTTGTTGGTGAATTGTGCGTCCCCGGCGACCGATGAGCTGCGTATTCAGTGCGATACGGCTGATGTTGCCGCGGATGATCTTGTGGGGGATGCGGTCGATGCGGGTCCGCTGGGTGGTGATTCGTGGCGGCCGCCGGTTCGAGAGGACTGGGTGACCGGTATCGCGGAGGCGGCCGCCGCGGGGTTCGAGGCGGAGTTCGGGCCGTGTGCGGAGTTCAGGCCGGCGTTCTTGCAGGGGGTGGATGTGACGAAGGCGTATACCCAGGAGGACTACGAGGCGAGTGTCGTTCGGGCGTGGGAGGCGTGTGATGTCTATAGTCCCCGGGTCGGTGACCGTTTGCCCTCGCGGGGGGATCGGGTGGGGGCCTTCACCGATACCTGGGATCGGGGGTTGGCGGCGATGTTGGAGAACTGTGCGCTGAGTGGGGAACCGGGTCCGGGGGTGTGTCCGGGTATGGCGTCGCATCTGCCCACGCTGATCGTGGAGGCGCTCGGCAACGGGGCGGATTACGGAACCGGTGCCGCTCCGTCGCCTGGTGCCGAGTCGCCGTTGGATGCCGAAGCTGTGAGAGACCGTGCGGGAGGACTGACCTCGGAGGCGATCGCGGCGTCGGGCGAGGAGAACTGTGACGGCTTCGGGGACTTCATCACCGATGACCTCTTCGGTGACGAATGCATCCTCGGTGATTCGGTGACGGACCGACCTCCCGAGATCGAGGCGGCCGGTGGTGTCTACGGCGACGGTTTCGACAGGTCCGCGTTGGCTACCGCGGCGTATGAGGAGGCGATCTCGATGGGGTATACGCCGGCTGAGGCCGAACAGGTGAGGCAGGTGATACTCAATGCGCCGCTGTGAGTTGTTGAGCATGGTGTTGCGCGACGGGCTGGATCGGGTGAGGGATGTGGTCTTGCGCCGGTTCGGAGGGCCGGTGGTGTTGTCGAGCAGGGCGGTCACGATCGGGATCGCGGCCACCGTCGCGGTCAGCGTCGTCGGCGGGACCCTGCTGGTGATCGGACTGGGGTCCGACTCACCGGAGCGGCCGGACCAGCCGGGCCGGCAGGCCAGGGGGGCGGCGAAGACAGGACCGGTAGCGGACACGAACGATCCCGATACCGCTGGGTACGCCGGCGAGGTGATCGCCACCGCGTTGAAGCTCGGCGATGCGGAGCGGCAGGAGTACCTGCGGTTGCACACCGCGTCCGACACCGAACTCGGGGCCGTCGACGACGTTCTCGGGCAATGGCAGTCGCGGCTGCTCGAGGGCTACTCGGCCGCCCGGGTGGCCGACCTCGATCTGTGGATCGTCACGGTCGGTCATCGCACGCTGACTCGGGAGAAGTCGGGCTCGACGGAGATCAGCCGGCTGATTCTGGCGCAGGACTTCCGTGGGAAGCCCGCCGGGAGGGGCGACTCCGGCGCCATCGACGCCCGGGTCCTGGTCAGCGTCACGGTGTCCGACGGGCCGGACGGGCTGCGTCTGGACACGATCGACGGGTTCGGCCCGATGCGCTCGACCGCCGCGCCCCTGTCCGGTGTCTTCCACCCCCTGGAGGGATCATCATGAGATCGAAACTCGACGACCTGCTCGCCGGTCTCGACCGCCGTACCGATGCCCCACGTGTCGAGAGGGTGTCCGCCGCCCGGAGAGTCCGCCAGGTAGTGCAGGGGCTCAGGCTCCGCGACCGTCTGCTGCTGATCGGTGCCGTGGTGGGGGCGGCCCTGCTCGGTGTGGTCCTGGTGCTCCGTACGGGAGGCGATGGCGGCTCGCCGGCGGGCACGGGCCCGGCGGCTGAGAACGCCGTGCCCCCTCCGGTGCGGGTCGCGATGGCGCTGGCGGCGGACGGCCGCTCGACCGACACCACCGCGCGCGCCGCTACCGTCCGCAGCACGGTCCTGCCCGACCGGGCCAAGGACTTCCTGCTCCTCTACGACGGCCTGGTCGGGAAGGACGCGAAGCGGTGGGACACGCTCACCGTGGAACCGGTCGCCTACCAGGTCGTGGAGGACAACGGTGAGGACGCGCGCATCCTGGTGCTCAGCAAGCTCACCGGCTCCGTGGGCAACAAGGGCGAGACCACCGAGTCCTGGGAGGTCACCGGCTTCGCCGTGATCGTGAAGTGGGACCGGTGGTTCGTCCTCTCCTACGCCGGAACCAGCACCGAGCACCGGCCCGGCGACGAGAAACTCGAGGATTTCATACAACTGGAGACCGTGGCATAGCTGCGAGCCACATCGTGCGGTCTCTCTGCCGCGGAGTTCGTTGATTGCTCGGTAGCCGAAATTTTGGCCTAAGAGTAGCCAGAAGTCACGCTAGAATATGGCCATGAGGAGCATTCCACTGAGCGAAGCCAAGGATCGGCTCTCGGCATTGGTCGATGCGGCCGACAGCACCCACGAGATAGTCCAGATCACCAAACACGGCCGACCTGCCGCGGTACTGATGTCGGCGGACGACCTGGAGTCCTTGCGGGAGACGATCTACTGGCTGTCCCAGCCCGGCGTTCACGACGATGTCGCCCGAGGTCGACGTGACCGGGCCGATGAGGCGTTCGTGAGCGGGGAAGATCTGCGTGCCGGCCTGGGGCTCCCGCCCTTGTGACGGCCTCGGAGCAGCTCTGGGTGGTCCGTGCGTACTCGACCTTCAAGCGCGACCTCGACCGCCTGCCACTTCGTATTGCCATTGCCGTGGTCGAGTTCGCCACCGCGGCGCTTCCGCGGAACCCGGCGCGACTGAGCAAGCCTCTTGGCGGCGATCTCACCGGGTTGCGCTCGGCTCGACGCGGAGACTATCGCTTGCTACTCGAACTCGACGACGACACTCGAACCATCCACCTGGTCCGGGTCGCGCATCGCGCGCACGCCTATCGACCGCGGTAGCCGGCTCCCGAGGGGCCGAACCATGAACCCCATGAATCGGTCTTGTCCCGCGGAGGGGAACCGGCGCGAGCGGATGCCAGCCAGTCGCCCTACCGTGAAACTCGGGAAGGAGCGACGCCATGCTGACCGTAGAACAAAACGAGGAACTTACCAGCGTCGGGCCGGGCACCCGGATGGGCGAGCTGCTGCGGCGCTACTGGTACCCGATCGCCTTCGAGCAGGACTTCGACTCCCGTCCCTCGAAGACCGTCCGGCTGCTGGGCGAGGACTGGACGCTCTACAAAACCCCCTCCGGCGCGTACGGCATCATCGGCGAGCGCTGCCCGCACCGCCGCGCGTCGCTGACCTACGGCGTGGTGCAGGACGACGGCATCCGCTGCGGCTACCACGGGTGGAAGTACGACTTCACCGGCCAGTGCGTCGAGCAGCCCGCGGAGAACGACAACACCGCCTTCCGCGACAAGATCAAGGCCAAGGCCGGGGTCGCGCAGACGCTCGGTGGGATGGTGTGGGTCTACGTCGGACCGGC
>JBOFLE010000122.1:0-3248 GCA_051657705.1 Nocardioides sp. | reverse complement strand
CTCGTCCTGGTTCTCTTCCTCGCGGTCGCCTGACGCCGGTTCGGTGTCCCATGACATTCCCCTGAGATCGGAGACTCGGGGTTGAACCGCCGCCTCGCACGAGCCAGGCTCGATGTATGAGCGCGACTCGTTCCCTCGTCCGTCCCACCGACGACCGTTGGGTGGCCGGTGTGTGCGCCGGTCTCGCCCGGCGCTTCGGCACCACGCCGACCACGATGCGGCTGATCTTCGTGATCAGCTGCCTGCTGCCGGGGCCCCAGTTCCTGATCTACCTCGTCCTCTGGCTGCTGCTCCCCAGCGAGAAGTGATCCACCCCACGCCCAGCTCTGCCCGGTTCTAAGCTGGGTGGCATGACGCGCTCCACCGGCTCGGTCGAGCCCCGTGCTCCGCTCGACGGACTGCTGGTCGCCGACTTCAGCCGCGTGCTGGCGGGACCGCTGGCCACGATGACCCTCGCCGACCTGGGCGCCGAGGTGGTCAAGGTCGAACGCCCGGGGACCGGCGACGACACCCGGCACTGGGGCCCGCCGTGGATCGAGGCCCCGACCGGACGCTCCTCGACGTACTTCGCATCGGTCAATCGCTCCAAGATCAGCCTCGCGCTCGACCTCCGCGACCCCGCCGACCAGGCGCGGGCGATCGAGCTCGCGGGCCGCGCGGACATCCTCGTGGAGAACTTCCAGAGCGGGAAGCTCGACCGGCTGGGCTTGGGGTACGACGCCCTGAGCGCGGCCAACCCGGGCCTGATCTACTGCTCGATCACCGGCTTCGGCGCCGGGCCGGGCGCCGACCTGCCCGGCTACGACTTCGTCGTCCAGGCGGCCGGCGGCCTGATGTCGATCACCGGTGAACCCGACGGCGATCCGATGAAGGTCGGCGTGGCGCTGGTCGACGTACTCGCCGGGAAGGACGCCGTGATCGGCATCCTCGCCGCCGTCAGCGAACGGCACCGCACCGGGCTGGGCCAGCGGGTCGAAGTCACCCTGCTGTCGTCACTGCTCGGCTCGCTGGTCAACCAGTCCTCGTCGACCCTGGCCACCGGCCGCAGCCCCGGGCGCCTGGGCAACCGGCACCCCTCGATCGCGCCGTACCAAGCCCTGCGCTGCCGGGACGGACTGATCGCGATCGCCTGCGGCAACGACGGCCAATTCCGCCGCCTGACCGAGATCCTGGAGCTGTCCGGGCTCGCCGACGACGAGCGGTTCGCGACCAACCCGGCACGGGTCGCCCAGGTGGCCGAGCTGACCGCCACTCTGGAGACCGCGCTCGCCGCCGACACCGTCGCGAACTGGGTCGCCGCACTCACCGAAGCCGGCGTGCCGGCCGGGCCCGTCAACGACATCGCCACCGCCATCGGCTGGGCCGAGGAACTGGGCCTCGACCCCACCGTCGAGGTCGGTGGCGGCCACCCGCCCCAGATCCGGCATCCGGTCAGCTACTCCCGCAGCTCGCTGGCTCGACCCACCCCTCCCCCCGTCCTCGCGCCACGGCGCACACCTCCCGCCCCGGTCCAGCCCACGCCCGGACCGGGCGCCCGGGTGGACACTTGACCCATGAGCGCACCTGACCCGATGGATCTGGCCGGGATCGACGAGCTGCTGACCGGCGACGAGAAGGACATCCGCGACGCGGTGCGGCGCCTGTGCGAGGAGATCGCCGAACCGTACGTCGCGGACTGGTTCGAGCGGGGCCGGCTCGACGACCCGCGCGGCCTGATGAAGAGCTTCGGAGAGCTGGGATTGCTCGGCATGCACCTCGAGGGCTACGGATGCGCCGGCATGAGCGCGGTCGACTACGGCCTGGCCTGCCTGGAGCTGGAGGCCTGCGACTCCGGCATCCGGTCGATGGTGTCGGTGCAGGGATCGCTGGCCATGCACGCGATCTGGAAGTGGGGGTCGGCGGAGCAGAAGGCCGAGTGGCTGCCACGCATGGCCGGCGGAGACGCCATCGGCTGTTTCGGGCTGACCGAGGCCGACCACGGCTCCGATCCCTCGTCGATGCGGACCCGGGCGCGCCGGGACGGCGACGGCGACGGGGCCGACTGGCTGCTCGACGGCAGCAAGCTGTGGATCACCAACGGCTCCATCGCCGATGTCGCGATCGTGTGGGCCCAGGTCGCCGAGTCGGGGCCGTCCGGCAACCGGGACACGATCCGCGGCTTCGTCGTGCCGACGTCCACCCCGGGCTTCTCCGCGCCCGAGATCAAGCACAAGATGTCGCTGCGCGCCTCGGTGACCAGCGAACTGGTCCTGGACGGAGTCCGGCTGCCGGCCGGCGCGATGCTGCCCGCGGCGCGCGGCCTCAAGGGCCCGTTGTCGTGCCTCAACGAAGCCCGCTACGGCATCGTCTGGGGGGCGCTCGGAGCCGCCCGGTCCTCGCTTGGGGCCGCGTTGTCCTACGCCGCGGACCGCACCCAGTTCGGCCGGCCAATCTCGGGTTTCCAGCTCACTCAGCAGAAGCTGGTCGACTCCAGCCTGGAACTGATCAAGGGCCAGTTGCTGGCGCTTCACCTGGGGCGCCGCAAGGACGGCCGCAAGGACAGCCTCAACGGTGGGGACGGCCTGCGTCCCGACCAGGTCAGCCTCGGCAAACTCAACAACGTCCGCGAATCGCTGGAGATCTGCCGGACCGCTCGCACGATTCTCGGTGCCAACGGGATCTCCCTGGAGTATCCGGTGATCCGGCACGCCAACAACCTGGAATCGGTGCTCACCTACGAAGGAACCGTGGAAATGCACACCCTGGTGATCGGCCAGGCGCTGACCGGCCAGAGCGCCTTCCGGTGAGTGCCGATCCCGGCCTCGGGCAAGCGGTCGCGATCGTCGGCGGCTCGCTCGGCGGGCTCCGGGCCGCCGAACAGTTGCGCTCCCTGGGCCACGCGGGCCCGATCACGGTGTACGAGGCGGAACCGCACCCGGCGTACAACCGTCCCCCGCTTTCCAAGGCGATGCTGGCGCACGAAGATCGTCCGGACGCGGCCGCCATGCACGCGCAGCTCGCGTACCGGCGGCGCGCCTCGGTGGCCGACGTGGACTTCCGGCCGGGCACCGCGGTGACCTCGGCGGACCTGGCCGCGCGCTCGCTGGCATGGTCAGCCGGCGGCGCCTCCGGCGAGGATGCCTTCGACGGGCTGGTGATCGCGTCCGGACTGCGGTCGGCGCGACTGGGCGTGCCCGGCCCGGCGGCGGGACGCTTCGCGATCCGCACCATCGAGGACGTCGTCGCGCTCCGGGCCGCCCTGGCCGATC
>JBOFLE010000121.1:0-3585 GCA_051657705.1 Nocardioides sp. | reverse complement strand
GGCGAGAAGTCGGGGTTCCTGATCGGTCCGTACCTGGTGGGCGCCGGGGCGCTGGGGATCCTGGTGCTGATGTTGCTCGCCCTCCTGCTGTTCGCCGGCGGACGTGAGCACAGCTGACTTGGCTGGCCCCGAATCGATGTGCCCCGAATCGATGCGCGCCGTGCGTACGGCCGCGACCGGCCGACGTCGGGTCGGCGTCATGGGTGGCACCTTCGACCCGATCCATCACGGGCACTTGGTGGCGGCCTCGGAAGTGCGGGCCTGGTTCGACCTCGACGAAGTCGTCTTCGTGCCGACCGGCGATCCGTGGCAGAAGGCCGATCGGGTGGTCTCGCCGGCCGAAGATCGCTACCTGATGACGGTAATCGCGACGGCCTCCAACCCGAGATTCACGGTCTCGCGGGTCGACATCGACCGGCAGGGCCCGACGTACACCGTCGATACGCTGCGCGACCTGCACCGGCGGCTTCCGGGAGCCGAGCTGTACTTCATCACCGGCGCCGACGCGCTGACCGACATCTTCACCTGGCGCTCGGCCGACGAACTCTTCGACCTGGCCAACTTCGTCGGATGTACCAGGCCCGGCTACACCATGGATCCGGATGCGCTGAAGGGCATCCCGCCGCATCGGGTGACGTTGGTCGAGATCCCGGCGCTGGCGATCTCGTCGACGGCATGTCGCGAACGCGCTCGGCGTGGTGAGCCGGTGTGGTACCTCGTGCCGGACGGTGTGGTGCAGTACATCGACAAGTGCGATCTCTATCGACCCCCGACCGCGGCGTCCGTAGCCGACCCTATGGCGGGCTCAACGACAACAGGACGGGATGTCTCATGACCGCCACCGATCGCGCGCGCGAGCTCGTCTACACCGCGGCTCGAGCCGCCGACGACAAGCTGGCCACCGACATCCTGGCGTTCGACGTCAGCGACCAGCTCGCCATCACCGACGCCTTCCTGCTGGCCTCGGGCGGCAATGACCGGCAGGTCAAGGCGATCGTCGATGAGGTCGAGGACAAGCTGCGCGAGTTCGGTGCCAAGCCGATCCGGCGGGAGGGCGAACGCGACGCGCGTTGGGTGCTCATCGACTACGGCGAGATCGTGGTGCACATCCAGCATGAGGAGGAACGGGCCTACTACGCCCTCGAGCGCTTGTGGCGGGACTGCCCGATCATCGACTTGCCCGCCGATGTCGTCGCCCACCGGTCGCGGTAGCCGGGTGAACACCGCTTCGACGGCCACCCCGATGGCCGACTCCACCGAGCCGTTCCGGCGCCTGGTCCTGATGCGCCACGGACAGACCGCGTGGAACGCCGAGCGGCGGGCGCAGGGGCACTCGGATGTGGACCTCGACGAGTACGGCGCGGCGCAGGCCGAGGCGGCGGCGCGGCAGGTGGCGGAACTCGCGCCGGCGGCGATCTGGTCGTCCGACCTGGCCCGGGCGGCGAGCACGGCTCGATGCCTCGCCGAGGTCACCGGCCTCGGCGTCACCACCGATGCCCGACTCCGGGAGTTCGACCTCGGGCAACGCACCGGCCTCACCATGACCGAGTACGCGGCCGCCCACCCCGCGGAGTACGCGCTGTTCCGCTCCGGACGATACGACGTGGCGCCCGGCGGGGAGTCGGGCGCGGTAGTGGCCGCACGCATGCAGGCCGCGATCAAGGACGCACTGGCCTCGATCGACCCCGGCCAGGTGGTGGTGGTGGTGTCCCACGGCGGCGCGCTCAAGCTCGCGATCCTGGTCCTGCTCGATCTCCCCGAGACCGGGACCGCCGCATTGCGAGCCATGGACAACTGCGGCTGGGCGATCCTCGACGAGACGCCGCCGACCGGGCGGCTCCGGCTCACGGCGTACAACCTCCGGGCGTCGGGCGCACTCGATTTCGCCGGCCCGACCGACGTTGGTTAAGCTTCGGGAGCCCTCCGGGGAGAACTACGTATCAAGTCTTGGGGCTGTGGCGCAGCTGGTAGCGCACCTGCATGGCATGCAGGGGGTCAGGGGTTCGAGTCCCCTCAGCTCCACTGATGATCGCCCGGGCCGCTGGCCTGGGCGTTCGTCGTTCGCGGGTGTGTGTGACGAGCACCCGTCAGGTGAGCGGGGCGGTAGCACGCCGCTGGGAGGCCGTGGCGGCGGAGAGGGTTGCGGGGTGGCGGTCCGTAGCCGGGCTGCAGCCCTGCCCAGAGGACTCCTGATCAGCGTAGGCGGCGAGGACACGGCGGTGTTCGCTGTACTGTTGAATCAGGCGGCACCGACGAATCGCCACGACTTCACAAACCCGGCTCCTTGTCCGTGAGAGGAACCGCAATTGATCCTTGCGCATCGAAAAGACATAAGAGGGCTTTCCTGCCTTGCACTCTTGTGCGCCTTCTTCCTGGTGGGGTGTTCCGATGACGGAACCGACCTGCTGGACACCGGGGGTTGCGTTGTGCGTATCGAGTTCGACGGCACGATCAATCGCACTCACAACGGGGTCGATGACGCGGCACCACGCGGTAAGAGACTGGGTGTGGGTCAACCTATCGACTGTAACGGCAGTCCGGTAGCTGGCTACGGCAAGGTTGGTGTCTTTGCCGTCGTCGGCGTCGACTCGGACGTTGCGGTCGCAGTCGAAGGCGACGCCAATAACCCTGACCTCAGCGCAGTGTACGTCGAGGAGGCCGCAGCAAAGGGCCAGCTGCCGAAGGAAGTCTCGAACTCCCGCTGACGATGGCCTGTTGGGGAGGACGTGTCAGCCGAAAGCACGGGAGACAGACCGTTCCATCGGCCGACGAACACCACCCTGAAGCCGATTCGCCGATCGTCGATGTCGGCGATCGTGAAGTCATCGGTCATCCGATCGCAATGAAGGAGCAAGAGATGAACTCATCGCGGAACGCCGCGCCGGAGTCCCCGCACGTGCCCGTGAGCATAGGGGCGAGGGCGCTCCGAGAGCGGGTGGTGGGCGCGACGGCAATCGCGTTGGCAGTGTCGTTGGTGCTCCAGAACGCGATGTTGGCCTGGGTCGGCGCACCCGGCTACGGAGACCCGATCGACAAGGTGCTGGCCTTCCACGCGGAGAACCGGCTCGCGGTCGCGGTCGCGGTCGGCTCGGAGGCGCTGAACCTGCCGCTGCTGCTCGGGTTCCTGGCCGGCCTTCACGGGCTCGTCGGGCGCCGCGGGGGTGCGGGCGCGGACTGGTCGCGCCTCGCGGTTGCCGCGGGCGCGACCCTCTCGGCGATCTTCGCTTGCTACGTCGTCTTGTGGAACGGTGTCGTGCTGTCGGCCGGCAAGCTCGCCGAGCCGAGCCCAGTGTTCGAACTCGTCTGGCAGATGCATGCCGCTGCGTTCGCCGTGGCACTGCCGGCGCTCGGCACCACGTTCATCGGTGCCGCGCTGGCGGCGCAGGCGAGTGGGCTGACCCGGCCGTGGCAACGTCTGCTCGGTGTGGCCGGGGGAGGCCTACTGATTGCCGCCGGGACGGCCAACCTCGCGATCGCGGACGGTTCGGCGCTCCTGTTCGTCGGGATGCCCGGCTATGCCGCCTGGCTCGTGTGGCTGCTTGCGACCGGCGTACGGCTGGTGCGCGTTCGAACAGCTGACCGTCC
>JBOFLE010000120.1:0-1529 GCA_051657705.1 Nocardioides sp. | reverse complement strand
GATCCGCCTTGGTACGGACAGTGGCGGCGCGCTTGGCGCGTCACCTGGCCGGAGCCCAGGACGACGGCCGGACGATCCACCTCGGACTGACCGGCGGGACGGTCGCCACGGAGATCTATGCGGAGGTCGCCCGCCTGTGTGACACGGGAGCGAATCAACCCAACGCGGATCGGCCCAGCGCGGATCAGCCAAAGGTGGACTGGCGGAGAGTTGCCCTGTGGTGGGGGGACGAGCGTTTCGTGGCCGCCGATAGCCCGGACCGCAACGCCGTCCAGGCCCGTCGCGCCTTCATCGACGCCTGTGGCGTGCCGGACCACCACGTTCACGAGGTCCCGTCGGCCACTGACGTGTCATCGGCAGCGGAGGCGGCCGAGCGTTACGCGGTCCTCCTGGGAGCCGAAGGCGCCGCGCAGTTCGACCTGCTCCTCCTCGGGGTAGGGCCCGACGGCCACGTCGCCTCGTTGTTTCCCGGCTTCCCGCAGCTGGATCGCGACGACGCTCTCGCAGTGGGAGTCGCGGACTCCCCCAAACCCCCGCCCGAGCGCGTCACCCTCACCCTTCGGGCCCTGAACAGCGCTCGGGAGGTGTGGTTCCTGGTCAGCGGCGCCGACAAGGCCTGGGCGGTATCCCAGGCGCTGTCCCCCGCCGACCCGTCACAAAAGCACGCCGACCCGTCAGAAATGCACGTCGAGGCGGCACAAATGCACGCCGAGACGCTCCCGGCGAGCCTGGTTCGAGGGCGACTCCGAACTCGCTGGTTCCTCGACCAGGCGGCGGCCTCCGACATCGCCTAGCCGCCGTGCCGGATCCGGTGGTAGCTCTCGGCCAGCCGGTGTCCGGCGTCCGGATTGAGCCCGTATACGCTGCTCTTGTCGAAGACGTCGACCGTCCAGCCCCCCTCGCCGACCAGCCAGTCTCTCCGCACCCGATCCCCGGCCCGTTGCTCGGGATCGGAATGGAACCGCTGGCCGTCGTACTCGCCGCAGTACTTAAGCTCCGGCAGCGCGAGATCGAGCCGATAGGCCGGCCGGCCGTCATAGTCTCGAATCCACCATTGCAGCTCGGGTGTCGGCAGGCCCGCGTCGTACCAGTGCAATCGAAGGGCCGACTCGCCCGGAGACTCCGCCTGCCCGTTCGCCAGCGGCAGCAGCTGCCGGAGTTGGACGACTCCGCGAAAGCCTCGGAAACGATCCGTGTCCGCGAGCAGGCGCTCTTTCTCGACACCGATACGTAAGAAGCCGTCGAGTGCGGCCAACGCATCGAATCGCCACAGCAGACGGCCCAGATCGAGAGCGGTCCGCTCCGGGGTGGTCACGCGCACCCCGGAGACGACGGCGATGTCCCGATCAAGTAGCGCGCGCGTGCCACCGGCCACCCGCGCACGTCGGACCCGGGTGCCGGAGGTTCGAAACAGTGAGATCGGTGGAAGCTCCGCCCGCGCTGTCCGGGGTTGGATCGCCACTCCGTGAAACCACGCGGCTGTTCGATCAGTGACCACCGCCGCGGCGGGCACCACGAGGCTCAACGCC
>JBOFLE010000119.1:0-25785 GCA_051657705.1 Nocardioides sp. | reverse complement strand
TGACCGGGATATCGCTCGGCGACTTCCTCACGGGTCTGAAGTGGGAGCCGAACGCGGGCGATCCCCTCTACGGCGTCGTGCCCCTGGTGAGTGCCACCTTCCTGATGGTGTTGATCGCGCTGGCGGTCGCGGTGCCGATCGGCCTCGGCGGCGCGATGTATCTGTCCGAGTACGCCTCGCCCAAGGTTCGTCGGCGTCTCAAGCCGACGCTGGAGTTGCTCGCCGGCGTGCCGTCGGTGGTGTACGGGTTCTTCGCGCTGACCGTGGTGACTCCGTTGCTGCTGCAGGACCTCCTCCGGATCGATGTCGGCTTCACCAACGCGCTCTCCGCCGGGCTAGTGCTCGGCGTGATGATCGTTCCGACCATCGCCTCGCTGGCCGAGGACGCCATGAGCGCGGTGCCGCTGGCGCTGCGACAGGGCTCGCTGGCGATGGGAGCCAATCGGATGCAGACCACGCTCCGCGTGGTGTTCCCGGCGGCGCTGTCGGGGATCGGCGCCGCGATCGTGCTCGGGCTCTCCCGGGCGGTCGGCGAGACCATGATCGTGACCCTGGCGGCCGGGTCGTTGTCCAAGCTCTCCGGTGATCCACGAGAAGGAATGCAGGCGATGACGTCGTACATCGCGGTGACGGCGGCGGGAGAGAATCCGGTCGGATCGCTGACCTATGACACCTTGTTCGTGGTCGCCCTGCTGCTGTTCACGATCACGCTGATCATCAACACGATCAGCATCGCCTTGGTCCGTCGCTTCCGGCAGGAGTACTGAGATGGCCGTTGTGACGACCACCCCGGAGGCGGTCGTGGAGACCGCTCGCGCGGCGGCGCTCGGGAACGGCCGAGGACGCGACAGGTCGCCGGCCTCGCTGATCTTCCTGGGGGCCTTGTGGTTCTCGCTGTTCTTCGGCGTTGCGGTCCTGTTGCTGCTACTGGTGACGACCGCGATCGACGGCTCCGGACGCTTCGACACCGCATTGCTGACGAACTACTACTCGCGGATCCGTTCGGAGAGCACCGGGGTACGAGCCGGCATTCTCGGGTCGATGTGGCTGATGCTGGGCACCGCTCTTCTCGCGGTTCCACTCGGCATCGCCTCCGCTCTCTATCTGGAGGAGTTCGCCGATCGGCATCGGTGGTACAACCGGTTGATCGAGCTCAACCTGCAGAATCTGGCGGCGGTGCCGTCGGTGATCTACGGCCTGCTCGCGGTCGCGGTGATGTCGGTGATCGGTTTCGAACGGACCGGGATCGTGTTGGGCGGCGCTATCGCCTTGGCGTTGCTGATCCTGCCGGTGATCATCATCACCACCCGTGAGGCCGTGCGAGCGGTGCCGCAGGAGATCCGGTTCGGATCGCTGGCGCTAGGCGCCACGGTCTGGCAGACCACCTGGCGGCAGACGCTGCCGGCCGCGATCCCGGGGATCGCGACCGGTACGATCCTTGGTCTCTCGCGCGCGATCGGGGAGGCCGCGCCCCTTCTGCTGGTGGGCGTGGCGATTGGGATCCGGTTCGACCCCAATGGCTTCCTGAGCGCTTTCACCGCCCTGCCCATGCAGATCTACAACATGACCTCACAGCCGCAAGAGGCATTCCAGACAGCCGCCGCGGCGGCGATCATCGTGCTCCTGGCCATGATCCTCGGGATGAACGCCCTCGCCATCGTCATCCGCAACAAGTTCCAGACCACGTGGTAAGGGAGCAACACATGTCAACGCAAGCTGCTTCGGTAAGGATCGGTGCCATTCCCGTGTCGTCAACACATCCGCCCGCGCCCGCTGGACCCGATCTCAACCCGACCGACGACGGCGAGCAGCATGAGCTCGGCACGTTGAGCGAACCCGAACGCGTGCTTCCCGAGCTTCCGGTCGACCCGGTCATCGAGGCGCTCGACCTCGATGTCCACTACGGGGACTTCCTTGCCGTGCAGGGAGTCGATCTCTCGTTCGGCAAGAACGAGATCACTGCCTTGATCGGTCCTTCCGGGTGTGGCAAGTCCACAGTGTTGCGCTGCCTCAACCGGATGAACGATCTGGTGCCGGGCGCCCGCGTGAGCGGCCAGGTGACGTATCACGGCCAGGACATCTATGCCAGAGGCGTCGATCCGATCGCGGTACGGACCCACATCGGGATGGTGTTCCAGAAGCCCAATCCGTTCCCCAAGTCGATCTACGACAACATCGCCTACGGGCCTCGAGTCACCGGTATGAGCGTTGACTCGATGGACGACCTGGTCGAGGAGGCGCTGCGAAGCGCCGCGTTATGGGACGAGGTGAAGGACAAGCTCAAGCAGTCGGCGTACGGTCTCTCCGGCGGACAGCAGCAACGCTTGTGCATCGCCCGGACGATCGCCACCAACCCGGATGTGATCTTGATGGACGAGCCATGCTCCGCGCTGGATCCGATCGCCACCTCGCGTATCGAGGATCTGATGCTCAAGCTCCGCGAGGACTACACGATCATCATCGTCACCCACAACATGCAGCAGGCCGCCCGGGTATCCGACCGGACGGCCTTCTTCACGGCGCGTCCGGACGAGACCACCGGCAACCGCACCGGGCTGCTGGTGGAGTACAGCCTCACCAGCAAGCTCTTCACCAACCCCAACGATCAGCGCACCGAGGACTACATCTCCGGCCGCTTCGGCTGATCGCCGACCCGGCAGTTATCTTGCCAGATTCGCGGCGTGTCGAAGGACAACTGCCGGGTCGACCTGGCGTGGGCGCGGTCATCCGAGGCCGGTGAAACCGAGGAGGCCGATGGCCCATGCTCGGTCGATGTCGATCCCTTCCGGGAAGCGATCCGACAGTTCCAGATCGACAAGTCCGTGCATCAGCGCCCACAGCGCCCGCGACCGATCCGGATCGCCCCCGGACACGGCGACCAGCACGCCGCCGACCTCGTCCTCGAGCCCCGGCGGCAGTCGGTCTCGGAGCAGGGGTCGGCTCGCCGTCAGCCGGTAGAGCTTCGGTCGCCGAGTAGCCAGCGCCCGATAGGCGCTGGCTGCGGCCGACAGCCGTTCGGCGTGTGTCGGCGCGGCGAGGACATCGCGGAACGCCGTGCCGAAGGCTCGCAGCCCCTCGGCCTGGAGCGCACCGATCAGCTCATCGCGTGACTCGATGTGTTTGTAGAGCGACGGCGCCTTGATGCCGATCTCGTCGGCGAGTCGACGCATGGTGAGTGCTTCCTCACCCTCGGCCTCCAGGATTCGCATCGCCGTGGCGACGATCTCGTCGCGCCGACTCACGTGCGGATCAGGCCGTCGGCGGTGCGCAGGTCGTAGCCGACAGCACGGTCGATCGCGACGTGGACGAGCCAGCCGGCGGCGATGCCCAGCGCCGTGTCGCCGGCACCGGCGAGCGTCAATGCGCCACCGATCAGCATCAGGGTCAATGGACCCGCAAGGGCATGCGTGGTGTTGTACAGCGGCACGGCCCAGCGCTTCAGCCGGCCTCGCTCGGCCCACGCGCCCGGCACCAGGAGCGGGAGGTCGGGCAGGAGCAGCGCCAGGATCCCGGCTGTCGCGCCGGGCCAGCTGGCGACGAGAATCGTGGCAGCGGCGAGGGTCACGCCGAACCAGGCGAGCCGCCGGCGCACCGGCATCGGTTCGGCGGCGACCGAAGCGCACAGCGGGCGGTGGACGATGGGAATGGTGGTCATGACGGCTCCTGAGAGTTGCTAACAGCGTTAGCCTCCAGAGTAGCTAACGGCGTTAGCTTGTCAAGTGTGCGGCTTCGTCTCGTGCTTGGCTGGCCTCCTCGCATAGGGCAAGTGCGCCCGGGCGTCGTGACTATCCCGACCCGGCAGTTGTCCTTCGACACGCCGACAATCTGGCCAGATAACTGCCGGGTCGGCGCTAGTTGATCAGGAGGTGGAGGGGCCAGTACACCAACGCCGCGACGAGCGCCGCCATCGGCAGGGTCAGGGCCCACGCGGTAATGATCGATCCGGCGACCCCCCAGCGCACCGCGGACAATCGTTTGGTGGCGCCGACGCCCATGACCGCGGTGGTGATGGTGTGGGTGCTGGAAATCGGAGCCTGGAGGATCGCGGCGCCGTACAGAACCGTGGCGGCGACCGACTCGGCGGCGAATCCCCGCGGCGGATCCAGCGCGATGATCCGGCGTCCCAGCGTGCGCATGATGCGCCAACCGCCGGCCCAGGTCCCGAGCGAGATGGCGGTGGCGGCGACCACCACGACCCAGAGCGGCAGGTCGTCCTCGACCCCCACATAGCCGCCGGTCGCGAGCGCCAAGAAGATGACCCCCATGGTCTTCTGCGCGTCTTGCAGCCCGTGGCCGAGAGCCATCGCCGCGGCCGAGACGGTCTGTGCCATCCGGAAGCCGGAATTGGCGCGCGTCGGATGCGCGTCGCGGAAGCCCCACATGATCCCGAGCATCATCAGGAACCCCAGGGCGAAGGCCAACACCGGCGTTAGTACCAGCGGCACCAGAACCTTGGATATCACCGTCGACCAGTTCACCGCGGCGCTGGCGACCAGCGCCGCGCCGATCAGGCCGCCGATGAGCGCATGGGAGGACGACGCCGGCAGCCCGAAGTACCAGGTGATCAGGTTCCATGAGATCGCCCCCAGGAGGCCCGCGAGCACCACGATCAAGCCGACCTGGCCGCTCGGCGGCGTGATCGTCTCGCTGACCGTGCGCGCCACCTGCTGGCCGAGGAAGGCGCCGACGAAGTTCATCGCGGCCGCCATGCCGAGGGCCACCCGCGGGGTGAGCGCGTGCGTGGAGATCGAGGTCGCGATGGCGTTGGAGGCGTCGTGGAACCCGTTGGTGTAGTCGAAGACCAACGCGACCACGACCACCGTGACGATGATCGCGAGTTCCATCAGCAGATGTCTGGTTCGGCGATGGCGAGAAATGCCGCGAGAGTCACTACGACTCCTTGACGACGATCTGTTCGACGGTATGGGCGACCGCTTCGAAGCCGTCGATAGCCGCCTCCATCGCGCTGATGATGTCCTTGAGCTTCAACGCGTCCAGGGCCTCGTAGCGGCCGTCGAACAGCTTCGCCAGGATCCGGCGGTACTGCTTGTCGCCGGCGCTCTCCAGCCGGTCGATCTCGGTCCAGTAGTCGGCCAGGTCCTTGCGGGTGCCGAGCCGGGGCATGGCGGCCACGGTCAGCTCGGCACAACGCTGGAGCAGGACGACCTGCTTGGCGAACTCCTTCGGCAGGGCCGAGACGGCGTAGAGCATGATCAGGTCGCCGGCCTCGTCCATCCGGTCCATCACCGCGTCCAGGCCGGTGGCGAGCGCGTAGATGTCCTCCCGGTCGATGGGAGTGACGAACGTCTGGTTGACCTTCCTGATGATGGAATGACTGATCTCGTCGGCGCGGGTCTCGGCGACGGACAGGCGGTCCGCGATCGCCGTCTGGTCGGCGTCGTCGGCGAGCACCTGGGCCAGGAGGTCGGCCCCGGCCTCGAGTTGACCGGCCAGTTCGGTGAACGACTCGAAGAACGCACCGTTAACGGGGCGCAACCGCAAGGACATATCGGAAACCCTAGTGCCCAGGTGGGTGCCCGCGCGGGCGGTTCGCCGCTAAAGAGGTACTCGCCGGCGCTGGTGCCGGAGGACCAGGGCGTCCTGGAGGTTCTCGGGGCCGTCGTTCTGGTGCCATTCGCCGTCGGCGCCGAGCAGCCAGGCGTGCGTGGAGCCCGCGAACGCGAACTCGAGCAGCCGCCCGACCAGCTCGATGTTCGCGGTGCCCGGCAACCGGACCAGGGTCTCGACCCGCCGGTCCAGGTTGCGATGCATCAGGTCGGCCGAGCCGATCCAGACCACCGGGTCGCCGCCGTTCTCGAACCAGTTGATCCGGCTGTGTTCGAGGAACCGGCCCAGGATCGACCGCACCTCCACATTCTCCGACAGCCGCGGCACGCCGGGGCGCAGCGCGCAGATCCCGCGCACGAGCAGTTGCACCGGCACGCCGGCCCGCGAGGCGAGATAGAGAGCGTCGATCAGCTCCTCGTCGATGATCGCGTTGGCCTTCATCCGGATCCTGGCCGGCCGCCCCTCCCGGTGATGGGCGATCTCGCCGTGGATCTGGTCGAGCAGCCCGGTGCGCAGCGAGTCCGGCGCGACCAGCAGCTCGGCGTACTTCGCGTTGCGCGAGAACCCGCTGAGGTTGTTGAACAGATGGGCGACGTCTTCGCCGATCGCCTCGTCGGAGGTGATCAGCCCGAGATCCTCGTAGGTCCGCGCGGTCTTCGGGTTGTAGTTGCCGGTCCCGATGTGGGTGTAGCGCCGGATGCCCTCCGGCTCGTCGCGCACCACCATCGCGAGCTTGCAGTGCGTCTTCAGGCCGACCAGGCCGTACACCACGTGGCAGCCGGCATGCTCGAGCTTGCGGGCCCAGCGAATGTTCGCCTCCTCGTCGAATCTGGCCTTGATCTCGACCAGTACCAGGACCTGCTTGCCGGCCTCGGCGGCGTCGATCAGCGCATCGATGATCGGCGAGTCGCCGGAGGTCCGGTAGAGCGTCTGTTTGATGGCCAGCACGTGCGGGTCGGCGGCGGCCTGCTCGATGAATCGCTGCACCGATGTGGCGAACGAGTCGTACGGATGGTGCAGCAGTACGTCGTGACGGCGGGCCGCGTCGAACACGTCCACCGGCTTGGCGGACTCCACCTCGGCCAGCAGCGGGTGAGTGCCGGGCACGAAGGCCGGGTACTTTAGGTCGTCCCGGCCGAGATCCGCGATGTTGTGCAGTCCGCGCAGGTCGAGCGGGCCGGGTAGTCGGAAGACCTCGTCGGAGGGGATTCCGAGCTCCGAGGTCAGCAGGTCCAGCACATGCGGGTTGATCGAGTCCTCGACCTCCAGCCGGACCGGCGGCCCGAACCGGCGTCGCAGCAATCCCTTCTCGAGTGCCGCCAACAGGTTCTCCGCGTCGTCCTCCTCGACCTCCAGGTCCTCGTTGCGGGTCACTCGGAAGGTGTGGGTCTGGAGCACCTCCATGCCCGGGAAGAGCTTGCGCAGGTGCTCCCGGATGACGTCTTCCATCGGCACGAATCGCTGGTCCCCCACATGGACGAACCGGCTGAAGGTCTCCGGCACCTTGACTCGGGCGAAGTGCTCGGTGCCGGTCTTGGGATTGCGGACCAGGACCGCCAGATTGAGCGACAACCCGGAGATGTACGGGAACGGATGTGCTGGATCGACCGCCAGCGGCGTGAGTACCGGGAAGATGCGATCGCGGAAGAGTCGTTTGCACATCTTCTGCTCGTCGCGGTTCAGGTCCTCCCAGCGCACCAAGACGATGCCTTCGGAGGCCAACGCGGGCACGACATCGTCCCGGAACGCTTCGGCATGGCGCTGCATCAGGTTGCCGGCATCGGCCAGGATGCGGGCGAGCGCCTCGCGAGGCAGTAGTCCGGAGATGGCGCGCACGGCCAGATCGGCGGCGATCCGGCGCTTGAGGCCGGCGACGCGCACCATGAAGAACTCGTCGAGATTGCTGGTGAAGATCGCCAGGAACCGGGCTCGTTCCAGGAGTGGAACCTCGGGATCCTCCGCCAGTTCCAGGACTCGCTGGTTGAAGTGCAGCCAGGACAGCTCGCGATCCAGGAATCGGCCGGCGAAGGCCGCGACGGCCTCGGCCCCGTCCGAATCCGAGTCTTCCTCCGAGCCTTCGTCCGGACCGGTGCGCCCGGCCGGGCCGTCGGACTCCGGCCGCCCGGTCGTGGTGGGCTCGGGCGGGGAGACCGGGGTCTCGGCCTCAGGCTCGGCCTCGGTTTCGGGTCGGGAGGGCGGGGGTGCGGTTTCGGCCTCGGGGCTGCCGGGACCGTCGACGATCGGCTCGGCGGCGCTCACCCCGACATCAGTCATGGGCTCAGTCTGCCAGCCCGCCGAAGCGTCACAAAAGCCCGCCGAGGCGTCACAAAAACATGCCGAGAAGTCACGAAATACGCGGGCTCGGTCGTCCGCTGAGCAGGTGCGCCGCGCCCGCTTCGCCGCGCGATCGGGGCGACCAAGCCCGGTAGCGGGCGAGTGGGCTACGAACCGTCTTCGGTCGCAAGCCGGCGCTTCAAGCCGTCCAACGGATCGCGGACCCGGCCTTGATGGGGCACTCGACTGTCCTCGAACTCGTCGTCGGGGAACGAGAAGCTGCCCCAATAGCCGTCCACATAGGTCATGCCGGCGTCGGCCTCCCAGTAGTTCGCCCAGCCGCTGCCGCTCGCTCCACTCTCACGAGGCAGCCGGCGGATCGGTGGCTTCTGCTCGCCGTCGATCTCGTTCGCGCATGCCAGGCAGACCTTCACCCGGCGCTCGGCCAGTCCGGGCGGTGCGAAGTCACGGTCCGTCTCCGATGGCCCGTGCTGCGGGTCGAGGAAACACGGTTCCGTGCGCGACGGCGAGGGAAGGCCCAATCGCATCTGCTCGATAGCGTGCAGTTCGAAGCGGATGTCGGAGAACAATTGGACGATCGCCAACAGGTCATGGCTCGTCCGACGTTGTGTGTTCCAGTACCTGGCGCTCCGCCGCTTCAACGACGACATCAACTCGCGTGCCTTGGCGATCCGGCCCGCCACCGAGTCACCCACGGTTTCCGCGGTTGGCAACGCGGCGACCCGGTACGACAGGTCGGACATCTCCTCGCGTACGACTTGTCGCATCTCCTCCAGCGCCGCCGCGTCCTCTGTGGACTCGTGCATGCGGGACTCCTGACGTCGCTTCACCACCAGCCAGGCGAAGCCGCCGAGAAGGATCGCCAGGCATGCCCAGAACACGATCGGTCGCCATGGCCCTGGAGGAGCCGTTGCGGTGTCGACGAACTCCGAGATCGCCTTCGGGTAGTCGCGGGCGCAGCACTCGTTGGCGTCGGTGGCCGCGTCCCGGGCATGGTCGACGTGCAGGGCGACATCTTCGGGGTCTTCGGACTTGGGTGCCCAATAGCGTCCGCTCATCGTGCCGGATCCCTGGTCGTCGATGAGCACCGCGTAGACGCCGGGTTTGTCCACCCGGCCATGTAGCTGGGACAGCACCCAGTCGGGATGAATCTTCCCGTCCCTGGTGATGCTCTCGGGCAGGATCGCCACTCGGACCGGATAGTCGGCCCCCTTGATCTGCTCCTTGAGATCTTGGTACTCGGGGCCGTCGACTCGGGAGTACGGCGTGGATTTCGCGACGAAGATGCCGGGTTCGGCCAGCCGACTCGCGGCGCGGTCCAGTTGGCGCTTGCCGGCCTCGGTGAAGGCGGGCGCGCTCTTGTCGCCGCCGGGAAGGTCGATCATGCTGAACAGGCCGATGAGGACGGCCGCGCCGATCAGGATCACCGTGATCGAACGGCCGCCGATGAGCTTGAGGAATCCCATAGCTAAGCCTCCCGTAGATAGCGGACGTGGGTGTCCGCGGCTGCATGAGTGAAGCCGAATGATTGGTACATCGCGAGGGCGGCTCGATTGCCGGACTCGACGTACAGGTGCACCTGAGCCGCGCCCCGGCCGGCCAGATGGGCAAGTCCCGCCTCCATCAGTACTCGGCCGAGCCCGCGTCCGCTGGCCGCCGGCGAGACGCCGATGACGTACACCTCGCCCAGCGGTGGGTGTCCGGGTGCCCCGGGGTGCACCTTGGTCCAGTGGAATCCGACCAGCTTCTCGTCCTGGTCGGTCGCCACGAGCAAGTCGGCCGGGTCGAACCACGGCTCCGCCATGCGCTCGGCCAGATTGGTGGCGTCCATGCGGCCTTGTTCCGGATGATCGGCGAATGCTGCCGCATTGACTCCGATCAGGTCGGCCGCGTCGCGCGGCCGGTAGGACCGGAGGGTGATGCCCAGGGGAGTCCGGGGCGCCGGCGCCGCATCCAGGAGCGTCCGCAGCACCCACAGTTCCCGGACCGTCTCGAAACCGTGGCGCTGTGCGAGTCGGCGCGCTGCCGGGTGATCGCCATGTGCCCATGCCAGGACCGGGGAGCCGGCGGGGAGATCGCCGAGGATCCGCTTGAGCAGCGTGCCGCCGATACCCGACTGGCGCGCGGACGGTCGAACCGCCAAGGTGAGTTCGAGCGCCGTGCCGAAATCGGCCCCGGGACTGCCATCGAGACCCGCCGAGCCCGTCGGGGACAGCAGGGCGAAGGCGAGCCCATCCGGATGGGTCCAAGCGCTGACCGCCGGACTCAGGCCCTGATGCTTCAAACGCAGCTCGGTGGCCTCGTCGACCGGATCGGCACCGTCGACCGCCCGGCAAGCCGCCCGAACGGACTCCATGAGCGCGACGATCTCGCTTCCGTAGTCGCTCCCATACCCCAGCGCGCCGGCCACGTGGCCAGCGTAGAGACAACCCCCGTCAGCGTGGCGTTGCCCCACCGTCGGCCGCTCCCGTCGAAACTGCTTCCTCCGCTCGATGCTCGCTGTCCGTTGCGTCGGACGCGGGCTCCCGGTTGACCAGCACGAAACGGTATCCGACATTGCGGACCGTCCCGATCAGTGTCTCGTGCTCGGGTCCGAGCTTGGCGCGAAGCCGCCGGACGTGTACGTCGACGGTGCGGGTCCCCCCGAAGTAGTCGTAGCCCCAGACCTCCTGCAGCAACTGTTGTCTGCTGAACACCCGGCCCGGGTGCTGGGCCAAGTACTTCAGCAGCTCGAACTCCTTGAAGGTGAGGTCGAGGGCCCGGCCGCCGATCTTCGCGACGTACGTCGTGTCGTCGACCATCACCTCCCCCGAGCGGATCAGATGCGCTTCGGGATCGTCGGCCGCTCGTCGTGCCTCGATCCGGCCGATCGCCAGCTTGATCCGGGCTTCGAGCTCGGTGGGGCTGACGGTGTGGAGCACGACGTCGTCCATGCCCCAGTCGTGGGAGACCACCGCGAGCCCGCCCTCGGTCACGATCAGGAGAACAGGCAGATCGGTGCCGGTCGCGCGAATCAGCCGACACAGGTCCCGGGAGTGCGCGAGGTCGTGCCGCCCGTCCACCATGAGGAGGTCCGCTTCGGGGGCATCGAGCAGCGCAGCACCTTCGGCGGGCAGGATGCGGACGGTGTGCCCGAGGAGGGCCAGCCCGGGCAGGACCTCGGTGGAGGCCAGGGCGCCTCGCGTCAACAGGAGTAGTGCGCTCAGCTCTCGCACCTCCCCACGACAACCGTTGGTCCAGATGAGGCAGGATATCTCGATGTGACTGTTGAGCGTGAAAGCGAGCCCGGCGGTGAGCGGATCAGGGTCCGCTACTGGGCGTCCGCTCGAGCGGTGGCCGGCACCGCCGAAGAACTCGTGCCGACGGTGGGCCGGCTCTCGCTGACCGAGCTGCGAGACCTGGTCGCCGCGCGGCACCCGGGGCCCGAGTTCGCTGCCGTACTCTCGGTCTGCGCGGTCCTGCACGGCGATCGCCCGGTTGCCTCGGAGGATGCCGACAGCGTGCTGATCGCCGCCGGCGATACCGTCGAGTTCCTGCCGCCGTTCGCAGGTGGCTGATATCGGTGCGGCTCGCGTCGTCGGATCCGATCCCGGTGTCGTGACACAGCACTCCCGGTCAGCCGGGGATGCCGGACCTCGGGCCGAAGAGCACGCTGACGCCGTGGGAGAAGAGCACGCTGTCGGGCGGGCGATCACTCACCTCGGGCAGGCCCGCCCCGGCAATCAGCTCGTCATCGAGATCGAGCAGCTCCGCGCGTCGCAGCGGCCACTCATCATGCTCGTTGGGCCAGTAGAAGGTCGTGCCCGCCCAGGAGCCGTGCAGGCCCCAGCGCGCGGTGAGGAAGCGCTCCACCTCGCTGGGTTCGGTGATCGCCGCGCCGGGGCGGACGACCACTCGTGAGGACGCCCCGACCGGCCCCGGCCAGCGGCGGGTCGTCGTGTAGGTAAGATCTCTCCCGTCGCTGGTGGCGCGCATCCGGGCCCAGCAGTAGGGGACGGCCAGCGCGCGTGCGGCGAGTACGGTGGCCAGCCGGGTCGCTTCCAGTGAGCGGAAGGTCACGCCTCGGCGGCCGGCGTCGTCCACCGAATACAGCCGCACGTTCGTCTCGGGGAAGCTTCCGAAGTACGGCAGCGCGGGGGCGCTCGAGAGGGCGATATCGCGCATTAAGAAGGGCACCAGTCCGACATAGGTCACGCCGTCGAGGACATCGGGGCGGACGCCGCGGGGAAGCAGGGGCCGCACCCGTTCGGGATCGACTGCCCAGTGCAGGAAGGTCAGGTCTCGCCATTGCTGCCTGAAGACGGTGCGGCGGACCGGCCGTGGCGCGGTCGGGGTGAGCGGCTCGGTAGGAACGGGCGCCATGAGGCCAACACTAGACGGCACCCAGGCGTCCACAAGTCGGACACCAGGTCCATATATCAAGATGGCGTGTGTCGGTCGGTCTGCCCGGGCGCCTACCATTGAGGTGTGTTCACGACGATGCTGACCAAACGCCGGGCGGTCGATCACTGCCTGGTGCGCTCGTCGCTGTGTCGTATGTCCTGACCCTTCGCGGCCCCCTTCGTGGCCAGCCCCGGCGCGCTCGGCGCGCCACGGCATTCCTCGCACCGCCCATTCCATATCTAGGAGCAATCCCATGAGTCGTGAGACCGCCCTCGTTTCCACCCAGTGGGTCGAGGACAACATCGACAATCCCGGTATCGTGCTGATCGAGGTCGACGAGGACACCACCTCCTACGACCGCGGACACATCCGCAATGCCGTCAAGCTCGACTGGACCACCGATCTGCAGGACCAAGTGCGGCGCGACTTCGTCGACAAGGAGCAGTTCGAGGCGCTGCTGTCGGCCAAGGGGATCGGCAACGAGCACACCGTGGTGCTCTACGGCGGCAACAACAACTGGTTCGCGGCCTATGCCTATTGGTACTTCAAGCTCTACGGTCACGAGGATCTGAAACTGGTCGACGGCGGCCGCAAGAAGTGGGAACTCGACTCTCGCGAGTTGACCGACGAGGTGCCGGCCCGGCCGTCCACGGCGTACATCGCCAAGGATCAGGACCACACCATCCGGGCTTTCCGCGACGAGACCGTGGCGGCGATCGGTGTCGAGAACCTGGTCGACGTCCGCAGTCCCGACGAGTACGCCGGCCGCCTGCTCGCGCCGGCTCACCTGCCGCAGGAGCAGGCCCAGCGAGCCGGGCACATCCCGACCGCGGCCAACGTGCCGTGGAGCAAGGCCGCGAACGACGACGGGACCTTCCGCTCCGACGATGAACTGCGTGAGATCTACACCCAGGCCGGAGTCGACTGGGACAAGGACACCATCGCCTACTGCCGGATCGGTGAGCGGTCCTCGCACACCTGGTTCGTGCTCAAGGAGTTGCTGGGCCAGGAGAACGTCAAGAACTACGACGGCTCGTGGACCGAGTATGGGTCGTTGGTCGGCGTGCCGGTCGCGCTCGGCGACGAGCGGGGGTCCCTCTGATGTGCGGGGCGGTCGAAGGCGGGTTGTCCCTGGACGGGGTCAACCTCGCGAAGGAAGCGATCATCCAGGGCCGGGTCGTCCGGCAAGGCGCTCCGGTCGGCACGGCCTATGTGCGGCTGCTCGACCGGACCGGTGAGTTCACCGCGGAGGTGCCGACCAACGACGAGGGCTGGTTCCGGTTCTTCGCCGGCGACGGGGAATGGACGGTACGGACCCTGGCGCCTCGGGCCGAGCCCGTCGACCGCACGGTGTCGGCGTCGGTCGGGTCCGTCGCCGAGGTCACCATCGAGCTCTGAGGTTCGGCCGTCGCCGCGGCCGCCGATCGGGCGGCCGCGGTCGGTCGCGGGTGACTAGGCGGAAAACCACCCGATCGGGGGAGAGCGGAGACGCCCCTGTTCTTCGTATCCTTACCCCGATCAGGGGAGCGGGACCATGGGGGTGGTCTCCTCGTTCGTCCCTGGGTTTCACCGGATCCAGCAGGGGGAGTTCGACGTGCGCCGAATCGCGGCCTTTTTCGTGTTTCTCGGGCTTGTCGTCAGCGGCATCGCGCCCGCCGTGGCGGTCACCTATCCGAAGGCGCCTATCGCCAACTGGGTGCCCGACGGGGTCGTGCACGCTATCGCGGTGACCTCCGACCGGGTCTACCTGGGCGGGGACTTCAGTTTCCTCACCAACCCGGCCACCGGCGCGAAGATCCCCCGCGACAACATCGCCGCCCTGGACCGGGCCAGCGGCCAGCCGATCTCCGGCTTCGACCCGAGTATCAGTGGTACGACCGCCCGGGTGCTCGAGATCGCGGTCTCCTCGAACGGCACGGTGTACTTCGGTGGCCGTTTCACCACCGTCGAAGGCCAGAGCCGCCGCAACGCCGCCGCGCTGAGCCCCACCGGCGCATTGACCGGCTGGGTGGCGGACGCGGCCGAGACCACCACCGCCACCGAGCAGGTATGGGACCTCGAGCTTGTCGGCTCGTCGGTCTACCTCGCCGGCGCCTTCACTCAGGTCAACGGCACCGGCCGGACCGGTGTCGCCAAGGTCGCGTCGAGCACCGGCGCGGTCGACACGAGCTTCAACGCGAACCTGACCGGCGGGCGGGCTCGCACGGTCGAAGTCGCCGGGAGTCTGGCCTTCGTCGGGGGATCCTTCGACAGTCTGGGTGGCCAGCCCCGGGAGTACCTCGGCGCGGTCGACACGACCAGCGGCGCGGCCGACGCTTGGAACCCGGGACCGCTGTGCAGCAATCCGTCCGGCCCGCTGGGCTGCCCGGTGATCGACTTGGCGACCGACGCGGAGCGGGTGTACGCCGGAGTGGGCGGCGAGGTAGGCGGACATGCGGTCGCCTGGAGCCTCGCCGGCTTGAGCAGCATCCCCGACTGGGATGTCCGCGGTGACGGCGACGTCCAGGCGCTCGCGGCCTATGACGGCAAGGTCTACGCGGGCGGCCACTTCGGCAAGCTGGATGGCAAGGCCCGGGGCGAGGTCGCGGAACTGATCGCCGACACCGGCGAGGTCACCGGCTGGTCGATACCGGTGACCGGGCCGGCCAATCCGGGAGTCTGGGACATCACCGCCGACGCCTCCGCGCTGCGCATCGGTGGGTCGACCCAGGTGGGCTCGGCCTTCCAGCGCTATCTGGTGATGCAGATCAAGTCCACGGCGATGACCACCGTCAGGATCAAGACCAAGGGCTGCCCGGCATGCAAGGTTCGCCTGCGCCAGGCCCGCAAGTCCGGCGGTACGGCCTGGAAGAGTTCGGTCAAGAAAGGCGTCAAGGGCGTGACGGTGTTCACGATCCCGACCGCTCGCACCGCGGGTATGTCGATCGTGGTCAAGGCGTCCGGCCGGAAGAAGGCCGAGGCAGTGATGCGGTACGCGCGCAAGAAGGTCGGCAGCAAGATCACCGCCAAGGTCGCCGGAAAGGGCAAGAAGGCGACCCCGTGTTGGGTCGGGGCCACGGCGACGTCGTACAAGTTCAGGCTCGGCACGAAGAAGGTTCGCCTCGGCACGTCGAAGGCGATCCGGGTGTGGGCACTGCGGACCCAGGGGTACACCGGCCCGCACCGCAAGACCCGCAAGGGCGTGTTGCTGGCGCGAGCCGCAGCCACTCGCTGCGGCTAGCCGACCCGGCACTTATCTGGCCAGATTGGCGGCGTGTCGAAGGTCTTGTGCCGGGTCGGCCGCGTCATCGCCTCCCACGCTAGGAGAAGATGGCGACCTTGCCCGTCGCTACGCCGCTGACCGACGTGAACTCGCCGCCGGCGACGATCGCCTCCGAGGTCGCATCGATCGCCCATACTCCGTAGAAGGAGTTGATCGACGGCGAGAAGTCCTCCAGAGTTCCGGTGAGGGCGTCGGCAGCCAGCATCCGGACCGTCAGATCGTCGTTGAAGCCCTCGTGGAAGCCGAAGAACAGGTTCCCGTCGACGTACCTCACGGCTTGAACATCGCCCATCGCCACCTGCCGCCAGCGTCGCGAGCCGCTGCTGGCGTTCCAGGCGACCGCGCGATTGGCCCCGTCGCCGAGGGCCGCGAAGACGGTGGTGCCGTCCGGCGTCACGTCGACCGCGAAGGCCCTGCCGGTCGCGGTCGAGTTGAGGTTGGGTCCCTCGGCGGTACCGGTGGTGGTGTTCACGGCGGCGACATAGCGGCGTGAGCTGCCGCCGATCGAGGTGAACTGGCCACCCACCCACAGTCGCGTGCCGGCAACGGCGAGGCCGCGCACGGTGTTGTCGGGATCAGCGGCGAAGGTCGCGCGGGCGGTGCCGCTCGCCGTACTGACCGACGCAAGCCGAGATTGGCTGGCTCCGCCGATCGAGGAGAACGCGCCGCCGACGAACAGGTTGCTTCCGGAACTCTCCAAGGCGTAGACCAGCCCGTTGGAGTTGGCATCGAAGGTGGTGACCACCGAACCCGACGTCGGGTTGAGTGCCGCGACTCGATTGCGAGCCACGCCACCGATGGTCGTGAAGCCGCCGCCGACGTAGAGATTCGTGCCGTTGAAATCGATCGCGCGCACGGTGGAATTGGCGTCCGCCCGGAACGACAGCAGCGCTCCGGTGGTGCGATTGAACGCGGCCAGATTCCGCCGCGGCACAGTGGCGCCGCTCGGGGAGCGAGCATTGCTGAACTGGCCACCGACGTAGACCGTGTTGCCGGAGATCTCCACGGCGTACACCGTGCCGTCGACATCCCACCCGTTGACCGGTGTTTCCGAGTAGTCGACCGGATCGGCTGCTGCCGGCTCGGACCCCAGCAGCAACACCGCTCCGGTGATGATGGCGATCCCTCGAATGGAGACGCTGGAAAGGCGCATGACCCCCACGGTGGTTCGGCCCGAGGCGGCTGACTCGTTCGCGACGCATTCCCCGAACCGAACGTGTTGCGCGATCGAGCGTAGCGAAGCGAGCGCTCACTTATCCGAGGAACTGCGGAAGAAGGTCCGTCTTATGTCGGGGTGCGGGTTGAACCGATGCTCATCGTTCGATGATCACGGTGATCGGCCCGTCGTTGACCGCGTCCACGGCCATGTCGGCGCCGAAGACACCACGCCGCACGTCGGCACCGAGCCGAGCGAGTTCGTCGCAGAACGCTTCATAGACCGGCTCGCTGACCTCGCCCGGTGCGGCGGCACCCCACGACGGCCTTCGGCCCTTGCGGACCTCGGCGTACAACGTGAACTGACTGATCACCAGGATCGGAGCCCCGATCTCCGAAGCCGATCGCTCCTCGTGAAGGATGCGCAGCTCCCACACCTTGCGAGCCAGCCAGGCGACCTCCGCCGGCCCGTCGGTGCGGGCAATGCCGAGATATGCCAGCAAGCCCGGCCGCGGCAGCCGCCCGACGATCTCGCCGGCGACCCTCACCTCGGCTGAGCTCACGCGCTGTACGACGGCTCGCATGGCGGGATTCTGGCATGTCCGGATCCTGTGGCCCGTGGGGTGGTCCGGCACCCGAACCGGAGGATCGCGCTCGGCGGGCTGGGGCAGGATAGGTGGCATGGAGTCGTGGGAGTTCACTGCCGAATTGTGGCGGGCCGAGTCGACCGGCTCCTGGGTCTTTGTCGCCGTACCGCCCGAGCTGAGCGAGGAGATCCGGATGTGCTCCGGGCCGCCGGTGGGATTCGGATCGGTTCGAGTCACGGCCCGGATCGGTGCCACGACCTGGCAGACCTCGGTGTTCCCGGACTCCAAACGGGGATGTTTCGTACTGCCGGTGAAGAAACCGGTACGCCGCGCCGAGGACCTGGAGGTCGGCGCGGACGCCGAGGTGGTGCTCGCCCTGCCCGGATCACGCCGATAGGCGATGATGAGCCGATGGGCTATCTGGACGCACCTGACGGGTGGTGGCGGGAGTTCATCGGCGCGTCGCCGGCGAGGACAGCGAAACTGGCCGTGGTGCGAGCCGACGGAAGCCCGCATGTCGTACCGGTCTGGGTCGATCTCGATGGGGACGACGTGGTTTTCATGACCAGTACCGAGACCATCAAGGGGAAGGCCGTTCTCCGCGATCCGCGGGTCTGTCTCTGCTGGGACGACGAGACCCCACCGTTCGCGTTCGTCACGCTGACGGGCACCGCGGTCACGTCGACCGACCCTGAGCAACTGCTGTACTGGGGCACTCGGATCGGCGGTCGGTACATGGGGCAGGAGAACGCCGTGGAGTACGGTCGCCGCAATGCGGTGCCGCCAGAGATGGTGGTGCGGGTGACGGTGGCGACCGTGGTGGCCACGGTGGACGTCGCGGGCTGATGGCGCGGCTCGTACTCCCCTCCGAATCGTCGACCCGGCAGTTGTCCTTCGACACGCCGCAAATCTGGCCAGATAAGTGCCGGGTCGGCGGGTCGTAGGCTGCCGGGCATGCGAT
Organism: Nocardioides sp.; assembly: GCA_051657705.1. Classification (GTDB taxonomy): domain Bacteria; phylum Actinomycetota; class Actinomycetes; order Propionibacteriales; family Nocardioidaceae; genus Nocardioides. Next base: position 7,574 of record JBOFLE010000119.1, on the reverse strand, counting down.
CACTCGTCATCAAGGTCACCTGCGGCGCCGAGGCGCCCGAGCGGCTCAACCAAGGGTTCACGGTCGCGTCGGTCGCGACCGGTGCCGGAGCCGACGTCAGTCTGTGGCTCACCGGGGACGCGGTGTGGCTCGCGGTCCCCGGCGGGGCGGAGGACTTCGACCTGCCCGAGGCCGCCCCGCTCGCCGACCTGCTCGACTCGGTTCTCGCCGGCGGCCGGATCTCGGTGTGCGCGCAGTGCGCCGCTCGCCGGGACCTCACCCAGGCCGACCTCCGCGATGGCATCGCCATCGCCGGAGCCGCCGGCTTCGCCGAGGAGATCCTCGCCGACGGCGTGCAGGCCATCGTCTACTAGGCGTCCGGCGGGCATCACTAGACTCGGTTCCATGGCGTTCGAGATCCCCGAGAACCTGCATCCGGACTGTGCGCCGATCGCCTGGTTGCTGGGGACCTGGCAAGGCAACGGGCACGGCGACTATCCGACCATCGAGGGGTTCCATTTCGGCCAGGAGTGCGTCTTCGCGCACGACGGCAGACCCTTCTTCCACTACTTCTCCCGCACCTGGATTCTCGACGAGGACGGCAACAAGGTCCGAGACGGTGCACTGGAGACGGGTTTCCTCCGGGCGCGCCCGGACCGTCAGCTGGAGTTCCTGCTCACGCATCCGACCGGTTTCGCGGAGATCTGGTACGGCGAGGCCGGCAACGCCCGGTTCGAGCTGGTGACCGACGCGGTCGCGCGGACGGCGTCGGCCAAGGAGTACGCCGGTGGCAGGCGGCTCTACGGATACGTCGAAGGGGACCTGCTGTGGGCCTACGACATGGCGGCCATGGGCCAGCAGTTGCAGCCACACATCTGGGCCCGGCTGCGACGGGCAGGCGCGCAGGCGGCCACGGAGTCCCCCGTCCGCGACGGTGGTCCACGTGCCTGAGTCACCGTTGCTCGGCCTCGGCGGCGCCGTGGAGGCCGCCGGCATCGACGCCGGCGTCGCCGCCCACTACGGCTCCTTCAACGCCGAGCAGCGGACGCTGGTCGCCGGGAACGGCTTCGTGGACCTCTCGCATCGCGACGTACTCCGGATCGGTGGTGCGGATCGCCTCGGTTGGCTGCACAGCCTGACGACACAACACCTCACCGACCTGAGGCCGGGGGTACCGACCACGGCGCTGATCCTGAGCCCGCACGGGCACGTCGAGTACGCTTTCGCGGGCGTCGACGACGGGGAGGCCCTCACCGTACACACCGAGCCGGGCGCGGGCGCAGCGCTCGCCGAGTATCTCGACAGCATGCGATTCACCATGCGTGTCGAGGTCGTGCCGGTCACCGACCAGGCCGTGGTCTGGCGCCTCAAGGGCTATGACTTCGTGGCGCGCGATCAGCTCACGGCGTACGCCGCCGCGGCCGGACCGCCATGTGGGCTGTGGGCGTTCGAGGCGCTCCGGATCGCGCGGGGGGAACCGCGACTTGGGCTGGACACCGATCACCGGACGATCCCGAACGAAGCGGGCTGGATCGGCTCCGCCGACGGCACCGAACATGGGCCCGATCATGCGGCGGTACATCTCGACAAGGGCTGCTACCGGGGGCAGGAGACGGTGGCCCGGGTCCATACGCTCGGCCGGCCGCCGCGGCGGCTCACCATGCTGCATCTGGACGGCACCGCGAACGCGCTGCCGCCCGTCGGCGCCGACCTCCTGCTTGCCGACCGTGCGGTCGGCTTCGCGGGTTCGTCGGCCCGGCACTACGAACTCGGCCCGATCGCGCTCGCGCTGGTCAAGCGCAACGTACCGGTCGACGCCGTGCTCGACGTGGCCGGCATCGCCGCCTCACAAGAGGTGATCGTCGATCCCGAGGTAGGACTGCATGTCCGGCCGCGAGTCTGAGCCGGCGGGCGCCGGAGTCGGTAGCCGGCACCGGTACGCCGTCGTGGTGGCGGGCGGCGCCGGCACCCGGCTGTGGCCGCTCAGCCGTCGCGATCTGCCCAAGCAGATGCAGGCCTTGATGAGCGACAAGGCCCTGATCACCGAGACCGTTGACCGGCTGCGCGGGGTCGTGCCCCTGGCGCAGGTCTTCATCTCCACCACCGAGAACTATCGCGACACGATCGCCGAACTACTGCCCGACATCGACCCGGGAAATCTGATCGTCGAGCCGGAGGCGCGCGGCACTCCGGCGGCGTTCGCTCTTTTCGCCGCGCATATTCACCGCCTCGACCCCGAAGCGGCGATCTTCTCGTTGGCCTCCGATCACGCGATCACCGAGATCGATCGGTTCCAGGAGACCGTGCGGTCGGCCTACGACGCGATCGAGGCACAGCCCGGCGCGGTGGCCATCGTCGGCATCAAGCCGACCCGGCCCGACACCGGATTGGGCTATATCAAGGTGCACGAGCCGGCACCGACCGACGCGGGATACGAGCCGGGCCATCATCCCCTGCGCGTCGAGAAGTACGTCGAGAAGCCGTCCTACGACGTGGCGGCGAGCTACGTCGAATCGGGAGACTTCTACTGGAACTCCGCCTACTACTGTTTCCGCGCCGACACCTTGTTGAAGGCGTACCGGGACGCCGAGCCGCGTCTGGTGGACGCGGCGATGGACTTCCTCGAGCGCGGCGACCCCTCCGCCTACCTTTCCGCGCCGGTGCGCGCCCATGAGATCGACCTGATCGACACCTCCCGGTTCCCGTTGCTGCTGGTGCCCGCTGACTTCACCTGGAGTGATATCGGCAACTGGGCGGCGTTGCATCGCTCGCTGAGCGCATTGCTGGGCTCCGAGGTGGTCTCGGCGAACGCGCGGGATCACATCGACGTGCACAGTTCCGGGTGCCTGGTCGTGAACAGCGACCGGCGAGTCGTGGTGACCGCGGGCCTCGACGACATCGCGGTCATCAGCACCGACGACGCGGTGATGGTGATCAACATGGCGCGGCTGGAGGAGATGCCGGCCACCATGCAGGAACTGTTCACCCGACTACGCGGCGCCGGCAAGGGCGCGTTGCTGTGAGCGAAGCGGGAAGCACTGTGCGGATGATCGACGGGCGATTGGCCGATGTGCTCCGCTCGCATGCCGGTCGATTGATACACGTGGTCACCATTGCCACGAAACCGGACATCATCAAACAGGCTCCGATCGTTCGCGAACTCGAATCGCGGGGCGAGCCGGTGCTGGTGTGCCATACCGGTCAGCACCGCGACCACAACTACTCCGGGGGCATGCTCGAGGAGTTCGGCATCCGGGTCGACGTCCCGCTCGGGGTGTCCGGGACACTGCCGGAGATCACCGCACAGATCGTCGAGCGGTTCGCACGCCTGCTCGCGGAGCTGCGACAACTCGAGATGACCCCGGTTCCCTACATCCACGGCGATACCGCCACGTCGATGGCGGTGGGCGTCGCGTCCTATGTCTGCGGAGTCGCGTGCGCGCATGTCGAGGCCGGGATCCGCACGCTGACTCCGCGGAAGGACTTCTGGGAGGGCTTCGAGGCCGCCTTCCGCGCCGGGAAGTTCGACTTCGCGTCGTATGCCGGTGCGCATCGCGACCCGATGGTCTACGAGAAGGGCAGCCGGGAGCCCTTTCCGGAGCAGTTCAACACCCGGGTCTCCGATGCCGGATCCGGCTATCACGCGGCACCGGTGGAGTTGGCCCGGGACAACCTGGTCGCCGAGGGATTCCCGCCGGACACCATCGAGGTGGTGGGCAATACCGTGGCGGATGCCACCGGCCACGCCCTCGCCGAGTCGGCACGAGCGACGATCTTCGAGAGCTATCCGCAGTTGCGTGGTGGCGGGTTCATCCGGATGTGCATTCACCGGCGGGAGAACACCGGGGACGAACGCCGTTTCCGGGTGTACTTCGACGCCATCGAGGAGTTGCTGCGAACCGGGCGCCGCGTGCTGTTGATCAGGCTCTTCGGCACCGACGCGGCGATCGACGCCTTCGGCTTGCGTGAGCGTCTGGCGGCGCTGGAAGCGACGTACGGCGAGGATTTCATCTGTTCTCCGGTCTGGCCGCACTACCGGGATGTCATCGCGGCCATGCGGGAGTGTGCCCTGGTCGCCACCGACTCCGGCAGCATGCAGGAGGAGATGAACATCCTCGGAATCGGGTGCGTGACGCTGCGCTACGGTTCCGATCGAGCCGAGACGCTGCTCGCCGGCGGCAATGTGCTGGCCCCGCCCTTGAACCCGGCCTTCGTGGCACGAGTGATCTCCGACGCGGCCGACCATCCCGGCCTGCTTCGAGCACCGATGCTTTACGGCGAGAAGGTCAGCGCGCGTATCGCCGACGGTGTCCTCTCCCGCGCGGCGCCGACCGTCGGACTGTTCCGCTCCGAAGAACGGCGTCTCGAAAAAGTAAGCAGATCGGACGTGTCGTGGAATTCTTTACCGTATCAAGGCTGGAGAACTCGTGAGGAATCACGTCTAATAGAACGTGCTGGCGTAGCCAGCAAAGAAAATGCCTCGGGCGAGCGACACCATGGGGACCAAACTGAATAGTTACTGAGATGTGGGGGGCCGATTCGAAAGGCCCGGGATACAACGATGGAACTCGTTAGTGTGGTGTACACGGCAATCGCCGTGTGGTGCGTCGTGGCGATCATCGTCACCGCTTGTTGGGGTGTGGTCGGATTTCGCCTGAATCGGGCGCGCGAAATCTCCACAGCGGCGTGGTTCGACGAGAACAAGGCCGCGATACCGGCCCCACGCGAGGCGTGGCGCGCGGAACCGGTGAAGGAAGTCAGCTCCCGGAGTTGATCATGCCGGCGCCCACCGTGACGCCGGTGGCCTCGTCGATCAGGATGAACGACCCGGTCGCCCGGTTCTTGGCATAGGGGTCGCACAGCAGTGGGACGGTGCAGCGCAACTGCACCCGGCCGATCTCGTTGAGCCCCAGTTCCTTGGTGTCCTGATCTCGGTGCAGGGTGTTGACGTCCAGTCGGTACTGGATGTCCTTGACCAGCACGCGGCCGGTCCGCGTGGTGTGCTTGATAGCCAGCTTCTGCCGGGGTCGCAACGGCTCGGTCGTCATCCACGACACCATCGCGTCGATGTCCTGGGACGGCTTCGGCGCGTTGTTGACCCGGGCGATCATGTCACCGCGGGAGACGTCGACGTCGTCGACCAGCCGGACCGTCACCGACATCGGCGGGAAGGCTTCGGTCACCTCGGAGTCGAATAGGTCGATGGCCTCGATCGTCGAGGTCATGCCGCTCGGCAGCACGATCACCTCGTCGCCCTTCTTGAGCACCCCGCCGGCGACCTGGCCGGCGTATCCGCGGTAGTCGTGGTGTTCGTCGGACTTCGGCCGCACGACGTACTGCACCGGGAACCGGGTGTCGACCAGTTCGCGGTCGGAGGCGACGTGGACGTGCTCGAGGTGGTGCATCAGGGTCGGCCCGTGGTACCACGGCATGTTCGTGCTGCGATCCACCACGTTGTCACCGGCGAGCGCCGAGATCGGGATCACCTCGAGGTCGGGGACGTTGAGTTTGGTCGCGAACTGGGTGAACTCGGCGTGGATCCGCTCGTAGATCTCCTGGGACCAGTCGACCAAATCCATCTTGTTGATCGCCAGCACCAGGTGCGGCACTCGGAGCAGCGACAGCAGTACGGCGTGCCGCCGGGACTGCTCGGTCAGCCCGTTGCGGGCGTCAACCAGCACCAGGCCCAGATCCGCCGTCGACGCGCCGGTGACCATATTCCGGGTGTACTGGATGTGTCCGGGCGTGTCGGCGATGATGAACTTCCGAGTCGGCGTGGCGAAGTAGCGGTAGGCCACGTCGATGGTGATGCCTTGCTCGCGCTCCGACCGAAGGCCGTCGGTGAGCAGGGCCAGGTCGACGTAGTCGTAGCCCTTGTCGTTGCTGGTCGCCTCGACCGACTCCAACTGATCCTCGAAGATCGCCTTCGAGTCGTACAGCAGCCGTCCGATCAGGGTGGACTTGCCGTCGTCTACCGAACCGGCGGTCGCGAACCGCAGCAGGTCCATGGAGCCGGTGGTCGGCACCACGGGCCGGACGGGGGCGGCCTGGCCGGTTTCCTGAGTGGGCTCAGCCATCAGAAGTACCCTTCCTTCTTGCGGTCTTCCATGGCTGCTTCGGAGAATTTGTCGTCGCCCCGAGTGGCGCCACGTTCGGTGATCCTGGCGATCGCGATCTCGTCGATGATCTCGCCGATGGTCGCCGCCGTCGACTCCACGGCTCCGGTCAGCGTGAGGTCGCCGACGGTGCGGAAACGCACGGTCTTCTCCTCGACCACCTCTCCGGGCCGACACGGGTTGAACTCCGACTCGGTCAGCCACATCCCGCCACGACTGAACACGCGTCGCTGGTGCGCGAAGTAGATCGAGGGAATCTCGATGCCTTCCTGGCCGAGGTAGTGCCACACATCCAGCTCGGTCCAGTTGGACAACGGGAAGATCCGCATGTGCTCGCCCTCGTGGAGCTTCCCGTTGTACAGGCTCCACAGTTCCGGACGTTGGTTCTTGGGATCCCATTGGCCGAACTCGTCGCGGTGGGAGTAGACGCGCTCCTTGGCGCGCGCCTTCTCCTCGTCGCGGCGTCCGCCACCGAACGCCGCGGTGAACGAACCCTCCTCGAGTGCGTTGAGCAGCGTGCCGATCTGCAGGCGGTTGCGGCTGGTCTTGCCGTCGTCGACCACCACGCCGTCGCGGATCGCGTCCTCGACGCTGGCCACGATGAGGCGGAGGCCCAGTCGGCTGACCCAGGAGTCACGGCAGGCGAGCACTTCGCCGAAGTCGTACCCGGTGTCGACCTGGAGCACCGGGAACGGGATCTTGGCGGGGAAGAACGCCTTCTCGGCCAGCCGCAGCATGACGATCGAGTCCTTGCCGCCGGAGAACATCAGCACCGGCTTCTCGAATTCGGCGGCGACCTCGCGAAAGACGTGAATCGACTCGGCTTCGAGTTGGTCGAGTTGGCTCAGCTGATAGTCGGCATGGGTCGCGGGCGCGATCGGTACGGTCATCGGGTGTGCGGGCCTCTCCTCGGATACGACCGATTCATGGTATCGAGCCGACGCCTGCCCTCGGGCATTACCGACGAATCCGGCCCGGAGTCAGCGCCGCCGGCGGTGTCGATCGTCGTACCTCCGGAGATCACGAGGCCGGCTTCGTGGTCCCGGCCGGGGTCGCCGTGGTGTCGAGTTCGGCGACCGTCGGCTTTCCGCTGAACGGGAGGCCGTGACTCTTCCGGATCAATCCCCAGACCAGCGGCACCAGCACCACCATCGCGGCGCCCACCCCGGCGATCAACAGCGGGTGGGTCTCGTCCTCGCCGGCGCCGAGTGGCGCCCAGCCCGCTTTGTCGAGCAGCGCGATGCCCGACATCGTCAGCACGATCACGATGCCCTGCCGTAGGACGGACTGCCGCATGCGTGGCGCCAGCTTGCTGCCGAGGATGGTGCCCGGCACCGAGCCGATCACCAGGGGGATCAGGATGGCCCAATCGAGGCCGTACAGCGTGATGTTCGAGATCGCCGCGGCCAAGACCAGCGGAACGGCCTGGACCAGGTCCGTCCCGACCAGCTTCACCGCGGACAGCGTGGGGTAGAGCAT
>JBOFLE010000118.1:0-8398 GCA_051657705.1 Nocardioides sp. | reverse complement strand
GGTGACGACCTCGCCGCGCGCTGGAGTGCGGTTCTCGATGCAGCCGGTCCTGAGCGCATCGGCCCTGCCCTCACCGATTCCGCGGGCGGTACGTCTGCGCCGACGGCGGCACTCGGCGGTGGGTCGCCCGACTCGGATCGCGCCGCGCTGCGGCAGGAGGTCGTCGCCAGGATTCACGCCGGGGAAGACCCCATGCTGGTGCGGCGAGAGCTCGTTCGACAGGGGATCCCGCGGACCACCGCGAACGACTGGGTGAAGGCCGCCGCATCGAACCTTCCCTCGGATCGGTTCGCCAAGCGTCGGCGAGCCCACGAGTTGCGGGCCGCCGGGATGCCGGTGGAAGAGATCGGTGAAGCCCTCGGCGTCAGCAGGATGACGGTGTATCGATTCCTGGAGAGGCCGCGCGCCGAGACCCCGACCTACCCGCGGTCGAACCATCCGGCTCAGGTCGTGCAGGACGCGATCGACGCCGTTCTCGCCGAGGAAGCGGCCCATGCGGTCGCGGAGCGGCTGGGGGTGAGCGAACAGACGGTCTGCAGGTGGGCGCAGTGGTTCGCCGACACCAACGGAGTTGCGCTGCCCGCGCAGCACGGTCGTGCCAAGTCCGAGGACGTGCGCGCCGAGGCGATGGAACTCCTCCGGCAGGGTTTGAGCGCGCCGCAGGTCGTGGACCGCCTGGCCGGTCAGGGACATCGGGTGAGCACGTCGTCGGTGAACGCGTGGGCGGCCGAGGATCTGGGCGGCGACCGCCCCCGGTCCGGGTCGTGGCCGGACGGGGGAAAGCACACCACGGCGGATCGCGCCAGGGCGCTCGGCATGGTCCTGGACGAGGAAGAGAAGGTGGGGTACGCCGAGGCCGGGCGCCGTACGGGTATCCCATGGCAGACGATCCGGATCTGGGCGATCGCCGACGCCGCTCGGCGGGAGGAGGCGCTGCCCGACCACCTGCGGAAGGACTCCCGGACGCTGACCGACGAGCGGCGGCGTGAGGTCGTGGACCGGCTCGCCGACGGCGAGAGCCGCAAGTCCGTCGCCGAGGCGATAGGGATCTCGCTCAGCTCGGTGAACCGGATCGCGACTGTGAACAGGATCGCGACGGGGCCCCGTCGGGCCGGCCAGGATCGGTCGAGCGACGACATCGGCACCCGCGAACCGGACAGCGGTGACATCGTCATCGAGTTGTCGCCGGAGGGCGATTTCACCGGGCCGGTGGACGAGGGCACCGGTGAATCAGAGCCACCTTCGCGAGCGGATCGCCGGCGGAGTGACCACGAGTCTCGCTCCGCGGGTGCCGCCAAGGACGCGACCATTCCGATCTATCCGCACTCGCGGCGCTATTCGGAGCGCACCGTGAAGGATGCCGTCGACGCCGTTCGCGCCGGGGAGACCGCGCATGCCGTCGCCATGCGGTTGGCGGTGCGGGAACGAACGATCTCCCAATGGGCGCAGTGGTTCGCCGACACCAACGGGGTGGAGTTGCCCGCGCAACGCGGCCGAACGAAGTCCGAGGATGTCCGGGCACTGGCGATGGAGCTGATGCGGCGGCCGATGACCGCGCGGGACGCCGCCAAGCGCCTTGCTGATCTGGGGCATCAGGTGAGTGACGCGACAGTGGGTTCGTGGGCAGCGGAGGATCTCGGAATCGACCGCCCTCGGTCCAGATCCTGGCCGTCGGGGGGCGGCTACACGACGGCGGATCAGACCGCGGCGCTCGGTCTGGTCTTCGATGAGGGGCTCGGGTACTCCGAGGCCGAACGACTCCTGGGCATCCCCTTGCAGACGATCCGGAACTGGGCCATTGCCGACGCCGCTCGACGCGGCGTGCCGCTACCCGATCATCTGCATCACGCCCCCGCGCTGACCGAGGACCAGCGGCACGAGGTCCTGACGCGGATCGCTCTCGGTGAGAGATACCAGGCGGTTGCTGCCGCGGTGGGTATCTCGCGCACTTCGGTGAACAGGATCGTGAAGAGACACCGCCGAGAGCTGGAGCAGGCAACCGGTCAATTGATCGAGGCGGTCGACCTCACCAAGCGCCAGCGCAAGATCCTGAGTCGATGGGTTGCTCACGGATATGACGTGCCGAGAACCGCGACCGCTCTGGGTGTGCAGGCGCCGTCTCTGGAACGGTCGCTCGGCCGGATCGCGGTGTCGTTGGGGATGTCGGGACGAGATCGATGCGCGGATCTCCGGCGGTACTTGTCGTCTCCGTCTTCGGGTATGACGGGCACGGTGCCGGTGGCTGATCTCGATGAGTCGGCCACGTCGGTCCAGGGCGAGAAGTCTCCGATCGAGCAGTGGCACGAAGCGCATCGGTTGCGAGCGACCGAACACGCATCTGCTGCCCAGGTCGCCGCCCGACTGGGGTTGCCGGAGAAGCGGGTCTACGAATGGTTGTTGCAAGACCAGCCGCCTGATCCCGATCTGGATCGTGCCGCGCTGAAGCAAGAGGTGATCGACCGGATCGCTGCCGGCGAGGACGCCACACTGGTCACCCGCTCGCTCGTACAGCGGGGTATCCCGCGGAACACGGCGTACAACTGGGTGAACGCCGTCGAATCGGCGCGGCCGTCGGCCCGCGCCGCCGTGCGTCGAGAAGCACACGAGCTGCGGGACGCCGGGAGGTCGGTGATCGAGATCGCGAAGGTGCTCGGGGTCACCAGGGGAGCGGTCTATCGGATCCTGGCGAGGCCGCGGTCCGCCACGCCGACCTATCCGCGCTCGAACTATCCGGTCCAGGTGGTGAAGGACGCCATTGACGCGGTGTTTGCCGAAGAGACGGCCGGCGAGATCGCGCGGCGTCTCGGCGTACACGAACGCACCGTCAACACGTGGGTGCGGGAGTACGCCGACATCAACAGGGTGGAGTTTCCCGCGCAGCGCGGCCGGCACAAGTCCGAGGACGTGCGCGCCGAGGCGATGGAGCTCATCCGGCAGGGCCTGACCGCCCCCGAAGTGGTGACGCGCCTGGCGGCGCAAGGGCACCGGGTGAGTCCTTCGTCGGTGAACGGGTGGGCGGCCGAGGACCTCGGGCCGGATCGACCTCGCACCAGGTCCGGGCCGTCGGGTCGTGGCTACACCACGGCGGATCAGGCCAGGGCACTCGGCTTGGTATTCGGGGAGGGGCTGGGATACTCCGAGGCCGGGCGGAGACTCGGCATGGCCTGGCAGACGATCCGCACCTGGGCCATCGACGATGCGGCGAGGCGCGGGGAGCCGCTGCCCGATCATCTTCTGCGGGCCAGGACGCTGACCGACGAGCAGCGTCGGGATGTCGTGCGGCGGCTCGCTGACGGTGAAAGCCATCAGGCGGTGGTCGCGGCGACGGGAATCTCACTCAGGACGGTGGCAACCATCGTCAAGGAGCATCGTCAGACGGAACAGGCCCCGTCGAGTAACGACGCCGCCCTCGCCGAGCCGGACAGTGACGACGTGGTGATCGAGTTGCCACCAGAAGGCGAGTTCACCGGACCGGTGGGCGGAGACGCGGAGGGCGAGGGCGAATCTGTCGGTAGGTCGCCGGCTGGTGATACCCGGTCGAGATTGCCTCAACGTTCCCGTTCGAGCTTGCAGGCCGGTCGTCAGACCGACACCCTGATGGAACTGCATCGAGCGGTGTCGTTGCTCCGCGATGGCACCGGTGCCGACGAGGTCGCCGAGATCATGACGGCCGAGGGGCGTGTCATCGACGCTCGGACTGTCCGGCGGTGGGGGTCCGCCGCCGGATATCTGCGTATGGAGTTGCCCTACTCTCCGGAAGTCCGGCGGGAGGCGGTGCGGCTGGTGCTCGAGGACGACGTTGACATGGTGACGGTGGCGCGCCGACTGGGCATCGAGTCCGCGGACACCGTGCGGTGGTGGGTCGCCGACTTCGTCCACCGGGCCGGCATCCCGCTGCCGGAGGCAGTCGAGCGGACCCGGCGCAAGGATCTGGTCTACCCGGCGGCACGAGTCGACGCCTCGATCGTCAAGCAGGCCGTGGACCGGGTGGTGTTCGGCAATGAGAAGGGGAGCGATGTGGCCGCCTCGACCACACCGAAGCTGAGCGAACACACGCTGCGCCGATGGGTGATCAAGTTCTACGAGCTGAACGACGTGATGAAACATCGGGAGGCCGCGCGTGAACGGGCACACGAAATAGCCACTACCGGCGAGGGCGTGAACGCCGCCGAGGTCGCGCGACTACTGCGCCGGGAGAAGTTCGAGGTCAGTGAGGAGACGGTGCGGCTGTGGTTAACCGAGGACGTCCCGGACTACACCGCCCGGAGCTACCGGTGGCGCACCCGGGAGCGGATGCGGGAGATCGTGGCCGCGGAGGAGGCGCTGAGCGCCGCGGAGGTGACTCGCCGGCTGCACCGGGAGGAGTTCGAGGTCAGTTACGAAACCGTACGGCGGTGGCTGGACGAGGACGTCCCGGGCCATGCCGCACGGCGCCGCGGCCCGGGCGGCCGCGGGCACGACAGAGGTACGCGAGCCGAGGCGATCAGGCTGGTCCGCGAGCAAGGACTGGGATATCAGGCGGCCGCCAGGCGGTTGCCGGACGGGGTCTCGGCGACGGCCGTGATGGAGTGGTTGAAGGACGACGCCGTCCGGACAAAGCGTCCGCTTCCCGAGCATGTCGTCAAGCGCCGGGTGACCGACGCGGTGCGCCGGCAGATCCTCGATCTTGCCGAGACCGGGGCGTCTCAGGCGCGGATCGCCAGCCAGGTGGGGGTGTCGCGAGGTTCGGTGGCACGAACACTCCGTGCGCACCAGACCCCGGAGCCACCAGACGCCGACCCAGCCGGCGATCCGGTCGTCATCGACTTGCCACCGGAGGGCGAGTTCACCGGGCCGGTGGACGGCGACCCAGGGGACGGCCCCGCGATGCCGCCGATAGAGCTGTGGCATGAGGCACATCGGTTGCGAGCGATCGACAACGCGTCGGCCGCCCAGATCGCCGCCCGGCTGGGATTGCCGGAGAAGCGGGTCTACGACTGGTTGTTGCAAGACCAACCGCCTGATCCCGATCTGGATCGTGCTGCGCTGAAGCAAGAGACGATCGACCGGATCGTTGTCGGCGAGGACGCCAAACTGGTGACACGCTGGCTGGTTCAGCGGGGTATTCCGCGGGCCAGCGCCTACACCTGGGTGAAGGACGCCGCCGCATCACGTCCTCCGGAGCGCACCGCGCAGCGCCGACGAGCTCACGAGTTGCGCGATGGCGGGATGTCGGTGATCGCCGTGGCCAAAGAGCTCGGCGTCACCAGGCAGGCCGTCTATCAGATGCTGGCCAAGCCGCGTGTCGAGACGCCGACGTATCCGCGCTCGACCTACCCCGCGCGGGTGGTGAAGGACGCGATCGATGCGGTCCTCGCGGGGGAGACTGCTGGCGCGGTCTCCGAACGCCTCGGAGTGAACGAGCACACGGTCGGCAAGTGGGCGCAGTGGTACGCCGATACCAACAGGATCGAGTTGCCCGCGCAATACGGTCGCGCCAAGTCCGAAGACGTGCGGTCTGAGGCGGTGGAGTTCGTCCGGCAGGGACTGACCGCCCGGGAGGCGGTCGAGCGGCTGGCAGCCCGCGGGCATCGGGTGAGCCGTTCGTCGGTGGACTCGTGGGCGGCCGAGGATCTCGGCCCGGATCGGCCTCGGACCAGGTCCTGGCCGTCGGGCGGTTACACCACGGCGGACCAGGCCAGGGCACTCGGCTTGGTCCTCGACGAGGGGTTGGGGTACTCCGAGGCCGGCCGGCGTCTGGGCATCTCGTGGCATACGATCCGGAACTGGGCAATCGACGATGCCGCCCGGCGTGGAGAGCCGCTGCCCGATCACTTACAAGGCTCTCGGAAGTTGACCGACCAGCAGCGGCGTGACGTGCTCGACCGGCTCGCGGCGGGTCAGAGTCGGAAGGCAGTAGCGGAGGCCATGGGGATCTCGGCCGGCTCGGTGAGCAAGATCGTCAAGGAGCACCGTCGGGCGGGACCGGCTCCGCCGGGCAACGCCATCGGACCTACCGAGTCGAACAACAGCAACGAAGCGGTGATCGAGTTGTCGCCGGAGGGCGAGTTCACCGGGCCGGTGGACGGCGACCCAGGGGACGGCCCCGCGATGCCGCCCGCCCTCGATCTGGATCGGGTGGCGTTGCGGCAGGAGGCGACATCGAGGGTTCTTGCGGGTGAGGATGTCAAGTTGGTCCGGCGGATGCTGGTCGAGCGGGGTGTGCCGCGGGCCACCGCAAACAGGTGGACGCAGCACGCGGCATCGAATGTCCCGTTGGATCGGGATGCCAGAACTTTGCGTGCCCGCAAGCTACGCGACGCCGGGGTCCCGGTGACCGAGATCGCCGCCACGCTGGGTGTCAAGAAGTGGGACGTCCAGCACATGCTGGCCAGGCCACGTGCGGAGACGCCGACGTATCCGCGTTCGAACTATCCGGATCAGGTGGTGAAGGACGTGATCGGCGCGATCCTAGCTGAGGAGACAGCGGATTCGGTGTCGAAGCGGCTCGGCATCGACAGCGGCACCGTCAACCGGTGGGCCACGGAGTTCGCGGAGGCCAACGAGGTGGAGTTGCCCGCGCAGCGCGGTCGCGCGAAGTCGGAGGACGTGCGTGCGGAGGCGATCGAATTGATCCGCCAGCGGCTGACAACGTCCGACGTGGTTGCTCGCCTGGCCGTGGCGGGTCACACGGTGAGTTACTCGCGGGTCAACGGGTGGGCGCGGGAGGATCTCGGCGACGAGCGGCCTCGGACCTGGGCGGGTCCTGCCGGGCGTGGCTACACCACCGCGGATCAGGCCGCGGCGCTGGCTTTGGTGCTCGACGCAGAGCAGCAGGTGTCCTATGCCGAGGCCGCGCGGCGCATGGACATTTCGGTCAAGACGATCCGGAAAGTGGGCCAGTGATGATGCCGATCGCCGGGGGGAGTCGCTGCCTGCCCATCTCCTACCCGCGCCCCAGGTGAGTCAGCAGCAGCGACAGGAGGCCCTGCGGCGGCTCGCGGCCGGTGAGAGCCGCAAGATGGTTGCGGCGGCGATGAAGATCTCGCTCAGTTCGGTGGCCAGAATCGCGAGAGAAGTGTCGCGCGAGGTGGACTGACTGCCGCCTCTGGTGGCGGTCGCCGCGCGTCAAGAGCGGCGATCCGGTGGCTGGGTCGAATTCACTTGAGCAGAGCGCGCACTGTCGAGGAGTCGCTAGCTTGACGAAACGCCGTCCATCTCGTGACGGCCGGCAGTCAGGGTGACTGCGACTCTCGAGAGGAAACCACCAGTGGTCAGGATCAGGCGTCGCGAACTTCTCACAGCAACCGCCGGCGGACTCGCGTGCGGCAGCGTCGGCGGAAGCGCACTGGCCGCTCCACATTCGCCAGGCAGATCCGCGGTGAAGAAGAGGCGGCCCCTGTGGCGGCTGGGTGCCAAGAAGGGCTTGGTCGTCGGATTCGCGCACGGCACCGACGATGACGGGTCGATGCGGCCGAAGCGGCTGGTGGACCTCATCGCGGACCAAGGGGTCATGCTCACTCCGGAGTACGACATGCTCTGGGGCTCGGTGGAGCCGGAGTTCGGCACGTTCACCTTCGAGCGTTCCGACGCTCTCGTCGAGTGGGCCCAGGACCGTCGCATGCTGTGCGCGGGCGGACATCTGGTGTGGCATCAGACCTACATCGACGGCTTCAACAAGGCGGTCACCGAGTCGGGGCGTGCTCGGGAGATTTTCTCGAACCACATCTCCACGGTGGCCGGGCGCTACGCCGGGAAGATCTGGGGCTGGACCGTGGTCAACGAGGCGGTCGAGCCCGACCACGGCCGCAAGGACGGGTTGCGCAAGACCGTGTGGTTGAAGAACCTCGGGCGGGGATACATCGAGGACGCTTTCCACCTCGCGCGTGCGGCGGATCCCCACGGTCTGCTCTTCTACAACGACTACGCGCTCGAGACGAAGCCCGAGCGCCGGGAGGCCGTGCTCCGGCTGCTCCGGAAACTAGTCGACGCCGGCGCCCCGATCGACGGCCTCGGTGTCCAGATGCACTTGGTCGGCGGGGAGATCCTGGGCGGCGGCTTCGATCCCGACGCGTTCGCGGGCTTCCTGGACTCGGTGGCCGACCTGGGCTTGAAGATCTGGCTGACGGAGCTCGACGTGCGCGACGCGGAGTTGCCGGCGGATATCTCCGAGCGTGACGCGATGGTGGCGGCCGCCGTCGACGAGGTACTCCCGATCGCGCTGAACTGCCCTGCCACCGTGGCCCTGACCTGCTGGGGTATCAGCGACCGCGATACCTGGCTCAGCGACTTCGCGCCCCGTAGCGACGGCCTGCCGGTCCGCCCCTTGCCCTACGACCGCGCGTTGAAGGCCAAGCCGATGCGGGCCTCGATCGCGCGGGCCATCCGCGCGATGCCGGCGCGGGAGTCGTCGAAGCCC
>JBOFLE010000117.1:0-1042 GCA_051657705.1 Nocardioides sp. | reverse complement strand
CGGGCAGCCGCATCGGCTCCCTGCTCGGCCAGATCCCGACTGTCGTCGAGTTGGTCGGCAGCAAGCGCCGCGACCTGCTGGTTCAACGCGGCAACCTCGCCCTGGGTTTTCTGTAATTCGTCGGTGCTCTTATCCAACGCCCGGGCCTGGTCGTCCAATGCGATCGACTGCTTGTCCAGGAACTGCCGTGCTGCGGCAATCTGGTCACGTTCTTCATTCAGGCCAGGGCTCTCTCTGAACTCGTTGATATCCGACCACAACGAACTCTTCTCCAGATCCCGCAGCGTCCCGATCGGATCGTCGGCCCCCTCTGTAGCAATAAAGTCACCCAACGCGACCGGCGCAGCAGCCTCGGTCAACCCTGGCGGCACCTCGAGTTTCGAAAGTTCCGAATCACCGGCAATCTGAGCCAGCTCAAGCCGCGCTAAATCAGCACGGGTATGGTTCGTCGCGACCTCTTTCCAGAAAGACAACCCGACCCCGAACAGCGTCAACCCGACCGCCGCACCGGTAGCCCGCAACAACCACGCACTCAACTTCAACGGACCCAGATTCGCTTCCAGGTTCCCGTTCCACTGCCACAACTCTTCCACAGACATCGACTCGACATCCGGGATATCCTTCACCCCGAAATTACCGGCCCAGTTCTTCTGCTTCACCTTTTTCTGGACACCAGAACCACCCCGACCCGTCCCATTCCCGCCACCCTGATTCCGGTGACGGCCATTCTCATTTCGACCGGGCCCATTCTGGACCATCCCCAACAACGCCATCACCGCACCCACACCACCAGCCGACCCACCACCGGCCGGCCCACCACCGGCCGGCCCACCACCGGCCGGCAACGAAGACGACCACCGCGCTCTGGGTTGCGGCGTATATTCAGGATGCGCCGACCAGAACTCCTCGACCTGCGCCCGCACCGCCTCCTTATCCCACTGCGGCAGATACGGATCAGCCTGCACACCCTCCATCACGATCATGGTCTCCACCACCTCCCCAGCCGGAAGAGGACGACCACTACTAGAAAACACCGGGATCA
>JBOFLE010000116.1:0-10847 GCA_051657705.1 Nocardioides sp. | reverse complement strand
CACACACACAAGTGTTACGGCGGCCACAGCGACAGGGAAACACCCGGCCCCATCCCGAACCCGGAAGTTAAGCCTGCCAGCGCCAATGGTACTCCGACCCAACAGTCGCGGGAGAGTAGGACGCCGCCGAACAACCATTAATTCGTCCAGGCCCACAGTTCGTGGGCCTGGACGAATTTATGCCAGCGCACGATACTTGAGAAGCCAACTCAACCGAGGAGATCCGTCAGTATGCCCGGAGGAACGCGTGACGACCGTCCGGGCGAGCGAGCCCGGGGGAGTCGTCCTGATGGCTCGGGACATACTCGCGGTAAGGCTGATACGAGACGTGGAGCAGACCGACGCAAGCCGGCGGGACGAGGCAAGACCGGCGACGCTGAGGTTCGTCGAGGAGGGGCAGATCGAAGGCGGGATGGGCAACGATCGGGCGACAAGTACGTGCCAAGGACGGCCGCGCAGGCTGCCTACGACGGGCCGCCGATCCCGGAGCACATCACGGGCGGCGAGCTGGCTCGCTCGATCGCCGGCCAGTTGAAGGGGCTGCCGGAGAAGGTGGCGGCTCGAGTGGCCCGCCATCTGGTCGCGGCCGGTGAGATGATCGATGACGATCCGGAGGTCGCCTATCAGCATGCTCTGGCGGCCCGCGCACGGGCTGCCAGGCTGGCGGTCGTCCGGGAGGCGGCAGGCGAGGCAGCCTACGCCGCCGGCCACTATGCCGAGGCACTGGCCGACCTTCGTGCGGCCAAACGATTGAACGGCGCGACCGCATATCTGCCGATGATGGCGGACTGCCATCGGGCGCTCGGACAGCCTGAGATGGCCCTCAAGCTCGCGAAGAGCCCGTCGGTCGCGAACTTCGAGACGGCGGCGCGCATCGAGATGATACTGGTCGAGTCCGGAGCGCGACGTGACATGGGCCAGCTGGACGCCGCCCTACGAGTCCTGGAGCAAGCGCCGCTGATGGCGAGCAGTCGCGAGCCGTGGGTGGTCCGCCTTCGGTATGCCTACGCGGACACCCTGGAAGCTGCCGGCCGGCTCAACGACGCGCTGGCTTGGTTCCATAGGACGGATGCCATCGACGGTGACGGGCTGACCGATGCGGCGGATCGCGCTCGGATACTCGAGCAGAATCCGGAAGCACGACCGTGACCAGGTCTGTGATCGACATCGGGTTGTGCCGTAGCTGGCGTTATCGAGCGTGGTGGGTCACAATAGTTCTCTAACTACATGACTGTGATTTTCGCGTGTTGCGAGAGCCCGCTGGGGAAGGCGTCGCTCGATGCCGCATACCGCAGGAGGTCACAATGAACAATCGAATGACGACGTCCTCGCCGACCGCGCGAGGTGTCCTGTATGTTCACTCCTCGCCGTCAGCACTGTGCCCTCATCTTGAGTGGGCGGTGTGCGGAGTGCTTGGCATGCCAGTGAGCTTGGAGTGGACGGTGCAGCCCGCGCAGCCAGGCGCGTATCGGGCCGAGTACTCGTGGTCAGGGCCCGTGGGTGCGGCCGCATCGATGGCTTCGGCCCTGCGGGGGTGGGCTCAACTCCGCTTCGAGATCACGGAGGAGCCCACGCCGGCATCCGAGGGTGCGCGCTTTTCCTGCACCCCCGATCTCGGAGTCTTTCACGCCGTTACCGGATTGCACGGAGACATCATGATTCCCGAGGACCGCCTCAAGGCGGCCGCCGTGAGGTCGGCGCTGGGCCAGTCGGATCTGTCGAATGAGATCGACAGGCTTCTGGGCAAGCCGTGGGACGACGAACTCGAGACGTTCCGGTACGCCGGGGACGGTGCGCCGGTCAGATGGTTGCACCAGGTCGTGTAGCGGGTCTCACGCTCCCGCCGATCTGACGAGCGGGCGGTCAGACGGTTCGAAAGACGATGGCCACGTTGTGGCCACCGAACCCGAAGGAATTGTTCAGGCCGGCGAGATCCCCTGATGGCAACGCGCGTTGCTCGGCGGCGATGTCCAGGCCGACCTCGTCGGGGTTGTCGAGGTTGATGGTCGGCGGCACGACGCGATCATGCAGCGCCAAGATCGTCGCCACCGACTCCAGGGCACCGGCCGCGCCGAGCAGATGACCGGTCATCGATTTCGTGGAGGTCACGACGGTGCCGTCGGTGGCGCTCCCCAGCGCGGCCCGGATGGCCTTGGCCTCGGCCACGTCTCCTTGCGGAGTGGAGGTCGCATGAGCATTGATGTGCTTGATGTCGCCGGCCCCGAGTTCCGCCGACCTTAGGGCGAGCGTGATTGCCCTGGACGCACCGAGACCCGCCGGATCGGGTTGGGCGATGTCGTGAGCGTCCGCGGTCACGCCGGCGCCCGCGGCCTCGGCGTACACCCGCGCGCCACGCGCGGCCGCATGTTCGGCCGATTCGAGCACGAGCGCGGCGCCGCCTTCGCCGAGTACGAAACCGTCGCGATCGGCGTCCCAGGGACGGGATGCGGAAGCGGGATCGTCATTCCGCTTGGACAGCGCCATCATCTGGGCGAAGGCGGCCATCGGAAGCACGTGTACGGCGGCTTCGACGCCGCCGCACACCACGACGTCCGCTCGTCCCCAACGGATCAGGTCGATGCCCATCGCGATCGCCTCGTTGCCCGATGCGCACGCCGACACGGGGGTGTGCACGCCGGCCTTGGCGCCGACAGCGAGCCCGACATTGGCGGCCGGGCTGTTGGGCATCAGCATCGGGATCGCGAGCGGGGACACCCGCCTGGGCCCCTTCTCGAGCAAGGCGTCGTAGTTCGCCAGCAGCGTCGTGACGCCGCCGATGCCGGAGGCCATCGCGACCGCGAGCCGCTCCGGATCGACGCCCGGGCTCTCTTGGTGGCCAAGCCCGGCATCGGCCCATGCCTCCAGCGCTGCCACCAAGGCAAACTGGCCGGAACGATCCAACCGTCGCGCCTTGACCCGCTCGAGTACCTCGAGCGGCTCGACCGCCACCTGTGCCGCGATCCTGGCCGCCAGCGGCTCGGCCCAGTCGTCGGTGATGGCCGACACCCCGGACTGGCCCGCCAGCATGGCGGCCCAGGTCCCGGGGACGTCACCGGCCAACGGTGAGGTGGCCCCGAGGCCGGTCACCACGACGTGCTTCTGAGACCTCGATGGCATCGCTGGCATAGTCAGAATCCTACGGTTGGGGGTGAGGGCCGCCCCAGAGGGTCCGGTCAGCCCTGGGCGTTCTCGATGAAGGCGACCGCGTCACCGACCGTCCGGAGGTTCTTCACTTCGTCATCGGGGATCGAGACCGAGAACTTCTCCTCGGCCGCGACGACTACCTCGACCATGGAAAGCGAGTCGACGTCGAGGTCGTCCACGAAGGACTTGTCCAACTGCACGTCGTCCGCGGGAATTCCGGCGACCTCGTTGACGATCTCGGCGAGGTCGGCCCGGATCTCTTCTGTCGTTGCCATCTGGCTGTTTCTCCTTGTGTGTGGTGGTGATCGTGCGAAAAGTTGCTCAGGGAACGGTAACGACCTGGGCGGCGTACGCCAATCCGGCGCCGAAGGCGATCAGGAGGGCCAAGTCGCCACTGGCCGCCTGACCCTCGGCCAGCAGCCGGTCCAGAGCCAGCGGAATCGAGGCGGCGGAGGTGTTGCCCTGCTCCGCGATGTCGCGGGCGATGCGTACCCGATCGGGCAGCTTCATGGATCGGGCCATCGCGTCGATGATCCGCATGTTGGCCTGATGCGGGACGAAGAGATCGAGTTCGTCGGCGGTGACACCGGCGCGGTCCAGTGCTTCCTGAGCGACCTTGGCCATCTCGAAGGATGCCCATCTGAACACCGGGTTTCCCTGCATGACCAGATGCGGCATGCGACCCGATCCGGGTCGTTCCGGAGTGCCGACCACGTCGCGCCAGTCCTCACGTTGTCGGATCATGTCGAACTGCTCGCCGTCGGATCCCCAGACCACCGGGCCGATCCCCGGAGCCTCGCTGGCACCGATCACCACGGCGCCGGCCCCATCCGCGAACAGGAACGCGGAGCCGCGATCGCGCAGGTCGGTGACGTCCGACATCCGCTCGGCTCCGATGACCAGCGCGTAGCGGGCGCTGCCCGCGCGGATGCTGTCGGAAGCGCTGGCGACCGCGAAGCAGAAACCGGCGCACGCCGCCGACACGTCGAATGCCGGGGCCTGTCTGGTGCCCAGCTCATGCGCGATCGCGGTGGCGATGGCCGGAGTGTTCAACATGTGCGAGATCGTGGCCACCACGACGAGATCGACCTGCTCGGCGGCGATACCCGCCTGGGCCAGCGCCTGGCGGGACGCGGCGACGCTCATCGACTGGATCGTCTCGTGCTCGGCGGCCCAGCGCCGCTGCTTGATGCCGGAGCGCTGCCGGATCCACTCGTCGCTGGAGTCGATGGCGTCGATCACCTCGGAGTTGGGGACGATACGCGACGGCCGGTAGGCGCCGAGACCGAGGATCGCGGTGTGTGCGTGTCCGGTGCTCGAGACCAGCGTCATCGGCGGGCTCCGCTCTGGAGCGCATGCTCCCGGCAGAAGGCCCGAGCCTCGTCCAGCTGCCCGGGCGTCTTGAGCGCGAAGGTCGCCACGCCCTTCATCGCCCGGCGGGCGATTCCGGTCAAGGTTCCGCCCGGGGTCAACTCCAGCAGGCCGGTGACGCCGGCTTCGCTCATGGTCCGCATGCAGAGGTCCCAGCGAACCGGACGCGCTACCTGACCTACGATCCTCCCGAGCACCTCGGCGCCATCGGTCAGCGCGAGACCGTCTCGGTTGGTGATGACGGGAGCCGAGGGCGCCTTGGGTGCGAGTTCTCCGGCCGCCGACTCCAGGCGCTCGACGGCCGAGGCCATGTGCCGGGTATGGAACGCGCCGGCCACGCTCAGCGGGATCAACCGGGTGGCGGCCGGTGGGTCGGCGGCAAGCGCGGCGAGCTCGTCCAGGGTTCCTGCCGCGACGATCTGACCGGGCCCGTTGTCGTTGGCGGCAGTGAGACCGTGCCGTTCCAGGGTTGCGACGACCTCCGCACGATCACCGCCGAGCACGGCGGTCATGCCGGTCGCGGCCACCGCCGACGCCGCGGCCATGGCACGGCCTCGCTCGGCGACCACGCGCATCGCATCCTCGTCGCTGATCACTCCGGCCAGCCCCGCGGCTGCGAGTTCGCCCACGCTATGGCCGGTGAAATAGTCCGGTACGACGCCGTCGAGTGCCGCGGTGCCGGTCACCAGGGCGGCCGCTACCAGCAGTGGTTGGGCGATCTGGGTGTCCCGGATCGTCTCGGCGTCCGCGTCGGTTCCCAGGTGGGCGAGATCGTGCCCGCTCGCGCGCGAATACGAGGCGAGTTGGGCGCCGCGGGCCCCGTCGGCCACCCAGTCGGCGAGAAAACCAGGCGTTTGGGCCCCCTGACCCGGGGCGGCGACAACCAGCACATGTCCTACTGTGCCCGAAGGTGGCGCGGAATGCTCGTCCGGCGGTGATCAATCCCGGGTCGGGATCTTGTGGGAACCCGACAAACCACGCGCTGGTCGCCGCTGGATCAGCGGCCCGCCTGTCTGCCGAGAATCAGGGCGATGCGGTAGCTGAGGCCGCCGCGCGGGTCGGTGGGATCGATGCCGGTCAGCTCGGAGGCCTGGCGGAGCCGATAGCGGACGGTGTTGGGGTGCACGAAAGTGGCGCGTGCGGTCGCCTCGATGGAGGCTCCGGACTGGTAGTAGGCGGTCACCGTGTCGACGAGGGTGCGGCGTCCCTCAGCCAGCGGACCGAAGACCTCGTCGACCAGGAAACGCCGGGCGTGGCCGTCTCCGGCCAGGGCGCGCTCGGGCAGCAGGTCCGCCGAGCGCGCGGGGCGGGGCGCATCGGGCCAGCCGACGGCAGCGCGCTGTCCCGCGGCGGCGGCGCGAGCCGAGATATAGCCGTCGCTGAGGTCCTTCGCGATCGGTCCGACGACCACCGGTCCTTCTCCGAACTGATCCACCACCACCGCCGACGCCGCCTCGGCGTCGTCGAGGCCTCCGAGGATCACCACCAGGCGGTCTCCACTCGTTCCGCACAACGCGTCCATGCTCGCCCCGCGGGCGGCCCGGCGTACGGACTCGAAGAGATCCGTCTCGGTGCGCTCCCGCGGGAGTGCGCCCACGACCACGGCCACCCCGCTCCGCCCGCGCCAGCCCAGGGCGCTGGCCCGCGAGAGCACCGTCTCGTCGCCGTCCGAACGCAGCACCGAGTCCACCACGAGCGCTTCGAGCCGCGCATCCCACGCGCCGCGCACCTCGGCCGCCCGGGCGTAGACCTGCGCGGTGGCGAAGGCCACCTCACGGGCGTATCGCATCAGCGCGGCGTGGACGGCCGGGGCGTCGTCGGGGCTGACGATGCGATCGATGTTCCGCTCGACCTCGTCGATGCCGAGACGGACCAGATCGACGGTCTGCTGCAGGCTGATCGTGCCGGTCAGCGCGCGCGGCGCGACACCGAACACGGCGGCGGCGACGGCCTGGTCTCCGGTGACCGGGTTGTGACCGCGCCGGCGATACCAACCGGCGAAACCCCGGATGCCGGCTTGCACGATGAGGCCGACCCACGATCGCTCGTCGGCGCCCAGGGAGCCGAACCACGGCATCTCGGACTCCATCCGCGACATCGCGCCGGTGCTCAGCGAACCGACCGAGCGTTGCAGGGCGTCCGCCGCGGGATCCACGACCAGACCGTAACCGATCTGTAGGTTTTCTACATAGCGCGGCGAATCCGCCCCGGCCGGCCGGTCAGGCGTCCGCGCCTTCCTGCTCGACGCCCTGCACGGCGGTCGGGTCGTCGACACGGTACTGCGCCAACGCCTTGCCGACGGCGCCGCGGTCGACCAGGTCCAGATCGGCAAGCGCCTTCAGCGACTGGAGCACGATCGACTCGGCGTCTACGTGGAAGTGGCGCCGAGCCGCGGGGCGCGTGTCGGCGAAGCCGAACCCGTCGGTGCCGAGCACGTGGTAGTCCTGCTCGATCCAGCGCGCGATCTGCAACGGGACCGCGGACATGTAGTCCGACACCGCGACCACCGGTCCCGGTACCGACGCGAGCTTCTCGGTGAGATACGGCGTCCGCGCGGGTTCGCCGGGATGGAGCAGGTTCCACTCCTCGACCGCGATCGCGTCGCGAGCCAACTCGTTCCAGGACGTCACCGACCAGATCTCGGCCGCCACCCCCCACTCGGCGGCCAGGAGTTGCCGCGCCTTCGCCGCCCAGGCGTATCCCACGCCGCTGGCCAGCAGTTGGATCCGTGGCGCGCTCGCCGGCAGGTCGGCCGGCGCGCCGGCGACGTGGTGGATCCCGCGAAGCAGGCCCTCGACATCGACGCCCTCGGGCTCTGCCGGTTGCAGGTCGGGTTCGTTGTAGACGGTGAGGTAGTAGACCACGTCCTCGCCGTGCGGGTGCTCGTCGGACGAGCCGTACATCCGGCGCAGGCCGTCCTTGACGATGTGGGCGATCTCGTAGGCGAAGGCCGGGTCGTAGTGCACCACCGCCGGATTCGTCGCCGCGATCAAGGGCGAGTGCCCGTCGGCGTGCTGCAACCCCTCGCCGGTGAGCGTGGTTCGGCCGGCGGTGGCGCCGATCAGGAACCCCCGGGCCAGTTGGTCGGTCATCGCCCAGATCGAGTCGGCGGTGCGCTGGAATCCGAACATGGAGTAGAAGATGTAGACCGGGATCATCGGCTCGCCATGCGTGGCGTACGCCGTGCCCGCCGCCGTCGCCGAGGCCACCGAGCCCGCCTCGGAGATGCCCTCGTGCAGCATCTGTCCGCTGGTGGACTCCTTGTAGGCCATCAGCTGCGCCCGGTCGACCGCCTCGTAGAGCTGGCCGTGCGGGTTGTAGATCTTCGCGGTGGAGAACATCGAGTCCATGCCGAACGTCCGGTACTCATCCGGCGCGATCGGGACGATGCGGTGCCCGATCTCGGGATCGCGCATCAGGTCCTTGAGTAGCCGGACGAACGCCATCGTGGTGGCGATCGACTGTTTGCCCGAGCCGCGCTTGAGGTCGGCGTACATCTCCTCGCCGGGGAGGGTAAGCGGCGTGGCGCGCAGCACCCGGCGCGGCAGCGGGCCGCCGAGTTGCCGGCGCCGCTCCACCATGTACTCGATGATCTCGTCCTTCGGGCCGGGGTGGTAGAAGGGGGCGACCTCGGAGTCGATGTACTCGTCGGTGATCGGTAGCCGTAGCCGGTCCCGGAACTGCTTGAGATTGGCCTTGGAGAGTTTCTTCATCTGGTGGGTGGCGTTCTTGCCCTCGAGGGCCTCGATCGTCCACCCCTTGACCGTGTGCGCCAAGATCACCGTCGGCTGTCCGTGATGATCCACGGCGGCCTT
Organism: Nocardioides sp.; assembly: GCA_051657705.1. Classification (GTDB taxonomy): domain Bacteria; phylum Actinomycetota; class Actinomycetes; order Propionibacteriales; family Nocardioidaceae; genus Nocardioides. The sequence goes on along the minus strand of JBOFLE010000116.1, from coordinate 2,517 downwards.
GTACGCCGAGTAGACCTTGCGGTAGTCGTGCCCGCCTCGCGGCAGCTTCTCGATGTCCGCGTCGGTCAGGTGCGCCACCATGTCCCGGAGCCTCGGATCGGCACCGAAGAAGCGCTCGCGAATATAGGCGCCGCTCTCGACCGAGAACGTCTGGAAGTCGCCGTCGGGGGTTCGATTGAGCTGGTTGACCAAGGCCCCGTCGACGTCCTTGGCGAGGAGCGCGTCCCACTCCTTGCCCCACACCACCTTGATGACGTTCCAGCCGGCGCCACGGAAGAACGACTCCAACTCCTGCATGATCTTGCCGTTGCCGCGGACCGGACCGTCGAGTTGCTGCAGGTTGCAGTTCACCACGAACGTGAGGTTGTCGAGGTTCTCCCGGGCGGCGAGCGAGATCGCGCCCAGCGACTCGGGTTCGCCCATCTCTCCGTCGCCCAAGAAGGTCCAGACATGTTGCTGAGAGGTGTCCTTGATGCCGCGGTTGTGCAGGTAGCGGTTGAATCGAGCCTGGTAGATCGAATTGATTCCGCCCAACCCCATCGACACCGTGGGGTACTCCCAGAAGTCCGGCATCAGCCGGGGATGGGGGTAGGACGAGAGGCCGTTTCCGCGGCCGTGCTGGACCTCCTGGCGGAACGCGCCGAGCTGTCCGGCCGTGAGCCGGCCCATCAGGAACGCCCGGGAGTAGATACCCGGCGCCGCGTGCCCCTGGATGTAGACATGATCACCGCCGCCGGGGTGGTCGTGGCCGCGGAAGAAGTAGTTGTAGCCGACCTCGTACAGCGTGGCGGCGGACTGGTACGACGCGATGTGACCGCCGACTCCCATGCCCGGACGGTTCGCGGCCGACACCATCACCGCCGCGTTCCAGCGGACCAGGCGACGGATCTTCCGCTCCCGTTCCTCGTCGCCGGGGAAGTGTGCCTCGCGCTCGGGCGGGATGGTGTTGAGGTAGTCGGTGCTCAACAGCGGCGGCACCGCGATACCCCGCTCGCGGGCTCGCTCCAGGATCCGCAACACGACATATCGGGCCCGCTCGCGCCCCCGTTCGTCGGTCAGCGCGCTGAGCGAGTCCAACCACTCGGCGGTCTCATCGGGATCGATGTCCGGTAGCTGAGTCGGCATTCCTTCGTGGATCACGACCTCATCGTTCCACCTTTGTGGTCGATGCTGAACACGTGCCCCTGGCTAACCGCGGACGGGTCCGGTACCGGCAACAATGCGGCCGGGCTTGCGCCATACCGAGAAGTGCAGTGGACTTGTCCGCAGTTATGACCGAATACGAGCATGAGGAGTTGAGTTGACGACGTCCGCGGGTGACGTGTCACCGGCCAGTCGGATGGGTTTCGCGCGCGGCATGGTTGTCCAGGAACTCAACTGGGACAGCGACGTCGACGACGATCTCCGGCGCGCCATCGAAGACCTGATCGATGCCGACCTCGTCGACAGCGAGTACGGAAACGTGGTCGACGCGGTCCTGCTGTGGTGGCGGTCCGAGGACGGTGACCTGGCGGACGGGCTGATGGATGCGCTCACCGACCTGGTGGGCGGCGGGGCCATCTGGCTGCTGACCCCCAAGGTCGGCAGACCCAACTCGGTGAGCCCCGCCGATGTCGCCGAGGCGGCTCCGCTCGCCGGCCTGTCGCAGACGACGACGACCCCGGTGAGCCAGGACTGGGCCGCCAGCCAGCTGATGACTCCACGATCCTCGACGTAGGCCCGTGCTGATCGCCAACGGCCGACCGGCTCCCGACTTCACGTTGCGAGACCAGTTCGGCCAAGACATCACGCTCTCGGAGTTCCGTCGGCGCAAGGCCGTGGCGATCCTGTTCTATCCGTTCGCCTTCTCCGGCGTCTGCACCTCCGAGCTGGCCGGGATCGCCTCGCGGCTCGCCGAGTTCGTCACCTTCGACACCGAGGTGCTGGCGATCTCGTGCGACCCGACGTACGCCCTTCGCATCTTCTCCGACACCGACGGCCTGCACTTTCCGCTGCTCTCCGACTTCTGGCCGCACGGTCGGGTGGCCGGGGACTACGGCGTCTTCAACTCCGCGACCGGCTCGCCGCGCCGTTCGTCCTACGTCGTCGACAAGGCGGGAGTGGTCCGCTGGCAGGTGCACAACGCGGACCCGCGAGGCCGGGATCTGGACGAGCACATCGCCCAACTCCAGGCCCTGAGCTAGGGCAGGCCGGGCTCCGGCCGACCTCGCGCATTCGCCGATCCGCGGTCTGGTCCGGAAACTGGCCTGGACCGGTCGGGGCAGGTGGAGGAGATTCTGCGTGTTTCGGTGGTTTTTCCGCCGCGATGTGCCTATGCTATTCCTGTCGCGCTGCTGGTGACCCGAGACGCCAGCAGCGCGACCTTTCTTTTGTGTGGGGACGGTCCGACTTTGCCCCAGGCTGGCGTTCGGATACCGTCGGGCCGGTTCTGCAGACACTTCAGGGGCGCATAGCTCAGCGGTAGAGCACTGGTCTTACAAACCAGCGGTCACAGGTTCGATCCCTGTTGCGCCCACC
>JBOFLE010000115.1:0-2137 GCA_051657705.1 Nocardioides sp. | reverse complement strand
CTCCTTCAGCGCGATGGTGACAGCTTCCTTCTTGGTGCGCACGCCGCTGACCGCCAGCGCCTGGTTGAGCAACTCGGGGTCGATCGCTAGATTGGTTGCCATGTGTGTCTCCTTACACATGAGTCTACACAGATGTGTTCGGTGAGCTGTGGCTAGCTGGTGGCGCGCTGGTCGCGGCGGCGTACCGCCATGCCGGCCAACGCTTCGAAGACGACGCGATGCGCCACGTTGACGGTGAGGTCGCTGACGTCGTACGCCGGCGATACCTCGACCACGTCGAGCCCGACGATGTCGTGGTCGAGAGCCAGTCGACGGACGATCCGCAACAGGTCGACGCTGGTGATGCCGCCGGGCTCGGGGGTGCCGGTGCCAGGGGCGTGGGCGGGGTCGAGCACGTCGATGTCGACCGAGACGTAGAGGTGCTCGGCCTTCGCCAGCGCCTCGCCGACGGCGGTGTCCATGACCTCTTTGAAGCCCCGGTCCCAGATGTCCTGCATGGTGTGCCACGTCATGCCCTGCTCCCGCATCCACGCGAGCGTGTCCGCCGGGGGCCAGTAGCCCCTCAGGCCGATCTGGACGAATCGATCGCCGGGCACCGCGCCGGACTCGATCAGCCGCCGCATCGGGGTGCCGTGGCTGGCCAGGTTGCCGTCGATGATGTCGGCGGTGTCCGCGTGGGCATCGAAGTGCACGATCCCCACGTTGCCGAAACCGACCGCCTCGGCGACCGCCGTCGCGGCCGGCCAGGTGATCGAATGATCGCCTCCGAGGATGACCGGCACGATGCCGCGGCCGGCCACCTCGCGCACCCGGCGCTTGATGTTCTCGTGGCTGACCTCGGTCTGGCCGTGCGGGCAGTGGGCATCGCCGAAGTCGACGACCTCCAGGTGGTCGAAGATCTCGATGCCGAGGTCGAGGTGGTAGGTGCCCGGCTCGTACGCCGTACCCCGGATCGCCTGCGGCCCGAACCGGGCGCCCGGGCGGTTCGTGGTGGCGATGTCGAACGGCGCCCCGACCACGGCGACGTCGGGTCGCCACTCGTCCAACTGCTCGGGCTCGGTCAGCAGCGGGCGCTGCCCGAAGGTACGAACGCTGCCGAAGGAGTACCCGAGATCGAGTTGCTCGGCCATCCCGGGTGGCAGTTCGCGGCGTGGGGTGTCGTCGTCCATGGTGCTCAGTATCGCTCCCTCGGAGCGTCCGCGGCGGCGTACTCCCGAACGGTCGCGCCGGCCGTCTGTGGTCTCCGAGAACCGCGCTCGGCGCGGTCATGACGTCGGGAGTCGATATCCGCGAGACCGAGGTTCGCGACCGCCAGGCCATCCTGGAGCTCGTCGCCGCGGCCTTTGCCGTCGGTGGTGCCGACGGCAGCGCGGAGCGGCGGATCGTCGAACAGGTCTGGGCTCGCGATGCCGTCGCGCCCGGAATGGACCTCGTCGCGGTTGCCGATGAGGCGATCGTGGGTCACGTCCTGGGATCTTGGGGCTCCCTCGCTGGGGAGCCCGTCGTCGGCCTGGCCCCGTTGGCGGTCGTGGCCGGATGTCGGGGTGGCGGCATCGGATCGGGCCTCGTCGAAGCGCTGTTGCGGCGAGCCGAGACCGACGGCCATCAGTGGGTGGTCGTGCTCGGTGCGCCGGCCTACTACGGCCGGTTCGGCTTTCAGCCGGCCGGCTCGCTCGGGCTCTCCTACGGTCCTACGGGCGGCGGGAATCCGCACTTTCAAGTGCGCCGTACGTCGGCAACCGCGGCCGGCCCGGCCGGCGACTACGTCTATTCCTGGGAACTCCCGAGCCCCCATAGGCAGATTCGCTCGTCGCCTCCCGGCCGCATGTCGTAGCCGAGCCTGCTTGATGGCCGCTACCGATAGCCGGCCGGGTTGAGCCGCTGGAATCGCCAGGCGTCGAGGCACATCTCCCTGATGCCCTTGGTCGCGCGCCAACCCCACTCCCGCTGGACGCGGCGCGGATCGGCGACCAGCGCCGGCACGTCACCCGGTCGCCGAGCGGTGACCCGATAGGGCAGTTCCCGGCCGCAGGCGCGGCCGAAGGCATCGACCAACTCCAGTACCGACACGCCGGTGCCGGTACCCAGATTGAGCACGCGCAGGCCGGCCTGGTCGTCGATTCGCTCGACCGCGAGC
>JBOFLE010000114.1:0-1336 GCA_051657705.1 Nocardioides sp. | reverse complement strand
TTGATCATGTTGCGCGTCTTGCCGTTGTCCGCCGCATAGGCCGCCGGCGTCATGAAGTCCACCGGGTCGATCACCTCCAGCCGAGCGGCAAGCTCCCAGATATCCTCACCCGCCAGCCTGATGTCCCGCACCAACTGCTTGGTCTTGCCGAAGTCGATCGCAACGACGCGATCCTTGTCCGCAAGATTTCCTGGCTGATTCTGACCCACTGATATCATCCCACCAACGGCTCAAGGTCGACTTTTTGCACACGCTCCGCGCCCGCGGCATCGGCGCTAGATATACTGTCGACGAAGGACTTGACAGCCTCTCCCCGCTCGACAAAACTATTGCCGCCGTTGACGAGCTTGCCGGCCATTTGAACAAATAGAGTATCCACTTTGTCCGCTCCCGCCTTTTTCACGGCTGCCGAAAAATTTGGACTGAAGCTGATGGCACCGAGTTTCTCAGCAAGATTGATCAATCCGTTTCCGAGTTCGCCGAATGCCGTAGCGACACCTATTGCCTTGTCGGCACTCACGAGAACCTGGTCAGCCATTCGACGTCACTCCTTCGCTATTTTCAATCACCGTAGGTCACGTTAGCGGAATCAGGATGACCATTCGGTTTCATTTTCGTCGGTAAACACGAGTTGATCGAGAATGGTACAAATTGCTTGTACTATTGCCGCCGTCATCGCTAGGAACTTAGCCAGCGTCAGCGTCGACCCCATAGCACTCACCCGCGCCGCGGCCTCGGCGGCGCCGGGCCCGCCCATAGCAGCGCTATTGAAAGCGGCGACAGTCAGCGCATCTGCTGTCGTCTGCATGCCCTGGACTTTGACCTTGATCATGAGCATCATCGAGACGAGCGCGGCGACCTTCCCAGCCAATTTTCCGATCTTCACCACATTGCTTCCGAGGTTGCTGTTGCTGCGCTCCGTTGCGCTACCAAATTCCGCGCCGGAATCACCCTCCATCGCCTCCGCCATCAGTGTCTGCACCTTCTTGGCAGCAACACCGACCTGCGCCATGGCCGAGACCACCTCCACCACGCGTCCGACTTGCTCAAACCCAGGATCGGAGCGATCTGTCGACGCGATAGCCTCACGAAGCCAGTCAAACTGGCTGTACGAAAAATGCCCGGTGACGCTTGTGTGACTCGCAGTCATCGACGGTCTCCGATCCGAACGTTCTCTAGGTGATCTTTCGTCACGGTAGGTGCTGACCTGAGTCACCGGTCAGGGGCGTGATGCCGGGAACTCGTGTAATTTCTGCCCAGAGACCACGGGGGGTGGGCAGTACGGACGGACTTCCGGGTCCGGGGGAGGCAAGTCGAACGTGGCAGAGCGTGGCAG
>JBOFLE010000113.1:0-1625 GCA_051657705.1 Nocardioides sp. | reverse complement strand
TGAAGTCATCCCCAAGAGCCTCGGCGAGCGCGAGTCTCAAACTCTCACCCCACACCAACCACTCGTTGTCTGCAATACCGCCCAGATCTTCCCATCGCTGATTCCAAGCGCACAGCTGCTCGTTCAGCTCCCGGGGGATGCCGAGAAAGCCCTCGACAAAATCCGGCTCGTCAGGCAGCTTTCCTTCCTCGTCCCACAACGGCGGACCGCCACCATCTATGGGCATAATCCGGATACGAGATCCAACCTCCCACTCGACATCGGGCGGACCACTCATGGGACGCTCCGAGCTAGGGGTAGACAACCGGGCCCTTTCCGGAACAGAAACCCGAGCCTGTTGCCTTGTTCGGGAAGAAGGTGATGATCCGCACGCCGGTCTTGCCGAGCAACATCACCGCACGCGTCTTCAGGATCGTTCTGCCGTCAACCACGTACACGAACTTGCGCTGGTAGCAGAAGCGCTTGGGTGAGGAGTTGACGATCAGGTCTGGGTCGTAGGTGACCCAATCCATCATCCAACCGGCCAGGTCCTGCCAACCACGGCCCATTGCGGCCGCCTTGGCCTGCCACTCACCGGAATGGCGGTCCTTGATGTGGCGGTAGCCAAAAGTCGACTCCCCTTCCACCGAGTCTCGTCGGCCGCAATAGAGCCGGGCATACCTGCGCTTCATTCGCTGGTGATACGCATTGCGCTGGTAGTCGCGAACCACCTTGTACCGGCTATCGAAACCACCGCAGGCAGCCCACCGGCTCCACGGTATCGAGCCACCACCAGGCGGTGGCTCGCGATAGGCGGCCAAAGCACCGAAGGAATTGCTCAACCCGCGGCCGGGAACCTGAGCGCTCCCATTGGCTGCATCCTCAGCCACCCACAGACCCGTGGACATGTCGACTTCGCTCACGTCCACGGCCGACGAAGGCGGATCCAAGAACTCGGCGTCTGATTCGTCCACCTCAGGATCGGCTGGCGCCGGATCGACCTCGCCACTCACAACCTCGGACTCTGTGACCGCACCATTGGCCAGCCCCGGTCCGACAAGCGAGAGCGCAAAGACAAGACTCAGCGAACCGGCCAACGACAAGAACTGCATCCGAGAGCAAGACACACAGTCACCGTAGCTACCCTGAAGAATGCTGTGCAATCACATATCCACAGCCCTGCCGCCCGACCTTCGAAGTTCAAGGTCCGGACAACCGGGATCGGACGGTATCTCGCGATACCATCATCGGCGTGGCGATGACACTGCGCTTGAGCGAGGACGATGACCGACTGCTCACCAAGCGGGCGCGGAGCGAGAACCGCAGCAAGCAAGAGGTCGCTCGCGAGGCGATCCGCTCCTACCTGACAGACCAGGTCCGACGCATCGAGGATCTAGAGGACGAGTTGGCGCTCGCCCGCTACCGGTTGCGCAAGCAGTTGGGCGAGGTCACCTACGTTTCGCACTCCGAGGCCAGGTCTTCCCTGGGACTCCCGCCTGCGCATCCCCGGAGCGTCGGCGATTGACCCACGAGATCGTCTGGGCAGACGAGGCATTTGCCGCCGCCCAGGCCTTCATGGTCGACGAGCCAGCTGGATTGACGGATGTCTTCGACGCCGTGGACGACCTGGCCGACGACCCGCAACC
>JBOFLE010000112.1:0-1029 GCA_051657705.1 Nocardioides sp. | reverse complement strand
GGCCGACATCGCCCGCCGCGGCGGACAGGGACAAGCCGGTGCCGAGCAGAGCCAGGGAAAGGCTGCCGAGCAGCAACGAGAGATGTGGTCGCCGAACGCGACCGGGGACGTGGGGCATCTGAGATACCTCTCCTTATCGATTGTCGAGTGCGCCGTGCGTTGGAGAGGGCGAGATCGAACGGCAGGCGCTTTCCCACCGAAGCGCCCGCCCGCCAGCCATCCCCCGACGGCGCTTCCGACGCTAGCGGCGAGCGATCCGGAAGGCCCTATGTGGATTTACCTACCCCTCCTCGCGAGGAAGGCCGAGAGATGCCGCACGAGGTCGTCCGGCAGTTCCTCCTGGATCGTGTGACCGCACGGCATCGGGTACGCCGTGAGGTCGGCTGCCTTCGAGCGCCAAGTGGCCGCCACGTCGTACAGCCGACCGACCACGCCACGGGCCCCCCAGAGCACGAGTACCGGCATCCGGAGCCGCGCGTCCCGATCCGCGGCGTCGTGCTCGAGGTCGATCCCGGCCGCGGCGCGGTAGTCCTCGCAGATCGCATGCACGGTGCCGGGACTCGCGTAACAACGCAGGTAGTCGGCCACCACCTCGGGCGGCGTCGTCACCGGCCCGGAGAACTGGCCTTCGAGGTGCCGGCGCAGGAAGTACTCCGGGTCGGCGCCGATCAGCCGCTCGGGAAGGTCGTAGGGCTGGATGAGGAAGAACCACCAGAAGTAGCGAGTCGCGAACTCCATGTCCGTCCGCGCGTACATGGTGGCGGTCGGCGCGATGTCGAGCAACACCATCCGGGAGACCGCCGAGGCATGGTCGAGGCCCATCCGGTGGGCCACCCGAGCGCCGCGATCATGGCCGACGACCGCGAACCGCGAGTGGCCCAGCGCGGCCATCAGGGCCACCTGGTCGGCCGCCATCGTGCGCTTGGCATAAGCCTGGTGCGCCGGTCCGCCATCGGGCTTGCCGCTGTCGCCGTAGCCGCGGAGGTCGGCGGCGACCACGGTGTGGGACGCCGCCAGCACCGGGGCCAC
>JBOFLE010000111.1:0-3116 GCA_051657705.1 Nocardioides sp. | reverse complement strand
CGGCCCTACCCTTGAAATCAGTCTCGGGAGGTCTGATGGTAGATCTGCGACAGGTGCTCATCCTCGTGACGGACCGGACGACCGGGCAGGTCACGGACAAGACCCCGGACGTGGTCCGGTACCGACGGCTTGCCGGTGGAAAGACCGAAGTGGTCTTCGACAGTGGATTGAGGCCTTACGTCTATAGCCCCGATCGGCTGCAGATTCTCGATCGCTCGAAGTGCGTCCGGCCAGCTCAGGGTGAGCGGGTCGAGGTCGACCGGGTCATCTGGGAGAGCGTCACCGAGGTCGCCACCTTCGCCGGCCGCGGCGGCCGTGGCGGCCGTGGCTGGTCGCGGGTCTTCTATCCGACGAAGCAGGGTGAGGTGCACTGCCTCCTGCCGGCCGCCAGCGTGCGGATCGTGTCCAGCGCCACCCGGCTCCCCGTTTCGGCCGAGGTCATCGTCTACCTGCGGAAGGTGGCGGCAAGCCTGCCGTCCGACCGCCCGATCCGGCGTGTGTACGACACGCTGGACTTCGTCCACCCGGACAGCTCGTTGGCACGCTACGCGGCCGGGGAGCCGGTGGCGCCGCGCGAGTTCACCGGGCCGGTGATCTATCCCTTCCGGTGCAACCTCAGTCAGCGAGACGCGGTCGAGCGCGCGCTGACCAGCAGCGTCTCCGTGATCGAAGGGCCGCCCGGGACGGGGAAGACCGAGACCATCCTCAATATCCTCGCGAACCTCCTCGCCGCCGACGCGGGGACGGTCGCCGTCGTTTCGAACAGCAACGCCGCGGTGGACAACGTCGCCGAGAAGCTCGACGGCCTCGGTTTCGGCCACGTCGTCGCGCGGCTGGGCAGCAGTGAACGGCGCCAGGAGTTCTTCGCCGGTCAGGGCGATCGCCACGTGCGGGTCACCGAGTTCGTCGGCACCGCGCCGTCGTCGCCGACCCCCAAGGCCCTCGCGCAGGTCGGCGATCGCCTTCGCCGTCTGCAGGACGCTGAGCGGGAGCAAGCCCGCTTGCGCAACGACATCGACGCGCTCGCCCTGGAGTTGCGGCACTTCGAGAGCCATGTTGCCGACGACGAACTGCCCGACCTCCGACGGCTCCCGCTGCTGCGCCGGTCCTCCGATCGCATCCTCGACTACCTCGCGGAGACGAAATTGCGCGGGGACGGTCGCCCCGGGCTGGTCCGGCGGATCACGAAGTACCTGCGGTACGGATCGCTCCGCGACCTCGACCCGAGCGACACTGCCACCCTCCTCGGACTGCAACGGGGCTTCTACCAGCGGCGGATCGCCGAGCTGACCACACGCCTCGACAAGGTCGACGGCGAACTCCGGAAGGCCGACTTCGAGGGTGTTGCCGAGGAACACCGACTGCTGTCGGGCCGTGCGCTTCGCGCCGCACTCGGCGCGCGGTACGAGGCGCTGAACCGCATCGGCTATCAGGCCCAGAGCTACCGCAAGGCGGCGAACTTCGCGGCCTTCAGCAGGGACTACCCGGTGCTGCTCAGCACCTGTCACTCACTGCGGAACAGTATCCCTTCGGGCCACCTGCTGGACTACCTGGTCATCGACGAGGCGTCCATGGTGGACCTCCTGGCCGCCGGAGCGGCCATGTCGTGCGCGCGCAACCTGGTGGTGGTCGGCGACCTCCGCCAATTGGCGCACATCCCGGGCGAAGTCAGGCAGGTCGTCACCGCACCCGCGCCCGCCTTCGACTACCAACGCCACAGCATCTTGGGCTCGCTCGTCGAGCTGAGTCCCGAGGGCCTCCCGCGGACGCTGCTGCGTGAGCACTATCGCTGTGACCCGGCGATCATCGGCTTCTGCAACAAAGCCTTCTATGACGGTGAACTCGTGCCCTTCACGCGCGTCGGAGGCGACGAGTCGATGATCGTGCGCGCCACGGTCGAGGGCAATCACACCCGGAGGCATCACGGCGGCGGGCGTTCGAACCAGCGCGAGGTCGATGTCATCGTCCGGGAGGTAATCCCGGAGTACTGCACAGGTGTGCCGCCGGCCGACATCGGGATCACCACGCCGTACCGACGTCAGGTGGACAAGATCACCGACGCCTTCATCGACGAGATCGAGGCAATCGACGCTGACACCGTCCACAAGTATCAGGGTCGCGAGAAGCACACGATGATCATGACCACGGTCCTCGACGAGAGTTGGCGAAGCAGGAAGCTGGACTTGTCCTTCGCGGACGACCCGCGGATGGTCAACGTGGCGGTCTCCCGTGCCGTTGCCCGATTCATCCTGGTGACCCACCACGACCTGCTGCCGGCCAGCCGCTACCTCCGCGATCTCATCGACTACATCAGGTACCGGACTCCGGAGTCCGAGGTCATCGGCAGCGAGGTGATCTCCGTCTTCGACCTGCTTTATAGCGAGTATTCAACGCGGTTGGAATCGCTGGCCGGGCGCTTGCGAGGCGAACTCCGCTACCGGTCCGAGGACATCGTCTGGACGGTTCTGCACGATCTGCTCGCCGAGGAGCGGTACCGGCACCTGCTCGCGATCCCCCAGGTGTTCCTGCGCAACCTCTTTACCGATCCCGGGCGCCTGACGCCCCGACAGGTCACCTTCATCCGAAACCGGGCGTCGGTCGACTTCGTCGTCTACAACCGGGTCAGTAACCGGTCCGTCCTGGCGATCGAGGTGGACGGGTTCGCCCACCACGAGAACAATCCCGCCCAGCTCGAACGAGACGCCCTCAAGGACGAGATCTTCCAGGCCCTCGGCATGCCGCTCCTGCGGCTGCCGACCACCGGTAGCGAGGAGGAAGCCAAGATCAGAGCTGCCTTGGACAGCGCCCAGGCACTGGGGACCCGGGCGGGATGAGCCGGCATACGGCTCAGGGCGTACGTCGTCGCTGTGCGGGGTTTTCTTCGAGCCCTCCACCTCTCGGAACCGTCATTGGCCGATGATGCGATAGCTCTGCTTGCTGCTTCTCGTTGGGCGCGTTGGCTCAACGATGCCTCGCTTCTCAAGTTCGCGGAGTCGACGCAGAACTGTCTGGTACCCCATGCCGACATGGTCGGCTATGCCACGCGACCTGGCGTGGCCCGCCTCGATCGCTTGGACGATAGCGTCGAGTTCCGCCTCAATTCCTTCGTGTCCCAT
>JBOFLE010000110.1:0-8681 GCA_051657705.1 Nocardioides sp. | reverse complement strand
ACGTGCAGGCCGACGTCACCGTGGCCTTCGGGACCTACAAGGTGGCGCACCTGGTGCAGCCCGCGGCCGGCGCCTGCGGCGTCGTACACCTGGTCGATCTGGGGCTGAAGCTCCCTCGGTCCGACGTGGTCGCCTGGCAGCAGGACGATGTCGCGTCGGTGCTGCCGCGACTCGCGGCGCGCGGGCACAAGTACTCCCGGGGAGTCGTCGGCGTGCGCACCGGCTCCTCGGAGTACCAGGGCGCCGCGGTGCTCTCGGTCGCCGGGGCCGGGTGCGGAGTGGCCGGGATGGTGCGGTACGACGGCTCGGTCGCGGACGGGGTGCGGATCGCCCACCCGGAGGTCGTGATCGGCAACGGCAAGGTGCAGGCCTGGGTCGTCGGCTCGGGCAGTGGTCACGCGGCCGGACTGCTGTTGGATGCGACCCTGCCCGACGGGGTGCCGGTCGTGGTGGACGCCGACGCGCTGGGTCCGTTCGTCACCCGGGATCGGCGATCCGAGCACGCTGGTTCCTTGGTGCTGACTCCCCACGCGGGCGAACTCGCCTCGATGCTGGGCGTCAAGCGCGCCGAGGTGGAGGCCCATGGGTTGCGGTTCGTCCGGGCCGCGGCGGAGAGGTTCGGCGCGGTGGTGCTGCTCAAGGGCAACCACACCTTGATCGCCGCCCCCGGCGGCCCGGTGGCGGTCAACACGACGGGCACCCCGTGGCTGGGGACAGCCGGCTCGGGCGACGTCTTGGCGGGCCTGATCGGCGCGCTCTTGGCGGCCGGGTTGGCGCCGTACGCCGCCGCGGTGGCGGGCGCCTGGCTGCATGGCGCGGCGGGCAATCTGGCGTCCCGGGGTGGTCCGGTCACCGCCGGCGGGATCGCCGCGGCGCTACCCGACGCCGTCAGGCGAGTTCTGGGCTCCGGATAGTGGTCTCCGCCATCGCGACCCCGACGGGTGGCGTGCACTTATGACGTGTCGGCGTGCATTCGTGACGCGTCACCGGGCATTCCCGACTTCTCGGCGTGCTTTTGTGACGGGTCGGCGGAGAGAATGGGCGTCGTGAGGTCGCCGACAGCCGAGATCGTGGTCGATCTCGACGCGATCCGGCACAATGTCCGCGCGCTCGCCCGGCTGACCCGGACGTCGGTGATGATGGTGGTCAAGGCCGACGCCTACGGGCACGGCATGATCCCGTGTGCCAGCGCGGCTCGCGAGGTCGGCGCGGCGTGGCTCGGTGTGGCAACCCTGGACGAGGCGCTCCGGCTGCGCGCGGCCGGCGATCGCGGCCCGCTGCTGTGTTGGCTCGCGGCGCCGGGCGAAGACTATGCGTCCGCGATCTCGGCCGGGATCGACGTGACGGCGTACACCCGTGACGAACTGGCCGAGATCGTCACGGTGGCCGAGAACCAACAGAGTCGGCGGGCCCGGGTGCAACTCAAGGTCGACACCGGCCTGAACCGGGGCGGAGCCGCCGGGCAGGACTGGCCCGGCCTGGTCGAAGCGGCCGCGGCCGCCCAGCGTTCGGGAAACCTCGAGGTCACCGGGATCTGGTCGCACCTGGCCTGCGCGGACGACCCGGAACATCCGGCCAACGATCTCCAGGAGGCGAAGTACGGGGAGGCGCTCGAGCTTGCCGCGGCGGCGGGACTCGATCCACCCATTCGCCATCTGGCGAACTCCGCCGCCGCGCTGACCCGACCGTCGGCCCGGCTGGACCTGGTGCGCTGTGGCATCGCCGCCTACGGCCTGTCCCCTTCGCCTGAATTGGTCGAGGCGACTCGCCGGGCCGGACTACGTCCGGCAATGACCGTGCGAACCAGGCTCGCGCTCACCAAGCGACTGCCCGCCGGAGCCTCGGTGTCGTACGGGCACACCTGGACGGCGACCGCACCGACGACCGTGGGCCTGGTGCCGATCGGGTACGCCGAAGGTGTGCCGAGGCAGGCCAGCTCGCGAGCGGAGGTCTGGATGGCCGGACGGCGGAGGCCGGTGCTCGGCCGGATCTGCATGGATCAGTTCGTGGTCGACCTCGGCGGTGACGAGCCGCCCGCGGGCACCGAGATCCTCGTGATGGGTCCCGGAACGCACGGGGAGCCGACGGCCGAGGACTGGGCCGGAGCCTGTGACACGATCAACTATGAGATCGTCACTCGTTGGAGCGGGCGGATGACGCGCACCTATGTGAACGACAGGAACCCCGGGTACCCCGTTGTTGATGATGCAGGTCTCGACGACGTGGCGCCTGGTGGATCGGAGGACAGATGAAACCGGGTCGTCGGCTGTTGAGCCTCGCCGCCGGCGTGGCGGGAGTGGCCGTGGCGGGTGCTGCCGGCAAGGTGGCGGCCAGGCGTCGATCCTTGGCGCGGGTCGAGCCGACGCGCGAGGTGCCGTTGGGATCGCTGCGCGCCGAGCCGCTGCTGGTGCTCACCGATGACGGAGTCACGCTGCACGTCGAGGTCGACGAGGTAGGCGACGGCGGGCCGCACACGACCATCGTCTTCGTGCACGGCTTCGCCCTCACGCTGGATTGCTGGCATTTCCAGCGCGCCGCCTACCGGGGCCTGGTCCGTTCGGTCTTCTACGATCAGCGCTCGCACGGGCGTTCGGGTCGCTCGCTGCCCGCACACGCCACGCTCGACGATCTCGGCCGGGACCTGAAGCGGGTGATCGAGGCCACCACCACCGGGCCGGTGGTCCTGGTCGGGCACTCGATGGGGGGAATGGCGGTGCTGGCGCTCGCCGAACAGGCCCCCGAGCTCTTCGCCGAGCGGGTCGTCGGCGTCGCCCTGATCGCGTCCTCGGCCGGTGGGCTCGGGGTGCACAAGATGTTGCTGCCGTTCGTACCCACCGCGCTCTCCTCGCGCCTGGTCGGACCCACGCTCAGGCTGCTCTCCCGCGGTCATTGGGCGATCGACGGCGTACGCCGCGCCAGCCGTCCGGTGGCCCTGGTCGCCACCGACCAACTGGGCTTCGGCCCGGGCGTGCCCGAGGAGTACGTCGCCTTCGTCGACGCGATGCTGGCGGCCACGCCGTTCGACGTACTGGCCTCTTTCTACCCGAACTTCGCGTCGCTGAAGAAGTACGACGCCTTGGCGGTCCTGGGCGACCTGCCGACCACGATCGTGTGTGGCGCCGAGGACGAGATCACCGACGTCTCTCACAGCCACGACCTCCACGAGAGGTTGCCGGACTCGACGCTGATGCTGTGCCCCGGCGCCGGGCACATGGTGATCATGGAGCGGCACGACCAGGTCAACAGCGCGCTCGACCAACTGCTGGCCGCCAGCACGGAGCGGCTTTCCGGATGAGTACCAGGACCGATCCCATGACCGGCCCCGATCACCGACCCAGGAAGGACTCGGCGACGACCCCGGCGCCCGTGGCGGTCCGTCACGTCGGACCGGAGGCGGCGCTGGAGGTTCTCTCGGTGATCAAGGCCGCCTTCGGGGTCCGGCCCCGGCTGGACCCGCCGGCCGACGCCGACGGCGAGACCGTGCAGACCGTGGCGCGGGCACTCGCCGCCCAGGGCGGGTTGCTGGCCGAGTTCAACCGACGCCCGATCGGCACCCTGATCCTCGACCAGGTCGACGACCGGATGTTCCTGCGCCGGTTCGCGGTGGTACCGGACCTCCAGGGGACCGGCGTCGCCGGGTTGCTGACCGACCGAGCGCTGATCGAGGCCGCCGAGTGCCGTGCGGTGGCCGTCGTCGCCCGGGAGGAACTGCCCGACAGCGTGGGCTTCTGGCGACGCCAGGGGTTCCGACAGGTACGGTCCGATCCGCCGTATCTCGAACTCGAACGGACCCTGACGGCCAGCTCGAACCCCACCCGCGAAGCCGTCGACGCCGATGCGATGCGTGCGCTCGGATCGGCGCTCGCGGGGTTCCTGGCGCCGGGTGACGTGATCGTCTTGAACGGTGAGCTCGGTGCCGGGAAGACCACGTTCACCCAGGGCGTGGGCGCCGGTCTCGGCGTCCGGGGCGAGGTCACCTCACCGACCTTCGTCATCGCGCGGATCCACCCGTCGCTGGGCTCCGGGCCCGCATTGGTGCATGTCGACGCCTACCGGCTCGGCGGCTTCGCCGAGCTCGACGACCTGGACCTGGAGGCATCGGTCGACCGCGCGGTGACGGTGGTCGAGTGGGGTGGTGGCATCGCGGAGGGATTGGCGCCGTCCAGGCTGGAGATCACGCTCGCACGTTCGGTCGGGGGCGATCCGGGCCCGGAGGCACCTGCCGGCGATCCAACCGATCCTCGGTCGGTCGAGATCCGGCCCGTGGGTCCGCGTTGGAGTCACGTCGACTGGTCGAGGCTCCCGTGACCCGGACCGGGGCTTAGGGTCGGGTCGTGCTCCTCGCCTTCGATACCGCGACTCCGCTGGTCACGGTCGCCGTCCAGGACGGGCATCAGGTGGTCGCCGAACGCTTCTCCGCCGATCCCATGCGACACGGCGAACAGTTGGCGCCGCTGATCGAGGAAACCCTCGCCGACGCGGGGTGTGCCCGCGGTGACCTGACCCGGATCGCGGTGGGGACGGGCCCGGGTCCGTTCACCGGCCTGCGGGTGGGTCTGGTGACCGCTCGTACTCTCGGGCACGTGCTGGGGGTCCCGGTGGTCGGCGTGTGCACGCTGGACGCGATCGCCGCCGAAGTCGCCGACAGCCGACCGAGACACGGCTTCCTGGTCGCCACGGATGCGCGCCGACGCGAGGTCTATTGGGCGTCGTACGACGAGCACGGTCGGCGTACCGCCGGTCCCGAGGTCGGTCCGGCCGCCGCCATCGCGACCGATGCACCGGTGGCCGGGGGAGGGGCGGCGCTGTACCCCGATGCGCTGCCCACGCCGATCGGTCCCGAACGGCCGAGTGCCGGCTGGTTGGCTCGCTGCCTGACCGGCGGGTTGGCCGAACTGTCGGAGCCCGAGCCGTTGTATCTGCGCAGACCCGACGCGATGACGCCGGGCGCGCGAAAACGCGTGTCGTGATCCTCCGGGCGACCGGCGAGGATCTGCCGGTGCTGGTGGCGCTGGATCGCGAACTGTTCGGTGCGGACACCTGGAGCGAGCGGTCGATCGCCTCGGATGTGGCCGCCGACCACCGGCACGTGGCGGTCGCCATCGACGACCGCGGTGTCGTCATCGGATACGCCATCACCTCGGTGGTCGCCGTCCCGGACGAGGGAGGCACGGCCGATCTGCTCCGGATCGGGGTCGCGGCCGGTCACCGGCGCCGAGGTCACGCGAGCGAACTGCTGGCGGACGCGAGCCGGTTCGCCCGGGCGGCGGGGGCGCACGCCATGGCACTCGAGGTGGCTGCCGGCAACGCGGCGGCCGCCGACTTCTACCGCGTCCACGGCTTCGTCACCATCGACCGCCGCCCGGCCTACTACCGCGACGGCACCGACGCACTGGTCATGCACACCCCCCTCCGCCCACCCGTCCTTTAGTAGCGAGGCTGTGAAGGTCCGGACGTAGTCGGATGACTCCGATCGCCCGCGGTCCCGCGATCAATCGACGGGTCGGCCGCTACTACGGGACGGGTCGGCGTGTGTTGTGCCGGTCGATTCGTCGGCGCGTGGGATCGGTGTCCGTCACGCCCATCCATTCACACTGGCCGGCGGGAGCCTCGCGACGACATCGGAGCGCCGAACCGGCGATAGCGTGCGGCATCCTTGGGACGCGATGGATATCGTGGCCGCATGCCAAAGGATCTTGCGCCGGGCAGTGACTACTCGGGCATCTGGCTGTCGCGATACGAGTACTTCTCGTCGTCGCGGAACGAGACCCAGGTCGGGCAGCACCATGTCGTGTTGCAGCAGGACGGCAACACCGCCAGCCTGCGCAGCCTGCCCGGCTCGGCTACGTCCTCGATGAGTATGGATCTGATGATCGACGGTGTCGTCCTCACCGGAACGTGGGTCGAGGACACCGACAAGACCGGCTACTACCGCGGCAAGCGCTATGTCGGCGGCATCCAGCTGGTGGCCGACCCCAGCGGAGCCCGATTGGCCGGAAAGTGGGTCGGGCACGGCAAGGAGGGCGAGGTCAACACCGGACCTTGGCGGCTCGACTACCAGGCCGCGACGACGCAGGTGAACATCGCGGCGTACGACCGGCTCCCGACCGGCTGATTCAAATGTGCGTTCTCGGAAGACTGGCGCCCCCAGTCGGCGTATGTTGTGCACGGGAGGTGGGAGATGGCGTGGAGGATGCCGGCTGAGTGGACGCCGCACGAGCGCACCTGGATGGCGTTCCCGCGGGAGGGCATCACGCTCGGCGAGACGGACGCGGACCGCGGGGAAGGATACGCCGCCTGGACGGCCGTCGCGCATGCCATCGCGGACTTCGAGCCGGTCAGCATGCTGGTCGACCCGTCCGAGCTGGTGCGCGCGAAGCGGATGCTGAGCGGGGAAATCGAGATCGTCGAGGCCCCGCTGGACGAGTACTGGATGCGCGATTGCGGGCCGACGTTCGTGCTCGACCCGGACCGGCCGGGCGTGCTCGGCGCGGTGGACTGGGTCTTCAACGGCTGGGGTGCACCCAAGTGGGCCGCGTGGGAGCTGTCGGCGAAGGTGGCCGTTCACATCGCCACCAGCGTCGGGGCCGAGGTGATCTCCTCCGACCTGGTCAACGAAGGCGGCGGCATCCACGTCGACGGCGCCGGCACCGTGCTGCTCACCGAGACCGTGCAGTTGCACGATCGCCGGAATCCACACGCGACCAGGCACAGCGTCGAGACCGAGCTGGCCCGCACCATCGGCGCCACCAACCCCGTCTGGCTCTCCACCGGCCTCACCCGCGACTACGAGGAGTTCGGGACCAACGGTCATGTCGACATCGTCGCCACGATCTGTTCGCCGGGCACGATCCTGGTCCATGCCCAGCTCGATCCCGCCCATCCCGACTACCAGGTCACCCACCAGGTCAAGACCGAGTTGGCCGCCACCACCGACCCGGCGGGCCGCAACTGGGAGATCTTGGAGATCCCGGCGCCGGCCACCCTGCGAGACGACGAAGGATTCGTGGACTGGAGCTACATCAACCACACGTTGGTCAACGGCGGGGTGATCCTGTGCGGCTTCGACGACCCGCACGACGACGCGGCCCGGACGCTGATCGGCGAGGCCTATCCGGGGCGGGAGGTCCGGCTGGTGGATGCCCGGCCGCTGTTCGCCCGCGGTGGCGGCATCCACTGCATCACCCAGCAACAGCCCGCGGTGACGCCCTGAGCGGGCTGCCATGAGCCGGGTCGATGCCGACCGGGTCGCCGCCGGCCCGGTCGACGTGGTGGAGGCCTCGATCGCCGGCCTCCGCGCGGCGCTCGAGTCCGGCGCTGCCACGAGCGTCGACATCGTCGACGCCTACCTGGACCGGATCGCGGAGTACGACCATGCCGGCCCCCGGTTGAACTCGGTGGTCGTGATGAACCCCCGCGCGTTGGACGAGGCGCGCGCGAGCGACGTACGCCGCGCGACCGGACGCACCCTCGGCCCGTTGGACGGCATCCCGTACACCGCCAAGGACAGCTACCTGGTCAAGGGCCTGACCGCCGCGGCCGGCAGCCCGGCGTTCGAGAAGCTGGTCGCGCAGCGCGACGCGTTCACCATCGAGCGGTTGCGAGCCGCCGGTGCGATCTGTCTCGGCCTGACCAACATGCCGCCGATGGCCAACGGCGGCATGCAGCGTGGGGTCTACGGGCGGGCCGAGAGCCCGTACAACGGCGAGTACCTGACCGCCGCTTTCGGATCCGGCTCGTCGAACGGGTCGGGCACGGCGACCGCGGCCAGCTTCTGCGCGTTCGGCCTCGGGGAGGAGACCTGGTCCAGCGGGCGGGCTCCCGCGTCGAACAACGGGCTGTGCGCCTATACCCCGTCGCGCGGGGTGATCTCGGTGCGTGGCAACTGGCCGCTGGTGCCGACGATGGACGTCGTGGTGCCCCACACCCGAACCATGGCGGATCTCTTCGAACTGCTCGAGGTGATCGTCGCCGACGACCCGGACACCAGGGGTGACCTGTGGCGGGCGCAGCCGTGGATCGAGTTGCCGGCCGCCTCGCGGGTCCGGCCCGTGTCGTACCCCGGGCTGGCCGTGGACGCGGCCGCTCTCCTGCGGGGCAAGCGGTTGGGTGTGCCGCGGATGTATCTCAACGCGGATCCGGGGGCCGGTACGGCGCCGGGCGCGGGGATCGGCGGGCCGACCGGCCGGCGGGTCGAGACTCGGGCGTCGGTGATCGCGCTGTTCGAAGAGGCCCGGCGTGACCTGGAGGCCGCCGGGGCGACGGTGGTCGAGATCGATTTCCCGCTGGTGAGCAACTACGAGGGCGACCGGCCCGGGGCGCCCCGGATCGACACCCGTGGGCTGGTCAGCCCGTCGTACCTTCGCCGGGAGATCCTGGATCTGTCCGCGTGGTGGTGGGACGACTTCCTGAAGGCCAACGGCGACCCGGCCTTCCCGGGTCTCGCGGACATCGACGGCCGGCTGATCTTCCCGCAACCGCCGGGGGCGTTGCCCGATCGTTACGACGGCTTCCTCGACCATATTCCGGGCTATCCGGCGTATGTCCGCGAGCATCCGTATGCGTCGTTCACCGATATCGGCGAGTTGGCGGCCGGCCTGCATGGCCTGGAGGAGACGCGGCGGGTCGATCTGGAGCGGCCGATGGACGCCGCCGGTCTGGACGCGGTGATCTTCCCGGCG
>JBOFLE010000109.1:0-1142 GCA_051657705.1 Nocardioides sp. | reverse complement strand
TCCGAGGCATCGGCCGCCCTGAAGAAGGAGGACGGCCGTTCGGTGGCCCAGGCCGCGAGATCGTCGCTCCCCGCCTTGAGCTCATCGCCGACCTTCTCGATGCTCAGCACCCGACCGGCGCTGTGTGACTGGACGAGCCAATCCCAGAGAAGCCGGGAGCGAAGTCCATTCCGTAGTGGAGGTTCTTGGCCTGAATGAAGACGTTGGCGTCGAGTAGGTACGCCATCAGACGACGCCCATCGTCCGGGCGAGTTCAGTGAAGGTGGATTCCTTCTTGAAGCCGAGCATGCGGAACGCATCGCGGTACAGCGTCCGCCCTTCGAGGGTGTCGGCGATCAGTGCTCGGGCGAACCGCTTGCTGGTGCGGACGGGCTGGGTGTTGTAGAAGTTGCCGCCTCCGCTGCGAGTTCCGCCCGCCGCGAGTTCCGCCAGTCGGGCTCGCTCGGCGTCGTATCGCGCCCAGTACACCTGTTGACTGACGCGACCTAGGTCGAGGAGCCTCCGCAGTACGACGAGAGTGCTGACCCGGAACTCGGCGGCGAGGGCGTCCAGTTCGTCGGCATCGAGTGAACCGAGCGAACGCATCGCCACCGACGAACCGGGGACTAACAGTTCGCCTGCGACGGCGTTGCACCACTGCTCGACAGCCTGAGTGGAGGTCGTGCCTGGCTGAGCATCATCAAGGGCAGAACCGCCGAGCCATACGTGAGCCAGCTCGTGCGCCAGCGTGAAAATCTGCGCGGCCTTCGTGTCCGTCCCGTTGACGAAGACGACCGGGGCGAACGTGTCGACGAGTGCGAAACCACCGAACTCATCAGGGTCGAGCGCCCGATGGGTGTTGCTTCCGACGATGCCACTGGTCATGACCAACACACCCAACTCTTCGGCGTGCTCGCTGAGGTGGCGGAAGGCATCGCTCCAGGACGAGCCGCGCCTGCCCGGCTCGTACGACAGCTTTCGCCGCATCTCCGTGCCTACGGTGGCGGGATCATCGTCGATCGACGTGGAGCCGACAACAACCACCGCCTCCTCGCCGTTCGCGATTGCGAAGTCTCGGTACCACTCCTGACGTGCTTCGCACTCGTAGATCGTGTCGAGCAGGTGGGGGCTGGCTCTGCCGACCGTCTGAGTGCCGCGGGTCC
>JBOFLE010000108.1:0-1371 GCA_051657705.1 Nocardioides sp. | reverse complement strand
TGGAAAGCAGTCGCCGGGTGGGTTGGTGTCGGGGATGGTGCCGTTGCTGAATGAGCTTGATGTGTGGGTGGGGTTGGGTATCGGTCCGGTGGAGGAGCGTTTGGCGGTTGATTCGCCGGATGCGGTGGTCGAAGCGCGGCTGGGGTCGAAGACGGTGAATGTTCGTTTTGTTCCGGTCGATACCGCTGAGGGTGGGGTGTTGGAGCGGGCGACGGAGTTCTGGAATGGGACGTTCTGGTCGGCGAATCATGAGTTCGTGCGGAATAGGATGCCGTTTACGCGGTATTCCGATGACGAGATCCGGGAGCGGTTCGCGGCGTATCGGAATGTGAATTCCGATGTGGCTGCCGCGGTGGCGGATGTGGTGGGGCGGGTGCCGTGGTTGGCGGGTGGTCGGGGCCTGGTGTTGACGCAGGACTATCAGATGGTCGGGGTGGGGGCTGGTCTGCCGGCCGGGGTGCCGCGGCCGGGGTATTTCCTGCATACGCCGTGGGCGTCGCCGGATGCGTTGGTGGAGGTGATTCCGGCCGATGTGTTGGGCGAGTTGACCGGGTTGTTCGCGGGGGTGCGGACGGCGTTCTTCCATACCCGTCTTGCTCGGGACAATTTCTTGGACACGGTGGCTCGGTTCACCGATGCGCGGGTGGACCGGGTGGCGGGGGAGGTGGTGTGGCCCGATGGTGCGGTCACGATCGCTGGGACCTCGGCGATTACCACGGATCCGGGCCGGTTCGATGCGGTGCGGGGGAGCGCGGACGCGGAGCGGTGGGAGCAGGAACTACGGAGTTTGTTGGCCGGCACTGATGGTGGGCCGGCCAAGAAGTTGGTGTACGCGGGGGGGCGGGGTGATCCGTCGAAGAACTGGTTGAAGACGCTGTTGGCGTTGCGGCGGGCGATCCGGATCGACCCCGAGACGATGCGTGATGTGGTGGTGGTGTTCAACGAGGAACCCACTCGTCAGGATCTGGACTTCTACCGGGAGCATCAACGCAAGATCGACAAACTCGTGGCGTGGGTACAGGCCCGCGGGGTGACGTTGATCAACAAGGGCGGTAGCCCTTACGGGCCGATGGTCGGTTTCAAGCTTGCTACCGCGGTGTTGTTGCCGACCGGTCCGGACGGCTGGAACCTGATGGCGGTCGAGGCGGTGATGGAGGCCTCGTTGAACGAGGGCGGGAACTGGCCGGTCCCGATCCTGGGCGAGGCCGGGGTCCGGGAACTCCTGGAGCCGCTGGGTGCGGTCACGGTCGATCCCCGCGATTCGCTGTCGATCGCCAAGGGCCTCTTGGAGGTCCTACAGCTCGACGAGGTCGAGCGGCGTACCCGCTCGGCACGAATGCAGTCGGTGGTCTGGCAGCGCACCACCCGGGA
>JBOFLE010000107.1:0-23458 GCA_051657705.1 Nocardioides sp. | reverse complement strand
TGGGAGGCGTGGGAGGTTCGAACCGCGGTCGATCGGCTTCCTGACGGCGAGCGGGAAGTGATGCGACTGCGGTACGCCGGAGGATTCACGCAGAGCCAGATCGCCGACCGGCTCGGGGTCCCGATCGGCACGGTGAAGTCTCGGACCACTCGTGCTCATGATCGGCTGCAGGAGTCGCTTGCCCACCTTTCTTCGGCCTCCGCCGGTGAAACCTCGACCGACCTCGGTTCGGAGACACAATGACTGTCATGAACACTGGAGCACCGCCGTGAACACCTCGGACCCGGCCGGCCCTGAGATCCAGGCAGGGCTGAGGAACGCGCTCGACAACGACGCAGTGTGGGCCGAGCCGCCGGCGGACCTCCAGGCCGACGCCCTGGCGGCGCTCCGGGCGGCCCGATCGGCCGCCACGCCGGCTCCCTCGGCCACCAGGCCCGCCTCCGACGGATCAGCCGACGGACCTCGGCCGGTCGCGGACATCAGAAGTCGTCGTCGAAGGGCCTGGCTACTCAGCGCGGCTGCCGCGACCGTATTCGTCGGCGCATTGACTAGGGCTCTGGTGATCGACGTACCGGACAGTTCGCTCGCGCTCACCGGTACCGACCTGGCCCCGGCGGCCGCGGCCAAGGCCGGGATCACCGAGACGGCCTCCGGCTTCGAGGTTCTACTGGATATCGACGACCTCGCCCCGGCGAAGGAAGGGACGTACTACCAAGCCTGGTTTACCGACGGCAACGGAATGTCGGTCACGATCGGCACCTTCCATGCGCGAGAGTCCGGCCAGGACATCGTCTTGTGGTCCGGCGCCGACCCCGCCGACTATTCGTTCTTGACCGTCACCCTGCAACAGGTCGGTGAGGGGGCGGAGTCCTCCGGCCGGGTGGTACTCACGGGGCGCCTGTCGGAGCGCTAGGAGCCGCGTGACCTACCGTCGAGCCGCCCCGGCAGGTCGCGAAATAGGAGGACGTCACGGTTGCTCTGCCGTCGCGAAGCCTTGCGTCGACTGGCTCCACATCGGTGACCAGCCTGACCGGAGCAGCCGGACCACCGGTGTCGCCGCCGCAGAGACCGGTTCCCACGCTGCCCGCCGAGCGGCGGCAGGCATCGTCTTGCGGAGCGGAAGACGGAACGCAACCGCGTTCCTCCGCAGTTCCCGGCCCAACCAACCTCGTGGTGAATCGGAGCCGTGACAGATCAGATCTATAGCCCTCGTCGACCGGTTGACCAATGGGCCTTCATCGTTACGTCGCGGCTCGAGTGGCCAGCGACGCGGAGCCGACTTCGAAGCCGCTGGATCGACTGAGCATGACCGGCGAGCACGACCCGGGCGCCTGTCGGCAAAGGGAGACGCTCCTCGATCCAGCGTTCCAGAGCGCGACCGGGCTGGGTTTCGCACGCGATGACGTCGACACTGGGCAACAACTCGCGCACAGTGGACACGTCGGCTGGCGGCACTTCGACGGCGCCGGTGCCCTCGATCTCGGCAGTGCCTGCCGCGACAAGGGCGGTGAACAAGCCGATCGTCGTCGCGTCACCAAGGAGCGTCAGCGGCCTTGCCCGGTCGACCCGGACCCCGCCGCCGGGTCCCAGCAGGCTCAGCCGATCTGCGGTCCTCAGCTGTCGCGCCCACAAAGTGCCCGGTCCGCTTGTGCCAAAGGAGAAGATCACCTCCATCCGGCCATTGACCGGGTCGTACATCGCTGGTGTGTAGTGGCGGAAGTCACGTGAGCCAATCCTGAACTCGATCTCTTGTCCTGCGCGCCACTTCAGGCCCGCCAGTTCGTCACCACCGAGGCCGATACGGCGCAGCCGTGGCGATAGATCGGTCACATCCAGCACCGACACGGGTCTGCTGAACCAACGTTCCGCACGAGTGGCGAGTGGGACAGGGAGAGTGGGCATCAGCGGTTGACCACTCGCTCAGCCACCCGCCACCCAGCTGCTCGCTCACGCTCCCGGCAGAAGGCAGCGTATCGGCCGCCGAGCGCGAGTAGTTCGTCATGAGTGCCGCGCTCGACGATCCTGCCGGCGTCGAGGAACACGATCTGGTCGGCGCGGCGGACCGTCTGCAACCGGTGGGCGACGATGATCAGGGTGTGCTTGCCCGACAGTCGCCCGAGTGCTTCGCCGACCGCGACCTCGTTGGCGGGGTCCAGTGCGGCGGTCGCCTCGTCTAGCAGCATCACCGGCGCGTCCTTCAGTAGCGCCCGAGCGAGCGAGATCCGCTGGCGTTCCCCGCCCGAAAGCATGGTGCCGCCCTCGCCGACCCGGGTCTCGAGCCCAAGTGGCAGGCGTTCGGCTATCTCGTCGACCCGGGCCGCGGCGATCGCCGCAGCGACCTCCGAGGGCGAGGCGGAACCTCGGCCCATTGCGACGTTCTCCCGAATCGAGCCGTCGAACAGATACGGATCCTGGAACACCAAAGAGAGCTGGGCCATCAGCTGCTCCGTCGTCTGGTCTCGCACGTCGGTGCCGCCAACACTCACCGATCCCGTGTCGGCGTCGTGGAAGCGGGCGATCAGCTTGGTCAGCGTGGTCTTGCCCGAACCGGACGAGCCGACGATCGCGGTGGCGGTGCGTGCCGGGACGACCAGGTCGATGCCGTCGAGCACCGTGGTGTCGTCGTCGTAGGAGAAGTGCACGTTACGCAGGAGCACGGTGCCGTCGGCCGGGTGTCCCGGCACCACCACCGGCGGCTCGGGCAGGCCTGGCGTCATCAATAGTTCGTCGATCCGGGACAACGTATTTGTGGCGATGCGGATTGCTCCGCCCAGGTCCGCTGCCGCGACCAACGGCTCCGCGAATCGAACCACGAGCACGAACGCGGCGATCAAGGTCGCCGGATCGGTGTCGGCGCTGAGCAACAGCCATACCCCGACGACCAGAACGATGGTGACCGCGACCTGGACGATCAGCACGAACGACGCCAGTCCGGGTACCGCCGTGAACAGTTGTCGGCGCTGTGCCGCCGCCTGCCGAGCCAACGCTCGGTCGAGGGTCTCGGCACCCTCGGCGGATCTGCCGTGCGCGCGGAGCACGGGCTGGACCTGTGCGAACTCAACCACTCGACTCGCGGCCTCGGCGGCCGCGGCGTCAACGGCATGATCGGTGCGCTGCACCAGGGACCCGGTCCAGCGGTAGACCAGCGCCAGGAGAGGCGTCGTGACGACTAGTCCCAACGCGAGCCGCCAATCGATCACGGTCATCATCGCGACCACGGTCAACGGCGTCACGATGGCGGAGACCAATGGCTGCAGGAGGTGAGCCGGCACTCCCATCAGCGCTACCACTCCCTGACTCGCGAGGCGCCCGATCCGGCCTACCGACTCGCCGGTGAACCAGCCGAGTGGGAGAGCCGCCAGGTGATCGCCGATCCGGTGGTGGACGGTCCGCGACAGCTCCATACCGATCCGGTAGCCTCGCATGGCCTGGTGGTAGTAGGCGATGACGGTGGCCAGCACCGTTGCCGCCAGCAAACCCAGCCACCAGCTCGCGGCGGCGATGTTGCCCTCGAATAGCGCTCGGAGCACCGGGACCAGGAGTGCGAACGCCGCGCCTTGGAGCACGGCGTACCCGATGATCGCGATGACCAGGGCGCGTAGCTCGCGCGAGTGGCGAGGTCCCAGAACCCGTTCCAGTGTGCTGATCACGAACCGGCCTCCCGAGTAGCTTCTGCGTTGAGATGTGCTTGCCACAGATCGCGATAGAGACCGGGGTGTTCCACCAGGTCTTCGTGCCGGCCGCGTTGGATGATCCGGCCGCGGTCGAGCACGAGGATCTGGTCGACCCCGACGACGGTGGAAAGCCGATGGGCGACCACGAGCACGGTACGCCCCGCGATGAGTTCCGCGATCGCGTCCTGAATTGCCGCCTCGGATTCCGGATCGGCGTACGCCGTCGACTCGTCCAGGACCAGGATCGGTGTGTCAGCCAAGATCGCTCGCGCGATCGAGATCCGCTGGGACTCGCCGCCAGACAGCGCCACACCCTCACCGACGACCGTGTTGTATCCGGCCGGCAGTTCGAGGATCCGATCGTGGATATGGGCGGCCCGAGCAGCGACCTCGATCTCATCCTCGCTCGCCTCGGGTCTGGCGAGCGCGATGTTGTCGCGGACGGTGCCACGAAGGAGCTGTACCTGTTGCAGCACGAAGCCAACTCGGTGGTAGAGCTCAGATGCCGGGATCTCACGCACGTCAACGCCACCGACTCGGACTCGGCCCGAAGTGACGTCGTGGAATCGTGGCAGCAGCGCGGCCAGGGTGGACTTCCCTGACCCCGACGGACCGACCAGCGCCGTTATGGTTCCGGGCTCGAGGCGCGCGCTCACCCCCGCTAGGACTTCGGCGACTCCGTCGTAACTGAAGCCGACACCCGCGAATTCCACGTCCCAGCGCTCGGGGACCGTCGGGCAGACGGGTTCGGGCATCGGCGGCTCGTTCAGCAGCGCGGCCACCCTGTTGGCGGCCTGTCGCGCTGTGCTCAGGTCGTGGAAGCCGTAGCCGAGGGTGAGGATCGGGGCGGTCAGGCCGAGTCCGAACAGGACGGAGGGCAGGACATCGGCGGGGGTGGCCCAGCCCATGCCGATGAACCAGGTGCCATTGCCGAGGACCGCGAGCAACATGACCACCGGTGACACCAACGCACTGGAAACTGCTTCGGTACGGACCATCGAGCGCGCCCAGGCTCCGAAGAAGTCGGCGGCATCGTCGGTGGCCATGCGGAACCGGCGGCGGGCCCCACCGGCGTTACCGAAGGTCTTGATGACCGCTATCCCCTGCACGTACTCGACGGCGGCGGCGTTGATTCGGGCCTGGGCGGCGTCGTACTGCGCCATCTTGGTTCCGAGACCGCGCGTCATCACGGCATACGACGCCACGAACGCGGGGATCGTGACGAGCGTCAGCAGGGCGAGTCGCCAGTCGACCAGGAGGAGGTAGCCGAGCGCGACCAGCGGGGTCACGATCGCCGCGGTCAGGTCGGTCAAGGCGTGCCCCACCAGGTGGTGGAGTGCGGCCACGTCGTCCTGCAGGGTCTTCTTGATTTCGCCCGATGCCTTGCAGGTGAACCAGCCCAACGGCAGCTGGCCCAGGGTCTTCGCCAGATCTCGCCGGATCTCGAGCTGGAGGTTGACGTCCGCAAGATGGGTGATCCCGCTTGCAGCTGCCAGCGTCGAGAACCGGACCAACAAACCCACCAGCATCCACCCTACGATGGTCCATGCCCGATCCGGGTTGGGCGGACCGGCGGCAAGTGCCAGCCGGCCGAGTTCGGCGATTGCGAGGTAAGGCATCAGGGACGCCACCGCCGAGACGGCCTGGAGTACCACGGCCATGATGAGCTGTCCCCGTACGGGCGCGACGAGGTGCCACAGGGCGCCTGCCGACGGGGCGGGAGTCCGCGAGAGGTTCGGGCGTTCCCCCGGATCGGCGATGGTCGGTTCCGTGACCGCGGTGGTCATGGGGTGCCGTTCACCATAGTCGCGGCGGGTAACGGGTCGGTGCCGGCGACATTGGCGAACCACCGTGAGGTGGCCAGTGAACTGAGCAAAGCGACCATCGCAGATGCGAGCAAGACGCTCGGATAGCCGACGGACTCGGCGGCCACCAGCCCCAGGCCGCCGGCAACGATGGCCGTCAGGAACGCGAAGCTCGCCAGCATTGTGAAGTCGGATCCGGCAACCGCCGGTCGGCAAAGGTCCATATTGACGGTGTTGACGACTGTCGCCGCGGCGGCGTAGGCCGCGTGCAGCGCCAAGACACCGGTGACGGCGAGGGCTCCTGAGTCGGTCCCGGCGCCGAGCGGGAGGAGAAGCAGAATAGCCGCGGCTTGGGCGACTCCGAAGAGCACGAGCATTCGACGGCGCCCCGATCGCCGGACCAACCAGCCGGCCCCGAGGGCCGACGCGATTGCCGCCACGCCACCGACGATGTTGTTGACGATGCCCACAGCTCCGACCGACCAACCGATGTCGACCAGCATCGGCGAGACCAGCGCGTACGCCGCACTGATCCCCATCCATTGCAGCGGCAGCAGGAGCAGCGTCCATCGGGCGATGCCGGGCACCCCGACGATGCCGAACGCCGCTCGCAGCGAGAGTCTCTCGCTGACCATGGCGGGCTCCGAGAAGGCGAGGATCTGCCACAGCGGCAGGATCGTAAACGCGGCCAGGGCGACGATCGCGGCAGTCCAACCCCAGGCGTTGTAGACGATCAGTACAACCCCGCCACCGAGGATGTTGCCGACGTATCCCCCGGCGATCTGGATGCCGTTGCCGATGCCGCGCTGCTCGGGTCCCAGCAGCCGGACTGCCAATGCATCTGCGGCGATGTCCTGGGTAGCGGACAGCAATACCACAACGGCTGCGATCAGGATCAGGGCATTGAAATCCGCCATCGGATCGACGGAGATCAGCGCGAGCAACATCAGCGCGATCACGGGTTGCAGGATCACCAGCCAACCGCGGTAGTGACCCAACCGCGCGATGTCGAATCGGTCGACCAGCGGGGCCCAGAGGAACTTCACCGCCCACAGTGCACCCAGGCCGGTCACGACTCCGAGTTGCTCCAAAGACGCGCCCTGGTCGCGCAGGATCGCCGACAGTCCGGTGACGAAGAACCCCACACCGAGAAACTGGCTGACGTAGAGACCGGCGAGCAGAGCGAAGGTGCGACGTTCTGTCTCGGCAACGGCCGAAGCGGCCGGGCTTTCGGGCATCGGGCTTTCTCCAAGGTCGATCGTCAGATATGCGTACATCGTACACATATGGTGAGGCTAACCTAACTTCTGACCAGCTTCACAACGGCTCTCAAGGGCGAGGGTTGCGGCCGAGAAGCCCATCGACCACCTGTCGCAGTCCGGCGTGGAAGATCTCCTCGGGATCGACCTCTGTCGCTGCTCGCTCCAGCGCAGCGACCCGGGGTAGATCGGCGTAGTTCACGCTCGCCACCACCTCCGCCCGGCGCGCCAACGCCTGGGGCGTGCGGCCGGGGGCTCCGACGAGGTGCCCGAGGACGAGATCCCATAGCGCGCTGTAGCCCACCAGAGCCGCTTGGCCGGTAATCCCGGCCCGCTCGAAAACCGTCAGAGCCTCCTCGACCAGGTACAGCGCTGGCCTACCGAACAACTCGCCCTCGCGGAGCACCTTGACCACCCACGGAAAGCCCTCCAGATAGTCGTGGACGGCGGTGAACAAGTTCACCAACTGGTCTGTCGGTGAACCTTCTCCCGACATGACGATCAGGCCGGCCGCGACGTCGTCAAGCACGAGGAGCAGTAGCTCCCGTTTGTCTGTGACGTGCCGGTAGAGCGACATTGGCGCGCGTTCGAGTGCACTGGCGACCCGGCGAATCGTTACGGCCTCAGCACCCTCCGCGTCCGCAAGTTTGCGGGCAGCATCAATGATGGTCGCGCGGTTCAGGGGTCTGCGGCGCGCTGGCACTCCCACAACCTAGTATGGCGCCAGCGCCAGCGCGCTCGACGGTTCCTATCGTGAATCTCCGACTCGGCGCACCGAGGACCTGTCGGGATGAGCTTGATCTGGTGACGCGGCTGGACCGCACACGCTCTTACTGGTCGACACGTTTCGCCATCGTCGGCAGGCCGGGCGCGGAAGGGCCACGGTGACCGACTCGACCCTGAAGATGCGCCTGAGCAACCTCACCGCGGACCAGGTATCGAGGCCACGCAGACCTATCGCGCGGCGCACGTGCGGGTGTGCATCATTGGAGTGGGTGGGATCCGGCGCACCTGGCGTGCCGGATCCCACTCCCCACTATCGATGGATCTGGTCGCAGCCGACCGCGCATGCCCGTGCCCGCCCGGTCCATCTGCCGGCTCCCAGCAGCGCGGACAGCCGTGCGGCGGTGTCACAGCCGTGATCGTTGTGCACGCGCAACGCCGCTGTGTCGGTCACCGCGGCCGGCGAGTGGAGGAGCACGCCGGCCCGGGCTCGCTGTCGCCAGCTCACGGGGCCGGTGTGGTCGACGCCGGTGTCCTCGAATCACACCGGCCGAAAGCCCCGTGTCGACGTCCCAGAGACAGTGGCCCTAGTGTTGCGCTATGAGCAACAAAGTTCCCGCCGGCGCCACGGCTACGGTCCAGTCGGTCGACCGGGCGTTGACTATTCTGGAGGCGCTCGCCCGGCATGGGGAGGCCGGTGTCACCGAGTTGGCCGACGGCCTGGGCGTGCACAAGTCCACGGCGTTCCGGCTGGTCGCGACGTTGGAGTCGCACGGGCTGGTCGAACAGACCGAGGAACGCGGCAAGTATCGGCTCGGGGTCGCCCTGTTGCGGCTGGCCGGGGCGACCACCGCACGTCTCGACGTGGTTCAGGAGGCCCGCTCGGTATGCCGCAAGCTGGCCGCGGACACCGGCGAGACCGTCAACGTCGCCGTGCTGGCCGACCACGCCGCGCTCTATCTGGACCAGGTCGCGGGGTCCTCGTCGCTGCAGTCGCACAACTGGGTGGGGCAGCACATCCCGCTGCACGCCACCGCCAACGGCAAGGTGTTGCTGTCCGGCCTGCCGGGCGACGCCCTCGACGAGATGCTGGGATCCCTGGTCGCCTACACCGATCTGACGATCACGAAGAAGAGCGCGCTCCGTGATGAGATCAACCGCGTCCGGGAGCAGGGCTACGCGGTGGCGATCGACGAACTCGAGGTCGGATTGACCGCGGTCGCCGCTCCGATCCGCAACGCGCACGGCGACGTGATCGCTTCGATGAGTGTGTCGGGTCCGACCTTCCGGTTGACCGAAGAACAGGTGGCGGAGGTGGTCACGCTCCAGGTGGCGGCCGCGGAGGAGGTCTCGCACCGGTTGGGCTGGGGTCATCGCTGAGGACCCAACTCTTTGCGGTCTCGCGAATGGCGCCACCCTCGCAAGATGAACAATGGGTGAACAAGCTTGATTCGGTTTTGCCAAGCCAGAATCGTAGCCCCATCGTTATCCCGTGACAGCAGCACTGTTCATCTTGCTGTGCGTGATCGTGACCGCACTGTTCTTCGACTTCACCAATGGCTTCCACGACACCGGCAACGCGGTGGCGTCCTCCATCGCCACCGGTGCGCTCCGGCCCAAGCAGGCGGTCACGCTCGCCGCGATCATGAACCTGTTCGGGGCGTTCCTGTCGGTCGCCGTCGCGCTGACGGTCACCAACTCCGTCGTCAGGATCCAGAACGACGACGGTACGCCGAGGGCCGACCTGCTGGGCAACAACGGCGAAGCGCTGTTGTACATCATCCTGGCCGGGCTGGCCGGCGCCATCCTGTGGAATCTCTTCACCTGGCTGCTGGGGCTGCCGTCGAGCTCGTCGTACGCGCTGCTCGGCGGCATCATCGGCGCCACGCTCGCCGCCCTCGGCGGAGACGGGCTCAAGTGGGTGGGCGACGGCACGAAGATCGACGGCGTCGTCGGAAAGATCCTGATACCCGCCGTGCTGTCCCCGATCATTGCCGGGCTGATCGCGATGATCGGCTCCGCTGTCATCAACCGGCTCGCCACCGGCACCGAACCCAAACGGGCTGCCAAGGGGTTCCGTTGGGGCCAGATCAGCGCCGCCAGCCTGGTGTCCCTGGCGCACGGCACCAACGACGCGCAGAAGACCATGGGGGTGATCACGTTGTCGCTGATCGCCTACGGCTCGTGGTCCGATACCGAGGCGGTTCCGTTCTGGGTCAAAGTGGCCTGCGCGGTCACGATCGCGGCCGGCACCTACCTGGGCGGCTGGCGCATCATCCGCACACTCAGCAAGGGTCTGGTGGACATCACCGCGCCGCAGGGAATGGCGGCTGACGGCGCGTCATCGGCGGTGATCCTCACCGCCAGCCACCTGGGCGTGCCGCTGTCGACCACGCAGGTGGCCAGCGGATCCATCCTGGGATCGGGCCTCGGCCGGCCGGGCGCTCAGGTGCGCTGGGGCGTCGCGGGGCGCATGGTGGTCGCCTGGCTGACGACCCTGCCGGCCGCCGGCCTGATCGCCGCGGTCCTGTGGGCACTCGGCCACGCGATCGGCGGATTCGTCGGCGCGCTCTTCATCATGGCCGTGCTGATCGCCGGCGCGCTCTGGATGTATCTGCGGTCGCGTGAATCGGCCGTCGACAGCCGGAACGTGGGCGAGATCTGGGAAGGCGCGCCCAAGGTCGGCGTCAAGGCCCGCTCACAAGCCGTCCCCGGGAACAGCCCAGAGACCAGCCCGGAGAACAGCCCGGAGACCAGCCCGGAGACCAGCACCGTGGAAGCCGCGAACGGAGGGCAGGTAGGGGAGCCATGGAGACCGTGAAGTTGTCCTTGGAGGGCTCGTGGGCTCTCCTCTATATGGGTCTGATCCTCGGCGCCGGCCTGCCGATCGCCTTCGCTCTCGGTGTCCGCATGCTGGCCGGCACCACGGCCGAGGCGGGCGGCCGGGCACCGGGTCCGTTGGCTCGACTCGGTTCCGGAGTGTGCTTCGGGATCGCTCTGCTCGGGGTGGTGACCGGGTTGATGATCATCGTCGCCGCCGGCATCGGCAAGGTGGTGACCTTCGAGAAGGTTTATCCGTCGCTGGTCGATAAGGAGTAAGCCCGTGAACGGTTCGGACCTGATAGCACGCTCTGGCGGCGTGTTCACTCGGCAAGTTCACCAGGAGGTCGAGTGAGTCGCGCTATCGGCGTCGTCCGCGTGGTCGGCTGGGTGCACCGGGCCTACCCGAACGGAATCGACGAGGAAGATCGCGGGCCGCTCGCGACGATCCTGGGCAGCCATCTGTCCGGCGACCAGGTGGTCGAACTCCTGGGTGGCACGGTGCCGCGAGGCGACTATCGAGACGACCTGCCACGAGTATCGTCGAAACTCGCGGCCGCCGGCTGGCCACTGGCCGATCCGGCCCTCAGCGAGGACGAGGCCGGGCCGATCGCCCGCACGCTGGCCGGCGTGGTGAGCTGGCTCCGGGCCGGGTATCCGGAGGGTGTGCCGGAGAACGACTACATCCCGCTGGTGGCGATCCTGGAACGCCGCCTGACCAAGCGGGAGGTCCGGGCAGTACGCAGAGAACTGGAGGCGAGCGGAACCCTGAAGCCAGGGCCCGAGGACATCGGCGACGCCATCACCACGGTGATCAACGAGCCGCCGACCCAGGCCGATATCGAACGAGTGACCGCTCATCTGGCGAAGAAGGGCTGGCCGGTCGAACTGGACTCCTGATCTTCGGGGTCATTTGCTGGTTCAACTAGACGCACCTACCCCGACCCTGGCATCCTCGCTCGCGGGGAACTATCTAGACATGTTCATGCCTGAGTTGGGGGCTCGTCGATGGATTTAGTGGCTAGCGCAACCTGTCCGAGGTGTGGACATGCGCAAGCGTACAAGCGGTACTGCGTGAATTGCGGGTTCGATTTCGAGGGCGTGGAATTCGCCGAGCAGCCCCCTACCGACTACCTCGACAGCTTCTCGTCGATGGCGGACCCGGCCGACGAGCCGCCGCCGGTCCCAGTGCCGCCGACCGTCTCGCCCACGCCACGGAGATCGTTGTCCAGGGCGGCGCTGGCGGCGATCGGCGTGCTCGTCTTGGCCGCGGTGGTGTTCGGACTCACCAAGGTCGGCTCGCCTCAGTCGACTCCGGCGGTGCGGGCAACCTCCGACGATCCCGGTTCGACGGCGACCGAATCCGTTTCGCCCTCGCCATCCCCGTCGGAGAGTTCCAGCGCGTCCCCCGAGCCGACTCCGAGCGAGTCGGCCGCCGCCACCGTGACCGGCAGATGCTGGGACGGTGCGGAGGCAACGGACGAGGATCGCTGCTCGGCACCGAAGGGTCGCCGCGGGATCGAGTGGCTGTTCCCGGCCCTGGATCTCGACGACTGCAAGAAGAACAAGGCGTTCTTCACCAATGCCCAATGGGACTGCACGATGCGAGCCGACGGCGGTCGGGTCGGGGTCCACTACATCGAGTGGGACTCGATGGACCTGTTGCGCTCGGACTTCAGGAGGAAGTACCGCCGGCCCTCCACGCGGGCGGCAGAGGACATCAGGCTCTGGCAGTTGCCGCGCGCGCGGTACGCCGAAGACGAATGGGTGGCGACCAAGGCCTATCGGAAGATCCCGTTCTCGGTGAGCGTCGAGACTCGGGATACCCGGCTGGGACTGGCGGTCTTGAAGAAGATCGAGATGCGCAGCGACAAGCAGACCCGGCTCGGCGCCTAGAGGTTCCGCCGGTCGCCGGCGAGCTACCAGCCCGACCGGAGCGCCGGATCGCCGGATCGCCGGACGCCCCAGCCACGACGGAGGCGAGGCCGACGCCTCGCCGCACGCCGATGATCACGGCCAGAGCACGGCTTGTCTCTCACGCTTGACTACTCCCGGCTTCGCGGCGCATGCTCAGCTCAGCGCAGTCGTTGCGGAATAAGCACGCGGTTGCGTATCAAGCAACAGGCTACTGGCTCGGAGTGTCTGGGTTGGGAGGATGCTGCGTGAACGCGTTCGTGGCCGGCCGGCGGATGAGTGCCTCGGTCAGGCACTGGGACTTCGTGATCGTCGGCGGCGGTTCCGCCGGTAGCGTGCTGGCCAACCGGCTCAGCGCCGATCCGGCCGCCACCGTCCTGGTCTTGGAGGCCGGCCGCGGCGACTTCCGGGCCGATCCGTTCATTCACATGCCGGCGGCGCTGCCGATCCCGATCGGGAATCGACTCTACGACTGGCGTTACACCACGGAGCCGGAGCCCGCGCTGGGCGGCCGCCGGATCCAGCACGCTCGTGGCAAGGTACTCGGCGGCTCGTCATCGATCAACGGCATGATTTTCCAGCGCGGCAACCCGATGGACTTCGATCGGTGGGCGGCCGAGCCGGGTTTGAAGGAATGGAGCTATCTGCACTGCCTGCCCTACTTCAAGCGGCTGGAAACCTGCCTCGAGGCGGACGGAAGCCGCCTCGCGGATGCCTGGAGAGGCGGCGAGGGTCCTCTCGTCCTCGAACGGGGCCCGGCCACCAACCCACTGTTCGCGGCGTTCTTCGAGGCCGTCCAGCAGGCCGGCCACCGGTTGACGGACGACGTCAACGGCTATCGCCAGGAGGGTTTCGCTCGCTTCGATCGCAACATCCATCGTGGTCGCCGGCTCTCGGCCAGCCGCGCCTACCTGCACCCGGTCCGGCACCGCGAGAACCTGCGGGTGGAGACGCTGGCCCAGGTGACCGGGATCCGGTTCGCCGGGAAGCGGGCGGTCGGCGTCGACTACCTGCGGGGCGGGCGTCTGCGGCGTACCGCTTCGGCCGGCGAGGTGATCTTGTGCGGCGGTGCTCTGAACTCGCCGCAGGTGCTCCAGCTCTCGGGGATCGGCAACGCCACCGAACTCGCCGAGCTGGGGATCGATGTGGTGCACGACCTGCCGGGCGTCGGAGAGAACTTGCAGGATCATCTCGAGGTCTACGTGCAGCATGCGTCCACGCAGCCGGTGTCGATCGCGCCGTTGACCCAGTGGCGGAATCGGCCCAAGGTCGGCTTCGAGTGGCTCGTCTTCCGGTCCGGGCTCGGGGCAACCAACCACTTCGAGGGCGGCGGTTTCGCGCGCTCCAACGACGAGGTGGACTGGCCGAACCTGATGTTCCACTTCCTGCCGATCGCGATCCGGTACGACGGCACCGTGTCGACGGCCCCGTCGACGGCTGGGTCAACGGCTGGGTCGACGGCTGGGTCGTCGATACCCGGGGGACACGGATACCAGGTGCATGTCGGGCCGATGTACGCCGACACCCGCGGGTGGGTGAAGATCGCCAGCCGGGACCCGCTTCGGCATCCCCGGATATTGTTCAACTACCTGTCGACGCCGACCGACCGCAAGGAGTGGGTGGAGGCGGTCCGGGCCGCTCGCCACATTCTGAGTCAGCCCGCCTTCGCGCCGTACGACGGCGGTGAGCTCTCGCCGGGGCCGGCGGTGGAGTCCGACGCAGAGATCCTCGACTGGGTGCGCAAGGACGCGGAGACCGCCCTCCATCCCAGTTGTACCGCCCGGATGGGTGTCGACGAGATGTCGGTCACGGATCCGGACTCCCTCGAGGTGCACGGGGTCCGGGGGCTGCGGGTGGTCGACGCCTCGGTTTTCCCGTTCGTGACCAACGGCAACATCTATGCTCCGGTGATGATGGTCGCCGAAAAAGCAGCGGACGTGATCCTGGGGAACACGCCACTGGCTGCCGCCGACGTCCCGTACTACCGTCACCGCGACGGCTCACCGCCCTATCCGCCCGGAGACCCTCGAAACGTTCACCAGGAGGCACCGTGAACGACGTGAGAGAGCGCATCGGTCCGCGGGTGAGAGCGGACTGTGGCGGCGCGCTCGAACTGCGAGTTCACCAGGAGGCACCGTGAACGAGACCCCGGCGGTGCTGGTCGACGGCCTCTGGAAGATCTTCGGTCCGCGCGCCGATCGGATCATCGGCACGCCGGACGCCGAACTGTCCCGGGCCGAACTCAAAGCCACGACCGGTTGCGTGCTCGGCGTCAGGGACCTCTCTTTCGAGGTCGCGCCGGGGGAGGTCTTCGTGGTGATGGGGCTTTCCGGCTCCGGGAAGTCCACGCTGGTCCGGTTGCTGACCCGTCTCATCGAACCGACGGCGGGCCGGGTGCACATCGGCGGCGCGGACATCACCGGAGCCTCGGCGGCGGAGTTGCGCCGGCTCCGCCGCAACCACGTGTCGATGGTCTTCCAGCATTTCGGACTGCTCCCGCACCGCCAGGTGCTCGACAACGTCGCCTACGGCCTCGAGATCAAGGGCGTCGCCAAGGCCGAGCGCCGCGCCCGCGCCGCGGAGGTGGTGGAGTTGGTGGGCCTCTCCGGCTTCGAGAAGTCCTACCCCGACCAACTCTCCGGCGGCATGCAGCAGCGGGTCGGCCTGGCCCGGGCCCTGGCCGGCGATCCGGCACTGCTGTTGTTCGACGAACCGTTCTCCGCGCTCGATCCGCTGATCCGGCGGGACATGCAGAACGAGGTGATCAGGCTGCACCGCGAGCTGGGCAAGACCATGGTCTTCGTGACCCATGATCTGGCCGAGGCGCTGAAGCTCGGCGACCGGATCCTGATCATGCGCGACGGCGCGCTGGTGCAACTCGGCCGACCGGACGAGGTAGTCGGCGCTCCCGCGGACGACTACGTCAAGGAGTTCGTCGCCGATGTGCCGAAGTCGCACGTACTCACGCTGCGTTGGATCATGCGCGACCTGGAGCACGCCGACGGCGCTGGCCTGACCGGACCGGTGTTGCAGGCGGAGCAGATCGTGCGCGACGCCGCCCGCGCGGTATTGGAGAGTCACGGTCCGGTCCGGGTGGCCGACGGCGACCGAATCGTCGGCGTGGTCGACGACGAGGACATCTTGGCGATCGTCGTCGCGGAGGAGCCGTGACCACCGAGGTCGCCATCCGCCCGGTCGAGGCCGGCGCGGTCCCGCTAGAGCGGCCGGCCAGGCGTGGCATCCCGCGCTGGGCGTGGGTCCTTGCTGTGCTGGCCGGCTGGATCGCGATGTGGAGTCTCACCAAGGGCAGCGACACGTTGGTCTTGTCGGGATCAGACCGGACCGGCCTGCACCAGAGCTGGGCCGAGTTCGGGACATCCTTGCGAGACATTGCTATCACCCAGACGATCGGCGACTGGCTGGACAGCGTGGTGGAGTTCTTCCGGCGATTGGTCGCGATCCCCACGCCGCCGCGCCCGGCGCCCACGATCGGCTGGCTGGGTGTCGTTGCCATCGCCACGTGGATCGGGTACGCCGTGGCGAACTGGCGGATCGCCCTGCTGATCTTCGTGTCCTTCGTGTCCTTCGGAGTCTTCGGCTATTGGGAAGACTCGATGGACTTGCTGGTGGTGACCCTGGTCTCGGTGGCGCTGACGGTGTTGGTCGGCTTCCCGCTGGCGGTGTGGATGGGCCTGAGCAGGAGGGCGGCCAGGGTGATCACACTGGTGATCGACCTGCTGCAGACCATGCCGACCTTCGTCTACCTGATCTTCGTCCTGGTGCTCTTCGGGGTAGGCGTCCCGACCGCGATCATCTGCACGATGGCCTATGCCCTGCCGCCGATCGTGCGGATCGCGGGCTTCGGGATCCGCGACGTTTCGCCAACCGCGCTCGAGGCGACCGATTCGCTCGGGCAGACTACTTGGCAGCGCCTGGTCAAGGTGCAGATCCCGATGGCCCGCAGCACGATCATCCTGGGCCTCAACCAGACGATCCTGGCGGCGTTGTCGATGGCGATCATCGCGTCGTACGTCGCCGGGCCGGGGCTCGGAAGGCCAGTGCTGTCGGCGCTCACCCGTAACGACTTCGGCGACTCGCTGGTCCCAGGCCTGCTGATCGTGGTGATGGGGATCATGCTCGATCGCACGACGACCGCCGCGAGCAAGCGGTCCGAGATCGTTGCCCGCGGCGGCGGCGAAGATCGAGTGCGGCGCCGATTGATCCTGGGTGCCCTCTTGGTGCCGGTCGCGACTGCGGTCTGGTACTCGCGATACTCCATCGATGCCGCGGTGTTCGGTGAGCTGGGCTGGAACCGCTCCATCGCCGAGGTCTCGGATCGCAGGATGGATGGCTTCGTCGATGCCGTCGAGCCGTTGACCGGCGCCTTCAGGGACGCTCTGTCCTACGGCCTGCTCAACCCACTGCAAGAGCTGCTCGCCAACTCGCCCTGGTGGCTGAGCTTCGTGGGCTTGTTCCTGCTCGCTGTGGTGATCGGGGGCGCCCGTGCCGTCTGGCCCGCGCTGATCTGCCTGATCGGCATCCGGCTGCTGGATCTGTGGAACAACACCATGATCGTGCTGAACATGACGATCGTCGCGACGTTGCTGGTCATGATCCTGGCGGTGGTCTTCGGAGTGTGGATGGCGCGGAGCCCGAAGGTCGACCTGGCCTTGCGGCCGATCCTCGATGCCGGACAGACCATCCCGGCCTTCGTGTACCTGATCCCGGCTCTGGCCCTGTTCGGCTCGAGCAGGTTCACCGCGATCGTGGCCGGCCTGATCTACGCCGCCCCGGCCGCGATCAAGCTGGTTGCCGACGGCGTGGGCCGGGTCTCGGCAGGTGCGGTAGAGGCAGGCCGCTCGGTAGGTTCCACCACCTGGCAGGAGATCGTCAAGGTCCAACTGCCGATGGCCAAGGGATCGCTGGTGCTGGCCGCCAACCAGGGCTTGCTCTATGTGCTGGCAATGGTGGTCATCGGCAGTCTGGTCGGCGCCGGTGCGCTGGGGTACGACGTGACCTACGCGATCGCCCATAGCCGGGAGTACTCCGGCAAGGGGATCGCTGCCGGGCTCTCGATCGTGCTGCTCGGCATCATGATCGACCGAGCAACTCGGGCTGCCGCCGAGCGAGTCGGCGCCGGTCATGGCACGCGCGAACGGGCCTTCCGGGTTGGCGGGTGGCGACCGGCGGTCTTCACCCAGCTGGGTGGAACGGGAAGACGGTAATGCACGCCTAAGACGTCGCGCTTGCGACACGACACTCAAGGAGAAGACAGTGCGGCAACTGACTAACACCAAGGTGCGTCTCGGCGTACTGGCCGCGGGAGCACTGGTCGCGCTGACCGCCTGCGGCGGTGGCTCGGTCGACGAGGCCACCGAGAGCAACGAGGAAAAGGCGGCCGAAGCGGGAGGCGAGTGCGGCGAGTTCAACATCTTGACTCACCCGTGGGTGGGCTACACGGCCGACGCCTACGTCGTCGGCCGGGTGGCCGAGGAGGAACTCAACTGCACGGTCAACTATGTCGATATCAAGGAGGGCGGCCCGTCATACACGGCGCTGGCCGCCGGCGACGGCGATGTGATCCTCGAGGAGTGGTCCCATGCCGAGGAACTCGCGGCGGGTGTCGAGGCTGGCGACGTGGTCGACGTGGGCTCGCCGGGCAACGTGGGCATCATCGGCTGGTATGTCCCGGCCTGGCTGGCCGAGGAGGAGCCGGACGTCCTCAACTGGGAGAACCTCAACAAGTTCGCCGACAAGTTCAAGACCTCGGAGTCCGGTGACAAGGGCCAGTTTCTAGGATCGGACCCGACCTTCACGCAGTACGACGAAGCCATTGTGAAGAACCTCGACCTGGACTACAAGGTGGTGTTCTCCGGCGGCGAGACCGCGACCGTCGAGGCGTTGAAGAAGGCGCAAGAGAACAAGGAGTGGCTGATCGGCTACTTCTGGGAGCCGCAGTACGTCCATGCCGAGGTCGCGCTTGAGCGTGTCGCGTTGCCACCCTATGAAGAGGGCTGCGACAAGGACAAGGCGAAGGTGGCATGTGACTACGCCGAGACAGAATTGAAGAAGGTCGCTCGCAAGGAGTTCATGGACTCTGGTTCGCCCGCGGCGGCCCTGATCCAGAATTTCACCTGGACCAACGAGGACCAGAATTTGGTGGCGAAGTACATCACGGCGGACAAGATGACGCCGGAGGAAGCGGCGGACAAGTGGATCGCCGACAACGCGGACAAGGTTGACGCCTGGCTGCAGTAGGAAGAGTCGTCGGCGGTCAGACGTGTCCGTTCGTGTGGCGCCTGTTCCCTCGGTGGGGCAGGCGCCTCCCGTCACCTGTAAGTAGTCCGGCGCTTCATGGGGAGTCATCGACGTCAAGCTCCGGTCAACCGGTGCGAGGACTGATCGCCGTCCGGCTGGAGTCGTCCGAACGGACGATGGAGGAGTCACCTGAAAGGGCTATGACTAATTGATCGTTAAGTCCGGTTTAAGGCTCGCCCAAACCCGCCCGGCGGAGTTGATCGGGTCCGATCCCGGGCCCTAGCTTCATCAGTACGCCAAGCTGACAGACGGGGGAGTCGCGTCACGCGAGGGGTCAGGAACACGACTGAGCTGCGCCCGCACTCCGTGCGCAGGGGGGACTGTATGACTGCCAAGTTCGAGCGGAAGAACCACTCGGGCGGGGGATCCCATCGCCGGGACCGCAAGACGCTCGTGCCGAGACGGGCAAAGGCACGCCGAGCCATCCGGCCGGTGGGTCGACCCGCCTCAGGAAGGTCGCGCCCGCCGATCGTCGCGGCCGTCGGCCTGCTCTGTCTGGTCTTGGGGCTGGGTGGAGCATTCGCCGCCAGCGATGCCTTCAGGTCGCCGGTGCTCGACAAGCCCGGCAAGCGGCCCGGCTCGAACAATCTGGTGGTCAACGGCGACTTCGAATCGGGCATCACCGGATGGCGGGTCAACCAGCCGTACCAGCGCCTGGAGGTCTCGAACACCGCGGCACACGGATCCAGAGCCGCGGCGCTGGGCGCGACGGTTCGCGGGGCGCGCGTCGTGATCGACGATGCCCGCGACACCGTGCGGGCAGCCGAGGCCGGTCACACCTATCTGATGACGGCTCAGGTCCGCGCCCGCGGCGCCGAGATCAGCGGCAAGGCCCGCATCCGGGAGGTGGCGGGAGGCCGTGAGATCGGAGTCCGCGCTACCTCCTTCGAGGCCTCGACGACCATGTGGACCAAGGTCGCGGTGTCGTACGTGACGAAGAAGCCCGGCTCCG
The DNA here is from genome assembly GCA_051657705.1 of Nocardioides sp. GTDB lineage: Bacteria > Actinomycetota > Actinomycetes > Propionibacteriales > Nocardioidaceae > Nocardioides. The sequence goes on along the minus strand of JBOFLE010000107.1, from coordinate 3,993 downwards.
CTCTCGACCTCAACCTCGTCGGCTGGGACGTCGCTCCCGGACAAGGTCTCCTGGTCGACAAGGTGACGCTGGTGGACAAGGGCCAGGCGAAGGACCCGGCGCCCTCGCCGATCAAACCCGCGTCCAGCGAGGAGCCGAATCCCGCCGAGGTGCCCGACGAGGATGCGGAGTCGGCCGGAGCCGGTACCGCCACGTCGACCTCGGCGCCGGCGTCCCAGGCCGCGGCCGGGTGTGTCGACGACGAGATCGGCATTCCGTCGGACGGCGGCGCCTACCTCGGTGCCACGGTCGGCGGCACTGCCGGGATCGGCGGCCGGGAGGGAGAACTCGGCGCGAAACTCGCCATGCACCGGACCTCCTACCAGGCCGATCAGATCGATGCCGCGATCGAGCAGGCCGAAGACGACCTGGCCTCCGGCCGGCTTCCGTGGCTCAGTTTCATGCCGCCGGCCACCTGGGACGAGATGGCCGGCGGCGCCGGCGACGACTGGACGACCGGGTTGGCCGGCAAGCTGGCCGGGGTCAAGGGACCGGTCTGGCTCGCCATCCATCCGAACCCCGAGCAGCAGGGCGACTTGGCCCTGTGGAAGAAGATGCAGGCGGGGATCGCCACGATCATCCACGAGCGCACCGACAATGTCGCCTACACGGTCATTTACAGCGGGCAGCAGACATTCGGGGACTACTCCAGCCCGTTGCCGAACAAGTGGCCCGGTGACGAGCACGTGGACATCACCGCTATCGACGCCTACAACGAGCAAGGCGTGGTCCGAGACGGCGCCGCGGTGTCCGCCCCGCTGGACGTGAAGACCTACTTCGAGCCGCTGGCCCAGTGGGCCGCGATCCACGGCACTGAGTGGGCAGTCGCCGGGGCCGGTCAGACGCAGCAGGCCGCCGCCGAGGATCCCGGATGGCTTGCCCGGGCCTGGCGCGATCTGGTCGCGTTGGGGGGATCCGGGCTGGTCTACGACGACTCGGCGCGCAGCCCGGAGGCCGATTGGGCCCTCGACGACCCGGCGAGGCTCGAGCGGTTCGCGACACTGCTCACCCGATCGAAGCGGGTCTGCTGACTCGCTGAGTGACCCCCGGCTGCCTGGTCGGTCGGCCGAGTCGGCCAGCCGAGTCAGCGAGTCGGATCAAGGACCATCCGGCGCCATCCCCCACGGTGGCGCCGGATGCTTGACTTCAGGGGGTTCGCGGGGGATTCTAGGTGTTGCATCAGACGCATTCAGTTGCATATAGCGCAACCCTTCACCAGACACGCACCCGACACCCGGACTCGCAAGGAACGCTGATGGCCGACGTGCCCGCCACCGCTCGAGTGGTCGTGATCGGAGCCGGCATCGTCGGCAACAGCCTGGTCTGGCATCTGGCCAACCTGGGGTGGCGCGAGATCGTCCAGGTCGACAAGGGCCCGCTGCCCAATCCGGGCGGATCCACCGGTCATGCCTCCAACTTCATCTTCCCGGTCGATCACTCTCGCGAGATCACCGACCTGACCCTGGACTCGATGCGTCAGTACCGGGAGATGGGCGTCTTCACCGAGTCCGGCGGGTTCGAGATCGCGCGCACCGAGGAGCGGATGGAGGAACTTCGCCGCCGGATGTCCAGCGCCCGGACCTGGGGTATCCCGGCCGAGCTGGTGACCCCGGAGTTCGTCAAGGCGAAGGTGCCGTTCATCGATGCCGATCAGTTCCTCGGAGCGTTCTACACACCGTCGGTCGGGGTCGTGGATTCGTTGCGCGCGGGCACGATCATGCGGGAGCGCGCGCTCGCGTTGGGCGCGCTGACCGTCGTACCCCATGCCGAGGTCGTCGGCATGGACGTCTCCGGAGGCCGGATCTCGGCGGTGCGCACCGACCAGGGCGACATCGAGTGCGAGTACGCCGTCATCGCCTGCGGTGTGTGGAGCCCCGCGATCGCGGAGCTGGCCGGAGCCAGGATCCCGCTGACGCCGGCGGTCCACCAGATGATCTCGGTCGGACCCTGCCCGCAGTTGGCCGGATTGGCCGGAGAGATGACCGGTGAGATCAACTATCCGATCATCCGGGACATGGACACCTTCTGCTACGAGCGGCAACACGGCGCCGACATGGAGATCGGGTCCTACGCGCACCGGCCGATCCTGCACGAACCGGAGGACATCCCCTCGATCGAGCAGGCCAGGCTCAGCCCGACCGAGCTGCCCTTCACCGAGGATGACTTCGACCCGCAGTTGGAACAGGCCTTCGCGCTGATGCCCGACCTGTTGGGCACCCACGGCGCCGAGATCCGGTACGCCATCAACGGACTGCTCTCCCTGACGCCCGACGGCTGGCCGATCCTCGGCGAGACCCCGGAGGTCAAGGGCCTGTGGTCGGCCGCCGCCGTGTGGATCAAGGAAGGCCCCGGAGTCGGCCGCGCGGTGGCCGAGCAGATGACCCACGGTCACTCCGAGATCGACATCGCGCACTCCGCCATCGCCCGCTTCTACCCGCACCAGCAAACCCGGGCCCACGTCCGGGCGCGCACCGCGGAGGCATTCAACAAGACCTACGGCATCATCCACCCGGCCGAGCAGTACGAGTCCGACCGGCCGCAGCGGCTCTCCCCGATGCACGCTTCGCAGGCCGCGCTGGGGGCGGTCTGCCACGAGACCGCCGGGTGGGAGCGGCCGCATTGGTACGAGTCGAACGCCGATCTGCTGGAGATCTACGGCGACGCGGTGATGCCGCGTGAGCACGAGTGGGATGCCCGGTGGTGGTCGCCGATCATCAATGCCGAGCATCTCCGGATGCGCGAAGCGGCCGGGATCGTCGACCTGTCGGCCTTCTGCATCTTCGACGTGTCCGGACCGGGCGCGCTCGAGACCCTGCAGCGGATCTGTGTGGCGCAGTGTGACGTACCGGTCGGGCGAGTCGTCTACACCCCGGTCCTCGATGCGAAGGGTGGTTTCGTCTCCGACCTGACCGTGATGCGGCTGGGCTCCGCCGTCGCCGGCGAGGAGCGCTTCCGCGTCGTCACCGGCGGCGCCCATGGCATGGTCGACCGCCAACGGTTCGCCGACGGCGCGGACTCCTTCGGTGGCGGTCGGTGCTCGGTGACCGACCTCACGTCGGCGTACACCACCGTCGGGATCTGGGGACCCGAAGCGCGTGCGATCCTGGCTTCGCTGACCTCGGCCGATGTGTCCGACGACGGCTTCGGTTTCGGCACCTGCCGGAGGATCGAACTCGGCTCGCTGCCCGTGCTGGCCTCACGGATCTCCTACGTCGGCGAGTTGGGCTGGGAGCTGTACGCTCCGATCGAACAGGGAGCCCGGCTGTGGGCGATGCTGCTGGAGGCGGGAGCGCCGCACGGAGCGCGGCCGGTCGGCATCGGCGTCTACGGCACCACCGGCCGGATCGAGAAGGGCTATCGCGCGTTCGGGGCCGAGCTCGACGCCGAACGGTCGATCGTCGAGGCCGGGATGGCCAGGCCCAAGGTCAAGGCCGCGGACTTCGTCGGCCGCGAGGCCTGCCTGAAACAGCGTGATGCGCTCGCCGCCGGCGGGCCGCCGACCGTGTTGTGCACCCTGACGGTGGAGGATCACACCTCGGCATCGGGGATCAAGCGGTACATGCTCGGCGGTGAGCCGATCCTGTCCGCCGCCGGCGAGCCGTTGGTGGACGGGCACGGGCGCCGGGCCTACGTCACCACCGCCGGCTCGGCGCCGTCGCTGGGCGCACACGTGCTGATGGCCTACCTCCCGCCGGCTCAGGCGGTCCTCGGCACCCCGCTGCTGGTGTCCTACATGGAGGAGCGCTACCCGGTCACCGTCCGGTCCGTCGACTCGACCAGCCTGTTCGATCCGGCCAACGAGCGGATTCGGTCGTGAGCGCGAGGACGGCGGACCGAGACCGATGAGCAACGTGCTGGTATGCGTCAAGCGGGTGCCGGATGCCTCCGGCGAGGTGCTGCTGACCGCGGACGAGCAATCCGTGGACGGCCGGTACGTCGGGTTCACGGTGTCCG
>JBOFLE010000106.1:0-25576 GCA_051657705.1 Nocardioides sp. | reverse complement strand
GTCGGTACCGATGGGGGGCCGGGCAGTCACGTGATGCGGTTCACCCTCCCGTCGATCGACGGATGGTGAGCCTGGACTTCAGGAGCAGGCCGTCGTCCGGCGGGACGGAACCGGGTGTCCACGCCGCCCCGATCAGGCGTACGACGTGGCGCGCGATGTCGTCGACCGGCTGCCGGACGCTGCTCAGGCCGTGCATCCGGGCCAGTTCGGAGTCGTCGAAGCCGACCAGGCCGACATCCGGACCGGGTCGCAGGCCGGCCCGGTGGAGCGCGTGCAGGGCACCGACCGCGAGCACGTCCGAGGCGCAGACGACCGCGCCACCGGCTCCGACGTCCGCGATCACCGCGTCGGCGGCCGCGATCGCGGCATCGAGGTCGTCGGTGCACGCGGCGCCGGCGCCGCGTGTCACGTCGTCCGCGCGCAGGCACGCCTCGTGCCAGCCCGCTCGACGCGCATCCCCGACGACCGACTCGCCGTCGGGCCAGCCGAGGTATCCGATCCGCCGATAGCCCCGCGCCAGGCAGTGCTCGACGGCTAGGGCGGTGCCGTGCTGCCCGTCGACGTCGGCCCAGCCGCCGAAGGTCGGGTCGTCCCAGACCCTCCCGAACGAAGCGAACGGGATGTGGCGCGAGCGCAGCCACTCGGGCCGGGGGTCGCCATGATGGGTGTCGGCGATCACGAAGGCGTCCACCACCTGGCTATGCCACATGCGCTCGTAGGCATCCAGCGTGGGCTCGTTCCCCGCCGAGGCGAAGGTGACCACATGGCAGTCCGCACCTCGGGCCTGGACGCTCAGGGCGGCGATGAACGGCGTCATCAGGGCGTTGTGATAGTCCGGGCCCAGAGCGTTCAGCTCGATGCCGAGCGCGCCTGATCGTTGCGACTGCAAGGACTGGGCCGCGGCGCTCGGCTGGTAGCCCAGCCGGCCGATCTCGGCCTGGACCCGGGCCAGGGTGGTCGGGTGCACTCGCTCGGGATGGCGAAGCGCGTTGGTCACGGTCTGCCGCGACACTCCAGCGGCTTCCGCCACGGTGTTGACCGTGACCCGGCGACGGTTGTCCCTGCGCATCTCGCCTCGCTTGGTTCCAGTACGAGACACACCTACGGATGCGCCTCGACGCCTTTTGAACCTTCAAATTTAGAAAAAGAGTGGATTTGAAGGTTCAAATCTGTGACATTTGCACTGTGCTCTGGATCACATGCCGCTGTCAAGTGCCCTTGGATAACAGTTGGTCACGACTGGCCGGGAGAAGTTGATGGGACGTCAGCCGTGGCTGCACCAGGTTCAGATAGCGGTCCGAGGGAACGTCACCTGCCTGAGCCTGGAGTCCGGAGACTTCGACCGGGCCGACGGCGTACACCGGGCGACCGGCTTGTATCTCGACGACCGCCGGGTGTTGTCGGTGCTCCAGGTCACCTGCGACGGCTTCGTCCCGACACCTATCGCCTCCGAGAGCCTCGGGCCGCGGACCAGCGTGCACGCGGTGGTCCGCGAACTGGGCGACCCGGGCCCGGATCCGACGGTGGAGATGGCGCGGGACCGAGTGCTGCACGACGGCGGCATGCGCGAGCGGATCGTGCTGAGATCTCGCGCCGGGCGATCGGTCCGGACGACCCTGTGCGTGCGGGTCGCCGGAGACGGCGCCGACCTCGCCACGGTGAAGGGCGGAGGGGAGCCGCCGCCGATCCTGGACCCCGATCTCGACGACGGATCGATCACCTGGTCGGACCACCGGCACCGAACCCGGGTTCACCTCCCCGGCGGCACGGTACGACCCGGTTCGGACGGGGCGGACGGGGCGGTCATCGAATGCCCCGTCACCCTCGAACCCGGTGGCCAGGTGGCGTTGGAGTTGCTGGTCGAGTCGACCCGGACCTCCTCCAGCCAGTTCGACGCGGAGCCGGGCAGCGACCGCTCCGAGTGGTCCGCGGCCCGGATCGTCGCGCAGGACCAGCGGGTGGAGCTGCTGTTCGAGCATTCGATGGCCGACCTCGCCGGCCTGCTGCTTGCCGACCCGGACGGCCCCACCGACCTGTTCGCCGGCGCCGGCTCGCCGTGGTATCTCACCCTGTTCGGACGGGACGCGCTCTGGACCGCGCGGTTGATGCTGCCGTTCGGCACCGAACTCGCGGCCGGCACGTTGCGCACCCTGGCCCGGCGGCAAGGACGCCGCCATGACACGTCCAGCGCGGAGGAGCCCGGCAAGATCTTGCACGAGGTCCGCCGGACCGGTTTCGCCGATCCGTCCAGCTCGCTGCACCTGCCGCCGGTGTACTTCGGCACCGTCGACGCCACGCCACTGTGGATATGCCTGCTGCACGACGCATGGCGATGGGGCATGTCGGTCCAGGACGTCCACAGCCTGCGCGGGGCACTCGACGGCGCGCTCGGCTGGTTGCGGGCCTCGGTCGACCGGGGCCCGGACGGCCTGATCCGCTACGTCGACACCACCGGAGCGGGCCTGTCCAACCAGGGCTGGAAGGACTCCGGCGACTCCATGCGGCGCCGCGACGGCAGCGTGGCGCAGGCGCCGATCGCGTTGGTGGAGACCCAGGCCTACGCCGTCCAGGCCGCGAACTCGGCCGCGGATCTCTACGAGACGGTGTTCGGAGAGCCCGGCGACCCGTGGCGAGCCTGGTCCGCCGGGCTCGCGGAGCGCGTCCGGCAGCGGTTCTGGGTCACCGACGCGGCCGGCCCCTACCTGGCGATGGCGCTGGATGCCGACGGGCGGCCGGTCGACGGCGTGGCGAGCAACATGGGTCACACCCTGGACACCGGACTGCTCACCGCCGACGAGCGGGACCTGGTGGCGGGCCGGGTCAGCGATCCGGACCTGCTGGGGCCGTTTGGAATCCGCACGCTGTCGCGGTCCAACCCGGCATTCAACCCGATCGGGTATCACACCGGATCGGTATGGGCCCACGACTCCGCCATCATCGGACTCGGGCTGGCCCGGATCGGACATCCGAGCGCGGCGGAGGTGTTCCGGGCACTGGTCAGCGCGGCGACCCACGTGGACTTCCGGCTTCCGGAACTCTTCGGCGGCGACTCCTCGCTCGGCAAACCCGTCCCGTATCCGGCCTCGTGCCGGCCCCAGGCCTGGGCGGCGGCCGTTCCCGGCGGCCTGGTCACCGCCGTGCTGGGCCTGTCCGCCGACGCACCGGCCCGCCGCCTGCGCCTGGCCCCGATCCGGCCGGCGCCGTTCGGCGCGCTGCGGGTGCGCGGCCTGCGCGTCGCGGGCGCCGCCGTCGAGATCGCCGTCGATGCCACGGGCCAGGTCACCGATCTGGTCGCCCCCTCCTGGCTGCAGGTCGACACCCCGCACTGATCCGCCGCACCCTGCGCGGAACCGCGGTTGCTCGGACTCACATGGACTGGGTCCAGGCGATCCCAGTTCCGCGTTCACGTGACGTCTCGGCGTGCATATGTGACGTCTCGGCGTGCATTTGCGACGTCTCGGCACGTGTCGCGGAGGTGCTTGTTGTCAAAAATCCCAGACAATTCCTCTTTCCGAGCGCCGCCATCGTCACTAAGGTGGGCCGGTCCCCTGGGACCAAGGCCAGAATCCCGCTCTGAGGAGAACACGTTGTCTGAGAACCAACCCCCGTCGTACGGTCAGCCGTCATACGGCGACCAAGGACAAGCCGCGAACCCGTACGGCGCCGCCGCTCCCGGCGGCTACGCCCCGGTCGGCGCCGCCAACTACGCCCATTGGGGCAAGCGAGTCGGCGGCCACCTTGTCGACTGGCTGCTCTTCCTCCCGGGATACATCATCTCGACGATCGGCCAGATCATGAGCGCCTCCGCGGCGGCCGACGGCGAGTCCTCGGGGGCGGGACTCATGCTCAACCTCATCGGCTCCGCCATCAACCTCGGGATCTTCATCTGGAACGTCTGCCTCAAGCAGGGCAAGACCGGCCAGACGGTGGGCAAGGGCGTGCTGGGCATCAAGCTCGTCAGCGAGGAAACCGGCCAGCCGATCGGCGGGCTGATGTCGTTCGTGCGTCAGATCGTGCACATCCTCGACGCGATCGCCTGCCTGATCGGCTACCTCTGGCCGCTCTGGGACGCCAAGCGGCAGACCTTCGCCGACAAGATCCTGAAGACCGTCGTCGTCGAGGTACCGAAGTAACCTTCCGCGACTGACCCGACAACGAGGAGCCGGGCACCCGAGGTCGTGCGCCGGCGGCCGATTCCGGTCTACAGTGCACCCCGTGCACCGACTGACCGCCTTCGCCGTCGACGCCGGCCTGGTGCTCGGCTTCGCCGTTCTCGGGCGGCTCAGTCACGGCGGGGGTCCCGGGGGGAGCGACGGCGCGCTCGGCGTCCTCGTCACCGCCTGGCCGTTCCTGGTCGGGCTGACCGTGGGCTGGATCGCCGGCAACGCCCGCAAGGGCGTGCCCACTCACCCGACCTTCGGCGCACTGGTCTTCGGCACGACGCTGATGTTCGGGATGGCGCTTCGCGGCCTCACCGGCGGCGGTACGCCGGTCTCGTTCGTGCTGGTCGCGGCCCTGACCCTCGCCGTCCTCCTGGTCGGCTGGCGCACCGCGATCACCTACACCCGCCGACCCGTCCCGAAGTAGCCGCCGACCCGTCCCTCAGTAGCGGCCGACATGACAGGCTGAGGCCATGGATACGGCCACCTACCGGGCACATCTCCAACGCGAGATCGCGTCCTTCGCCGCGGGCCTGGAGTCGACGGCGGCCGACCCCGCCCTGATGGCGCGGCCGGTCTCCGGCTGCCCGGGCTGGAACCTTCGCGATCTGACCCATCACCTGGTCGGGTTGCATTACTGGGTCATCGACGCGGTCACCGGCGAGCGCGGGTCGAACCCGTTCGGAAAGACGGACCCTCCGGACGGCACGGACCTGGTGGCCGCCTTCGCGGAGAGCTCGGCCACCCTGCTGGAGGTGCTGGACGCCGATCCCGAGACGCCGTGCTGGACCATTGCCGACCCCGGAAACGTCGGCTTCTGGCAGCGCCGACAACCCCAGGAACATTCGATCCACCGCTGGGATCTCGAGATCGCTGTGGACCTGCCCGCCGGACCGGGGACCGCGGCGCTGGATCCGGGACTGGCCGATGACGGCATCGACGAGATCGTCGCCATGTTCTGGCCACGTCAGGTGGCCCTGGGGCGCGCCACCCCACCCACGACACGGCTGGAGATCCGGACCGACACCGGCTCCCGTTGGCTGATCGGCGATCCGGAACATCCCGGCGGTCCCGTCGTCGCCAGCGTGGCCGGCCCGGCGCCCGCGTTGCTGCTGGCCTTGTGGAAGCGCTACCCGGCCGACCATCCGGAACTCTCCTGGTCCGGCGACGCGATCGCCGGCCGGGAGATCCTGGCGTTGAAGCTCGCGCCCTGAGAGCGGCTCAGGGGGCGGGCAGGCGAAGATCGACCGGGCGACCACCGATCCGGCCACGAGCCCGTGCCTGGGCGTAGCGTCGATGGTCGTTCCAGCGCAACCGCAGATGACCCCGCGCGGCGCCTTCGAAGCCGACTCCGGCCACGACCCGCCCGGTCCGCCGGTTCCACGTGATCCGGCCGCTGACCGCGAGATCGCCGACGAACCGGATCCGGTCCAGCCGGAACCGGACCCGATCCGTTCCGGACGTGGTGAACCGGCCTCCGCGCAGGCCTCGGCCGTCAGTGCCGTACATCGCGAACCAACGCGGGAAGACATCGCCGACGGTCTGGGTCACCGCGTTCACCACCCGCCGGTCGCGCCGCGACCCGGCGCCCGGCACGGCGTCGACCGCGGAGAACCGGCGCCAGAAGGCGTCCGTCGTGCGGACCGGGGGATACTCGGCCCGCGCACAGCCGGCCGGCCCGGGATCCAAGTCCCGCACGAACCGGCGAACCAGCCGCGAGGCGCACCTCGAGTAGTCGGCGAGCGCGGTGACGTGCCCGACGTTGGCGATCTCGACATAGGTGGCGTCGGGGAAGTTGCCCGCCACGATCCGTGAGCCCTCCGCCGAGGTGACCGAATCCAGATCACCCACCAGCACCAGCGTCGGCATCGACGGGTAGGTCGGCGGGTCGGGCACGGCGGGCACGAGCCGGCTCGGTCGCGGCCAGTACAGACAAGAGTCGAACTCCGACCACGACGAGGCCACCCATTGGGCGATCGTGAACGGCGCGAAGATCTTCGGCTGGACACGCGACAGGGCGGCGAGCGCGGCGTCGTGCTGTCGTCCGCGAGCAGCGAAGCCGCTCTGCTGATCCCACAGCTGCGGATAGTCGTGACACGTCACCGCGAGGTAGGCGCCCTCGGAGTAGTCGCGCACCGGCCCCGCGCCACCATACGTGTCCTGCTCGGCCGCGATCCGCAGCAGGGGTGCCGGATCACCGCGCCGCAGCCAGGCCCGGCCCGCCGTGTCGAGTTCCTCGTAGACCGTGGTGCCATAGGTCGCCGTGCCCATCAAGTAGGCAAGGAACGGGGCGTCCACGACCACCGTGCGCCGGACGCCGTCGGCGTCGTACGCCCTGCCCCGCAGCGGCTTCCGATCCAGCCGCTCGGCCAACCGCCGGAACCGCCGGACCGGATCGCCGCGACACTCCTCGTCCCGCTCGCACACCACCCGGAAAGCGGAACGGATCGCGCGATTCAGGTCGGGATACAGCGGGTCCTGACCGGCGACGGGATAGGCCGCGTCCAGCGTCAGGCTGCGCACCCGGTCGGGATGCCGAACGGCGAATGCCTGGCCGAGAAAGGTGCCGTAGGAGTCGCCGTACACATCCACCTGATCGATCTGCAGCCGGTCCAGGACCGCGACGAAGTCATCGGCCACGAACGCCGAGCCGTACACGTCGCTGAAGCTACCGAGCTGCCGTCCGCAGCGACGCACCGCGCGCAGATAGTTGCCGCGGTACGACTGCAGCCGCCGGCAACGGATCGGCGACGAACTGCCGGTACCGCGGGAGTCGATCAACAGCAGGTCGTGGTCGGCCAGCAACGGCCGGAACAACTCCAGGTAGTAGTCGCGACTCGAGGTGGTGGCATAGCCCGGCCCACCTTCGATCGCCAGAATCGTGCCTACCGGCCGGCCGCGGGCCCGATGCCGTTCGTACCCGACCCGGATCGAGCCGGCCTCGGGCGCCGCCGGATCCAGCGGCCGGACGATCCGGCCGGTCTCCGCCCGGGTGCCGGCGATCCGGGAGACCGGCGGCCGGTCCGGATCGGGCGTGGCAGCCGCCGCGCCTGACAGCACCGAGGCGATCACTGCCGCCGAGACTGAGACGACCAGCAACCGGTTCGCGAATTCGATCCTTGACATCGTGCCTCCCCCACCGAGGACACCTCAGCGTACCGGCGGAACGATCCGGTGGTCCGGTCCCTGCTCCGCTACCGGAATCGCAGCACACCATCCTCGAGGTCGGAACGGCGGAAGATCCGCACATCATGGAGATAGCTCTTGCCGAGCCGCCAGGGTTCCCCGGTGCCCTGTTTCGGAAGCAGGTGACGTGCCCGGACGACGTAACCGGAGCTGAACGGCACCAGCGGCTCGACCCCTTGCGTAGGGTCCGGAACCGGGGTGACCGAACGGTAGCCGGCCTGGGTCAGATGGTCGAGGAGGCGGCAGACGAAATCGGCGACCAGGTCCGCCTTCAACGTCCAGGAGGCGTTGACGTAACCGATGGTGAACGCGAAGTTGGGTACGCCGGCCAGCATGGTCGCGCGATAGGTCATGGTGCCGGGCAGGTCGATCTCGCGGCCGTCCACCACGAGATCGATGCCCCCGACCGGGAGCAGGCGGAGCCCGGTCGCGGTGACGATCAGGTCCACTTCGAGCAGCGATCCGTCCGCCATCTCGATGCCCTCGGCGGTGAACCGCGCGATCTCCCCGGTCACCACGGCGGCGGTACCGGCCCGCAGGGCGGCGAAGAGATCGCCGCGCGGGACCAGGCAGATGCGCTGGTCCCACGGATCGTAGGACGGGGTGAAGTGCGACATGGCGCCGGCATCGTCGGGCAACTCCCGGGCGACGCGCGCCTGCAGCAACCGGCGCACCAGGCGGGGGAACCGGCGAGACAGCGCAAAGAACCCGGCGCCGGCAAGGATGTTCTTCCAGCGGGTGATCGCGTAGGCTGGCCGCTCCGGGAGCAGTCGTCGGGCGAGCGTCGCAAAGCCGTCCCGGTCGGGATGCGAGACCACATAGCTCGGCGAACGCTGCACCATCGTCACGTGTCCGGCACTCCGGGCCATGGCGGGCACCAGGGTGACGGCCGTGGCCCCGCTGCCGATCACCGCCACCCGCCGGCCGGCGTAGTCCAGGTCGCCGGGCCAGTCCTGCGGATGCACGATCCGCCCCTCGAAGGCATCCTCGCCCGCGAACGCCGGCCGGTACCCACCCCGGTAGTCGTAGTAGCCGGCACAGGACCACAGGAAGCCGGCCCTGACCCGCACCTCCTCGTCGGCGACTCGACAAGTGAGTGTCCAGGTGCAGGTCGCCGAGTCCCAGTCCGCCCGGACCACTCGGTGGCCGAACCGGATGTGCCGCTGGACGCCGTACTCCCGGGCGGTCTGGCGCACGTAGTCCAGGATGTCGCCCCCGCGGGCCAGGGCCTCGCCGCGCCGCCAGGGCCGGAAGCGGTACCCGAGCGTGAGCATGTCGGAGTCGGATCGCACACCCGGATAGCGGAACAGGTCCCAGGTGCCCCCGACGGCGTCGCGCATCTCCAGGATCACGAACCGGGCGCCCGGGTGGTCCATGCCGAGCCGGGCCGCCGCCCCGATCCCCGACAGGCCGGCCCCGACGATCACCACATCGAACCGCTCATCCATCCACTACTCACCGCCCTTCCCGCCGACCCGGCAGTTGTCTGGCCAGATTGTCGGCGTGTCGACGGCCAAGTGCCGGGTCGGTAAGAGCGTACGGCGTACCGCGGCCGACCAGCCGTCCAGCCGACCAGCCCGGCCAGGGCGGAGCCAGGCACTAGGGTGCCTGGAGTGAAGCCCTTCCTGTTCCTGGGAACCCGCGCGGAGGACGCGGCCGCCGACGACGAGTACGCCGCGGTGCTGCGCTACTCCGGGCTCGAGCCCCAACTGCTCCACCGACACCGGCTGGAAGCCTCCCCGCTCGGGCAAGTCGATCTGGCCGATTGGTCCGGGCTCATCCTGGGCGGCGGGCCGTTCAACGTCAGCGATCCGGAACCCGAGAAGTCGCCGTTGCAACGCCGCGTCGAGGCAGAGCTCGCCGAACTAGCCGAGCTCGTGTGTCGGGAGGACTTCTGGTTCCTCGGCGCGTGCTACGGGATCGGCACCCTGGGCAACCGGGCGGGAGGGCTGGTCGACCGGAGGTACGGCGAGTCGGTCGGCGACGTCACGGTCAGGCTGACCGCGGCCGGGCAGGAGGACCAACTGTTCGGCGTACTCTCCGGGAGCTTCGACGCCTTCGTCGGCCACAAGGAAGCGGTCACCCGCCTCCCCGACGGCGCGGCGCTGCTCGCGTCGTCCGAGACCTGCCCGACACAGGCGTTCCGGCTCGGACAACGGGTCTACGCGACCCAGTTCCACCCCGAACTCGACGCGAACGGACTGTGCACGCGCATCGACGTCTACCGCGACCACGGGTACTTCGCGCCCGGCGAGTCCGCCCGGCTCAAGGCGATGGCGCGCCGGGCGGTGGTGGCCGAGCCGCCCCGGCTGCTCGCCCGATTCGTCAAGCTGGCGACCGCCGACGATTGACGCGACCGGGCCGTCCTTCACAGAAGTACCGATGCGACAAGGGCAAAGATGCCGATGCGCACTCACGGGTAAAGCGGGAAGCCTGGCGTCCTCATCACCTCACCTAGGGATCCGACATGCCTCTCAGCAAGTCTGCCTTCGCCGGGTTGGCGGCCGGCAGCATCCTGACCGCCACCATCATCGCCACCACGCCACTCACGCTCGCCGCCGTCCGGCCCGCATCAGGCGAGCGCGGATCGAACGAGCACGGTCCCGGCGACCATCGATCCGGCGAGCACCAGGGAGCGCCCTTCGCGGCCGCGGCGGTCTTGCGGACCGCGGACGGGACCGAAGTCGGAAAGCTGCTCTTCATCGCCCGGGGGGACCAGACCCGAGTCCGGGTGCGACTGGACACCGGTGAGGGAAGCGGCCTGGCCGATTCATTCCACGGCTTCCATATTCACGCCAACGACGACCCCGCCAACGGCGAGGGCTGCGTGGCCGACCCAGCCCAGCCGCCGAAGACCTGGTTCGTCTCCGCCGACGGGCACCTGAAGTCCGGGGATCAGGCGCACGGCAGCCATGACGGTGATCTTCCGACCGTCCTGCTCGACGACAAGGGCGAGGCGTCGATGAGCTTCGGCAGCAGTCGTTTCGAGGTCGCCGATCTGGACAATCGCGCGGTGGTCGTCCATGTGGGTCCCGACAATCACGGGAACGTTCCCGTCGGCGAGACCGAGGAGCAGTACACCCCGAACTCCTCGGCGGCAACCGACAAGACCGCCGCCACCGGCAACGCGGGCGACCGGCTGGCCTGCGGCGTGATCGGCGTGCTCGACGACGCGGGATGGGGCTGGCCGGTCGGCCCCTGACCCGCCGGCGCCGGCTCGGGACTCCCCGCCTGCTAGACAGTGCGGGTGGATCCCACCGTGGCCGCACGACGGCTTCTCGGCGCCCGGCTCACCCACCGCAGCACTGAGGGCGCGGTCTCGGTGAGGCTCACCGAGGTCGAGGCGTACGCCGGGTCCGGCGACCCCGCCTCACACGCCTTCGGTGGCCCGACCGCACGCAACTCGGCGATGTTCGGGCCGCCGGACCGGCTCTACGTCTACCGCTCCCACGGTCTGCACTGGTGCGCCAACATCACCTGTGCCAGCCCGGACGAAGCGCGCGGAGTCCTGCCGGGTGCGATCTTGTTGAGGGCCGGGGAAGTGATCGTCGGCGCGGAGTTGGCGCTCCGGCGACGAGGGCGCGCGATCGCCCCCCACCAGCTTGCTCGGGGGCCCGGCAACCTGGCGCGGGCCCTCGGTCTCACCGGCGACCACGACGGCGCGGAGATCTCGGTCGGGCCGATCGAACTCACCCGATCTCTCGAGGTACCGACGCCGAGGTGCGGACCACGAGTAGGTGTCAGCAGGGCTGCCGATCGCCCGTGGCGGTTCTGGCTCCCGGGTGACCCGACCGTCAGCGACTATCGCCGCAGTCCACGCGCCGCCCCGAGCGGATAGGCCGAAACCGGTCGAACGGCCCTGTGCCGACGCCACGCCCTCGGCAACGGTGATGCGGTGGAAACGAACCCGACCAGACTCGGCGATGCGGTCGCGTACGTCGCGCACCGGATCGGACGACATCCGGATGTCGACGACCTCGCGGGCGCGCTAGCCGCCGCCATCGAGGTCACGCGGCTGGACCGCACCGCGGTCGGCAGCGACGGCAGCCGCCTGCCGGAGCTGGCCACGGCGCTCTGTGCGCTACTCGAGATCCAGGTCGGCATCGGCGACCACACGAGCGCGCTGAGCACGCTCGGCGAGTGCCGGCAACTGGTCCGGTCGCACTCCGGCGAAGCCCCGGAGAACCTGCTGGTCTACCTGGCCGACCGGCATGTCGACTTCGCGAGATGGCTGGCCGCCGAGGAGGATGAGGCCGCCGCCGACACCTTCGCCGACGCCGTGGAGTTATGGCGCCGGCTCGCGGCCCTCGACCGCGAGAGCTACGGACCCCGGCTCGCCGGCATGCTTCACCAGATGTCGCTGGTCTACGAGGCCGACGGCCAGCCTCATCCGGCCACGGCGGCCGCGCTGGAGGCCGTCGAGCTCAGTCGTCAGCTGATCCCGACGGAACCGGCGGGATTCCTGGCCGTCCACGCGGAACGGCTGAGCCAACTCTTCGACGTCAGCAACGAAGTCGGAGACCGAGACATCGCCAGGCCGGCCCTGGCCGAACTGGCCGACGTGTATCGATGGTTGGTCGCCTCCGGCGAGCGCGATCACCTTCCGGCTCTCGCCCACGCACTGGCCGGGCTGGCCTGGGAACAGGAACACACCGGAGACCGATCGGGCGCGGCCCGCACCGCCGGCGAGGCCATCGAGATTCAGACGCCGCTCGCCGCGAAGCACCCGGACGAGCACCGCCAGAGTCTCGCGCGGCTGCTGCTGGGCCTGAGCCTCTATCAGTACGAGGAGAACGACCACGGCGCGGCGCTGGAGACGAGCGCGCAAGCGCTGCGGCATTGGACCGCCCTGCTGGCAACGCAGCCGATCGAGGCACTGGAATACCTCCTGGAGACCATCGAGCTGTGGTTCCGCCTGCGGCCCTCGGGCGTCTCGGACGCCGACGCTCGACGGGTGTGGGACGACGCGGTGGAGGGCGCCTCCCATCACGCCGTACGAGCCGAGATCCGGGCGGCATGTGCGGCGTGGCGAGCCCGGTGCGGCGACACCGCGGACGCCGAAGTCGAACTGCGGCGAGCGGCGAGCGACGTGGACAGCCTGGTCGGCCGGCTCGACCAGGAGAGCTATTGGGCCAGGCGAAACGCCCGGCAACGGATTCGCCTGTTGGTACAGAGTCCCGACGCCGGCTTCGGCGCCATCGACCTGCCGCGCTGGGCAACGATTCTGACGGAGCACACGGTGGAGGTGGTCGACTCCTTCGCGCATCTGGCCGCGGCCGGGGATCCCGGGACCGCGGCGCCCTGGATCGAGGCGAATCTCGATGTCGTCTTCCGTTCGGTATTCGTGGCTCAGCTCGACGAGTTCGAAGCCTCGGAGCCGGAACTCTCGAATTCACTGATCGGTTTGCGCCGCCTGGCGACAGAGGTGATCTCGCGTGACGTGCCGAGAGATCGGCTGGCCGGCGTCCTGCGCGAGTGGATCCAGGGCGCGCCGACCTGGGAGGAAGGGTTCGGCTTCCTCGACGCCGTCGACGTGATGCGGAACGCGCTCGTCACGGCGGGAAGGCCCGTCGAACTCGTGGGAGTCGTGGTGCCGCCGGATCGCTGATCCGACTCCGCGAGCGACGGGCTCAGGCGGGCAGCACACGGCGGAGGAACTCACGAGTCCGGTCTTCGCGGGGGCTGGTGAAGATCGCCTCGGGGGGTCCTTGCTCCAGGATGCGGCCCTGGTCCAGGAAGCACACCCGGGTGGCCACCTCTCGCGCGAAGGCCATCTCGTGCGTGGCCAGCACCATCGTGGTGCCCTCGTCGGCCAGTTCCCGGACCAGCCGCAGTACGTCGCCGACGAGCTCGGGGTCCAGCGCCGCGGTGATCTCATCGAGCAGCAACAGCGTCGGATCGGTCGCCAGCGCGCGTACCAGCGCGACCCGCTGCTGCTGGCCTCCGGAGAGCCGGTCGGGATGGGCGGCGGCGTACTCCGCGAGCCCACAACGCGCCAGGAGCTCGCGGGCCCGGTCCCGCGCCTGGTCCTTGGGCAGGCCGTGAGCCAACCGTGGCGCCAGCGCGCAGTTGTCGAGCACACTCAAGTGCGGGAACAGGTTGTAGGACTGGAAGACCATGCCCATCCGCTTGCGCACCGCACGCGGATCCACTCTGGGATCCGAGATCTCCCGGCCCTCGAATCGGATCACCCCGTCGTCGATGTCCTCCAGCAGGTTGACGCAGCGCAACAGCGTGGACTTGCCCGAGCCGGACGCGCCGATCAGGCAGACCACGTCGTGCGAGTCCACGACCAGGTCGATGTCGGCGAGCACCAGGGTGGCGCCGTAGGACTTGCGCAGGTCGGCGATCTCCAGCAGGCCGCCCTCACTCATCGGACGCCCGCTCGCTCGCGCTCGGCCATCCGCCGCTGCAGCCAGTCGGTGAAGCGGGCCAGCGGAATCGTCAGCACGACGAAGAACACCGCCACCACCACGATCGCGGTGTCGTTGAAGTTGAAGTTGCTGTAGTCGGTGGCCGTGTTCAGCGCGTCGAACACCCCGAGCACCGACACCAGCGCCGTGTCCTTCTGCAGGCTCACGAAGTCGTTCAACAGCGGTGGTACGACGCGGCGCAGGGCCTGCGGCACCACCACATGGCGCATGGTCTGGCCGCGGCTCAGCCCGAGGGCGGCCGCCGACGCCAGCTGCGAGGGGTGGATCGACTCGATCCCGGACCGGATCACCTCCGCGACATAGGCGCCGTACGACAACACCAACGCGACCAGCGCCCACACGAAGAAGGAGTTGGTCACCCCGCTCAGGCCGAGCGCCGGCACCCCGAAGCCCAGGAGCAGCACCAACAGGATGGTCGGGACACCACGGAAGAGATCGGTATAGACGACCGCCAGCAACCGCGCCGGGACCAGCCACGGCGAGGTGGCTTGGCGGGCCAGTGCCACCAACAGGCCGAGGACCAGGATCAGCGGCTCGGCCAACAAGAACAGCAGCACGTTCTTGACGAAGCCCTCGGCGACGGCCGGAAAGGACTCGCGCGCGTGGTACGGGCTGAAGAAGTACTCCCGGACCGCCGGCCACCCCGGGGAGGAGACGACCCCGAGGACCAACCCCGCGAAGACCCCGACCGTGACCGCCGAAGCGATCAGCACCCGGCGGGAGCGCAGGCTGCGACGGGTCCGCCGGCGCTCGAGTTCGTGGGCGCTCGGTGACCAGCTCGCCGCCGGCGCTACTGGAGTTCGGGGACGCCGACGGTGTCCGAGAGCCATTGCTTCTCGATCCCGGCGAGTTCGCCGGACTCCTTCATCCCCTCCAGGTAGAAGTCCAGGCACTCCTTGAGCGGGTTGCCCTTCTCGAGCAGGAGTCCGAACTCCTCGGTCTGGCCGGACTGTTGTCCGGGCTGGGGCTGGAACTGCCCGATGATCGACGCCTTCGGAATCTCCACGGCGGTGATGTAAAACGCCGTCGGCAGGTCCGCCAGGATGACGTCGACCTGGTCGTTCTGCATGGCCTGCTTGGCGGCGTTGGTGTCCCGGAACACCAGCGGCTCGGTGTCGGGCTCGATCACATCGCGGATCGCGGTGAGCGAGGTGGTGCCGGTCTGGGCGCCGAGCCGCAATCCCTTGAGATCGGCCAGGCTGGACGCCTCGGCACCCTCGGTGCCTTTCAGCGCGATCGCGGCCTGCGAGGCGGCGTAGTAGCCGATCGAGAAGTCGACGACCTTCTGCCGTTCGGGGGTGATCGAGATCTGGTTGATATCGAAGTCGAAGTTCTTCTCTCCCGGTTTGTAGGAGTTGTTGAACTTCACCTTCACCCACTGCACGTCCTCCCGCGCGAAGCCCATCTCCTCGGCCAGCGCGTAGGTCACCGCGGACTCGAAGCCCTTGCCGTTGGTGGGGTCGTCGTCTTCGAACCATGGCGGGAACGCCGGTGAGTCGGTTGCCACCGTCAGCTTGCCCGGCTCCTCGAGGTTGAGATCCTGCACCGCACACGAGGTGGCCTCGGTGAATTCGGTGCTGTCCCCGCTGGGGTCGGACCCGCCGCCGATATTCGAGTCGGGGTTCTCTTCCGGAGCGCAACCGGCGAGTGCCAGGGTGAGGGCCGAGACGGCGAGAACGGCGCGGTGGCCGCGCGGGACGCGAGTCATGCTGCGCATCGTACGCCGCTGAGTGGCCGTTCAGTGCGGTGATTCGATCCAAACCTCGTCGGTTCGCCTCCAGATCACGACCTGCGTGGAACGCGAACGTGACTCGGGGCGATGTCAGGCGCATGGTGGTCAGGCACACCGAGCGGCGTCTGATCGTGCGGCTCCGGATGGCCGAGCTCAGCCGGAACGTAGAGTTGGATATCAGGATGGGACGCTCCCGAGCCGGGGTATCGGACGATCGTCTGTGACTACACGTTCGACCGCGCCGGCACGGTGGTGAGAGTAGCGATTCCCCGGTCCTGTCTCGGCCGTCCGCGGTGGGTCCGAGTCGGCACGAGCTCGTATGGCGTCACTCGCCGCATCGATGCCATGGTTCCCGCCCGACGATCAGCAGGGGAAGATCCCGCTACCGCCACCGGCGGCGACGCATTCCGCTGACGCGGCCTCGATCTCGGGGGTCGGGTCGAAGCCGAGAGCCTGGCCGCTCAGGTACTTTTCCTTGGCGCTGGCGATGGCGGTCAAGCCACGCTGCGGGGCGCTGGCGTCGTACCAGGTGGTGAGCCGCTCGGCGTAGATCCAGACGTAGCGGTCGGAAGAGGTCAGCGCGCGGTAGGTAGCTGCCTCCAGATAGCGGCTCTGATCCGCGCGCGAGAGGAAGTGCGGCATCGACAGGCCGACAAGGTCGACCGGCCACAGGTCCAGCGCCCAATCCACATAGACCGCATGGCCGAAGGTGTAGGTGGCGTCGTAGGCGACTCGGTTCGCCGGCTCGACCAGTTCGGTGGCACGGCTGGCAAGATCGGCCTCCGCCGCGGCGTACTGGTCCTGGTACCGGTACCAGTACGCGTCCTCGTTGCCGTCCACCACCGACTGGCCCGGCGGCAGGGCGTCCAGCACGCCGTTGACGAAGGCCGGCAGCAGGCCGTACTTGTGCGTGGCGAGCGCTTGGTCCAACGCTTGCGGGCTGTCCCACTGCGCTGTAGTGACATCGTCGGTGAAGGAGAGCAGGCCCAATGCCATGAATCGAAGGTCGGGATCTTCGGAGTACATCGCGGCGCCCCAGGCCCGGCCCCGTTGTCGCACCACCTGCTCGTAGTCCGCGAAGGAGGTGCTCGCGGAACTCGGTTGCGTCGGGTAGTACCACGGGTTCGACAGCCCGTTGCCGTCGATGTAGGGCTCCGGGTCGAAGACGATGCCCTCCACGTGCCCGACCTGGGTGGTCCGTGCGACCTGACGCACGTTCGACTCGGCCGCGGCCCAGGCAGCATCGTCCAACCAGTCCCAGCCGGCGTCCGCGGCGGCCTTGAGCACCACGAAGTTGTGGGCCGGCGCACCTGGCGTCGCGGCGAGCTGCGAGAGCTGCGCGCGGTCGGCGGCGAAGTCCTCCTCGGGAACCGCGCTCGAAAAGACCCGAGAGTCTCCGTTGACGGTCCCGGAGCCCTGGCTCATGGCGCCCAGCCGCACCGTGTAGCCGTCGAACGGCAGTCCCGTCATCCTGGGCAGGTCGACGAGGAACTGCTCCGGTGTCAGCGGAGTCGGCCCGAACTGCAGGACGACCTTCTCCTGGCCCGCGGGTGCCCCGGCCGGACCCGTGCGGGCCGCCGCCGAGCCACCGACGGCCGGAGACCCGGCCGCAAGCAGGAGCGCCAGGGCAGCGACTGCCGTGACGCGTGCCTGGCGTATCTGACTGGTGCGCATCGTGGGGTTCACGATGGTCGAGGATGTCGACGTCCGCGCCCCGCCACAAGGGCAGAAGCGGCGATTCCAGCGTGAGGTGCCCGGAGGCCGAGCGCAGCCTCCGCAGAACTGCTGAGTACCGGTAGCCGGGCTTCACGGCCTTCTCCGGTTCGAGTTGCGGAGAACGGCCGTGCAGACCGCCACGAAGTCACTGGGCTGATAGCCCGGAAGGTTCAGTTCGAGATAGGTCTCCAACGCGAGCAAGGCACGGTCGAAGCGGCGTGCGGCCGCTCGGTAATGTGAACGGCGCCATCGTAACCATCGAGCCCGGTCGCCTATCTTGCTACCCGCTTTGCCGCGTAGACCGCGGTCAGTGATCTCCGCGCGACGGAACAGGCGATAGGACTCGCGAACCTCACGAGCCACCACCGCATCGACTTTCGGGGTCATCCGAACACTCACCGAACAGGGTTCATCCCGCAATCGCGATGCGAGGCGCTCCACATCAAACCTCACCTGAGCCAACCTCTCCCGGCATCAGCGATGCCGTGCGTGTTCTGTATTCGGACCTCGCCTTGCGTACATCAGTTGAGCATAATATTCTCCTACACAAGGCTCTTGGGCATCCAAGGTCAGACGAGCGAGCATGTGTGCGTAGCCGAACCGCTCGGTCACGCGGAAAGGAAGCCGATGCAGTTGGCACTACTGACCAAGTGGACCGGCTCAGGCTCCAGTGGATGCCCGAGCGTGTACCGAACCGATGACCCGCAGATCCTCGTCATCCAAGGCAGCGTGCTTGATGCGGAGACACGTGAAGGGCTGGTCAACCGGCTCGCCGACGAGGACGCGGTAGCGATACCAACTGAGACCATCCTCCGGGCTGCCGACATGATCCGGGGAGCGTCTTGACCGAGGAGTTCACGGATCTCGAATCGCCCGACTGGCTGGCGCTGTTCGAACGTGTCGAGGAGTCCTGGTTCCGACTGGAGACATTGCAGGTCTACACGGTTGGCTACGAACAGGCCGAGTTCGATGGCTTCCTGCGCACCGGACGACTCGATCGTCCACCAGGAGCTTGGCAACAGATGCTGGCGCGCCATGCCAGCGTTGGGAAACGACTGCGTCGGGTCCATGTCGTCGAGGAGCCGCTGACCGACTATCTGCGGTACGAACTGGCCGCGTATCGACGCAATGCCGAGGCTGGGGAGGAGATCCGGCTCATCGCCGTATCTCCTCCGGCTTGGCCCGATGGCCTGCCCCGGGGCATAGACTATTGGCTACTGGACGACCGGGAGATCTGGAACATGCACTACGACTCCGAAGGCCGCTTCCTGCGCGCAGTCCGGTCGGAATCGGCCGACCACCTGGAGCAATGCCGGCGCTGGCGGGACCTCACCTTGGAGCAGTCGGTCAGTCTGGTCCACTACCTCCGCACCGCCACCTAAACGAAAGGGATCATCAACTGTGGTCGCGTCCGCGCGGCGTGCCCGGAACGCCCTCAGCGAGCGTCTCAGATCGGTGCGCCGCGATGCCGGCCTGACGGGCATAGCCATGGCCGAGCGCTTGGGTCCAGGCTGGGGGCAGCCGAAGATCTCCAAGATCGAGTCGGGACGACAGTTACCTTCGGCCGACGACGTCATGACATGGGCCGCCGTCACCGGCGCCGACCCGGCGGAGTTGATCGGGTTCCTCGAGCGCGCCCGCCACGAGTTTCACGCCTTTCGAGAGGCGTACCCGACCGATGGAGGTCCCGGCGCACATCAGGCTGCCTACGCCGCGGCCGAGCAGGCATCATCAACGTTGTTCTACTATCAACCGCTGATCGTGCATGGCCTATTGCAGACTCCCGAATACGCACGAGCGATCCTCTCCCTACCCGGCGGCCCTGCCGACCACGGGGCCTCGGCAGACGAGATCGACCTGATGATCGCCCAACGCATGCGCCGATCCGCCATCCTCTACGAGTCCGGCCGCGACATCACCGTCCTGATAGGCGAGGCGGCCTTGAGGAACCACGTCGGATCCTCCCGCATCATGAGCCGCCAGGTCGGACACGTCACCCACCTGGCCAGCATCCTCACTCACGCCAGGATCGGGATCGTGCCGCTCTCCCGGTGCCCGATCGTTCCCCTGCACGGCTGGGAACAACGCGACAACCTGATCACCATCGAGACCACCGCCGGCGATCTCGATATCGCCGACCCTGCCGAGGTCGAGCAGTACAGCCGCTGGGGCCAACACCTGATAGCGGCCGCTGCCTTCGGCCCGACCATCGCCGAGGTCTTTCCTGCGCGCTAGCCCCGCCAGACTCGCTCGAAGGGCAGTCGCCAGCCTTGCGGGGCGATGAGCTGGTGAATCTGATTCGGGCCCCAGGAGCCGACGGCGTACGGCCGGACCGGCGGCGGGTCGGCGAGGAACTGCTGTGATACCTCCCATAGCCGTTCGACGCCGTCGGCGGTGGTGAACAGCGTGTGGTCGCCCTTCACCGCGTCGAGGATCAGTCGCTCGTAGGCCTCCAGGACCGAGCCCGCCCAGGCCGTCTCGTCGATGGCGAACTGCATCGACAGCTTGTCCAGCCGGAAACCCGGACCGGGCCGCTTTCCGTAGAACGACAGGCTCATCCGGGCTTGATCGGCCAGGTCGAAGGTCAGGTGGTCCGGGCCGTGGTCGGCGATACCGGAGCCGTCGGGGAACATCGACTGCGGCGGCTCCTTGAACGCGATGGAGATGATCCGCTGCCCCTCGGCCATGTTCTTGCCGGTCCGCAGATAGAAGGGCACCCCGGCCCAACGCCAGTTGTCGATGTAGCACCGCAGCGCGATGAAGGTCTCGGTCTCCGAGTCGTCGCTGACGCCCTCGATGTTCTTGTAGCCGTTGTACTGCCCCCGCACGACGTCGGTGCTCTTGATCGGCAGCATCGACCGGAACACCTTGTTCTTCTCCTCGGTGATGGCCTTCGGCTCCAGGGCGGTCGGCGCCTCCATCGCGGTGAACGCCATGATCTGGAACAGGTGGGTCACCACCATGTCCCGGTAGGCCCCGGTCGCCTCGTAGAAGCTGGCTCGCTGGTCCAGGCCCAGCTTCTCCGGTACATCGATCTGCACGTGGTCGATGAAGTTCCGGTTCCAGGTCGGCTCGAACAAGCCGTTGGCGAACCGGAAGGCGAGGATGTTCAGGGCCGCTTCCTTGCCCAGGAAGTGATCGATGCGGAAGATCTGCCGCTCGGAGAACACCTCGTGAACCGCGGCGTTGAGCTTCTGGGCGGTGGCCAGGTCCGTGCCGAACGGCTTCTCCATGATCACTCGCGAGCCGCTGGCCAATCCGGCGTCCCGCAGGGTGTGCAGCACCGACAGCGCGGCTTTCGGCGGCACCGACAGGTAGTGCAGCAGGTTCTGGCTGTCGTCGCCGGCGTTCGCTTCCGCGACCGCGGCGGCGAGCGCCTCGGGCGTCCCGCCTGGCGCCCAGAACAGGTGCTCGGAATAGGTCCGCCACCCCTCGTCGGTGACGTCGCGGCCGAACTCGTCCAGCGACGCCCGCGCGAACTTCAGGAACGACTCGTGGTCGAGTTCGTCGAGCGAGGTGCCGACCACCTTGAGGTTCGGGATGAGGCCGGTCTGCAGCAGGTGATAGAGACCGGGTATCAGCTTGCGCTTGGAGAGGTCTCCGGTCGCACCGAACAGCACGATGGTGGTCGGGGGTCCAGGGGTCCCGGCTGGCAAGGCCATGGTCGAACCCTACTCACGGCCGGGCTCGCCATTGACAGGGCTGTCGAGGAAGGCGAATTGCTCGCTATTGCCAGACGCCGGTGGACACAAGCCGATCAATCTCATTCAGCGCCCGAGCGAGGCTCGGAGCGTTTCGTGCCGCGACATCTGGTCGCCAGGCCTCTTTGGCGTACCGGGAGATGTAAGTGACGTACTCAGGGCCGACTGTCCCAGAGCTTCCTGACGGTGGGACCATCGCCTTCCTGATCGTGGATCGGCGCGAGCGCCAGCAGGCGTTGACGAACTCAGCTTTCGGGTTGGGCAGATCCTCGGGGCGGATAGGTACATTGGCGAGCGCTGTTCCGAAGAACGAGGCAAAGGACTCGGCGTCTCCAAGGAGCCAGGCCTCGAGAGAACGTACAGCGAGGCGGAAACACATGGCCCGGGACGTAGTCCCCGCCGGGCGCAGCACTTCGCGTAAGGCAGCCGGGCAGTCGCCTTCGTCGTGGTCGGAGTCGCGGAGCACGAACCACGGCGAGCGCTGAGCTGCGCGATTGAAGCCGCGGAGCTTTGGGTCGAGGTTGCTCTTGCCCCTCTTGACGAACCTCCGCTTCGGATCGACGAGGATCTCACGACTGGCGAGGATTTTCTCGATAGCAGCGATGTCGGACGCACCCTCTGCTGCCACGGCGACAGTGATCACTTCAGCGCGCGGGCCAGTTCGATCTGGGGGAGTTCCTCGATCCCTGGTGGCGCCGATCGAGCGCGAACAATGTCCGCCAACGACAGGCCGGCGTTGAAGTCCGAAAGTGCATCGGGGATCTGATCGAGGGTGCGACCGACCGTGCCGTCCGTGGTCGGCTCGAGTTCGAGGACCTCCTCCGGCCGGATTCCCTCGTCGTCCAATAGGTCCGGGCTGTGAGTGGTCAGGAGAATCTGCGCTGCGCTGCCGCGTTGTGCCCTGGCCAGCACCTGCGGCAACAACCCGACGACACCAGGATGCAGGGACAGTTCCGGTTCTTCGAGCAGGATCGGGGTCGACTTCCGGCCGACCTCGACCAAGGACCACAGCAGTCCGATCAGGCGAAGAGTCCCGTCGCTGAAGTCTCCCTCATCTTGCCGACTGCCCTTTTCACGCCAGTTCTTATAGCGACTCTCAAGGTGCGGGCGCCCTGCGGAGTCGGTCACCACTTCCAGAGACTCGAACTGCGGCACCGCGATCCGAAGCGCCGACGTGATGCGCCGTAGCCAGCTATTGCGAGTCTTCGGTGGCACCCGGTTCATCCGGGCAATGAAGTCGCCCCCGAACGGATCGTCCCGATGGTCGCCGGATCGAGTCGAGTCCCTGATGATCTGCGGAACCAGATGCAGGTACCGAGTCTCAGCCAGAAAGTCCGCGATCGGCCGGAACTCCTTGTTCGCCGAGATCTGTTCCAGACTCGTCTGGATCAGACGCTCGGGGTCCGCGCGATCTTCGGGACCGGGGCGCTCCAACAGCACCTCGTCACCGCGCTTGACGACTTCGCTGGCCACCACTGGCCGATTGCGGCCACCCTTCTCTCCGGCAAAGGAGACCGAATAGGTCCATTGGGCCGGATCGGCGTCATCCCCGAGGGTGACCGTCACCTCGACGTGTCCCTTGTTGTTGTTTCGCGCGAACAGGCAGCGAACACGACTGAGTCCACCTCGACTTCGAACCGCGGATTGAAGGCCGCCGTCGGGGCAAGCTAGGTCGCGTAGGAACCGGATCGAATCGAGCAGGTTGGACTTGCCGCTGGCGTTTGGCCCCACGATGATCAGGCGCTCGCCGAGTTTGACGTCGAGATTCTTGAACGTGCGCCAGTTGCGCAGCGTCAACCCGGTGATTCGCAAGCGAAGACCTCCCTTGGAGACCACAATCCTATCGGCGAACGCGAACAACCCCTGCAAGTCGGGAGGCTCACCCGGCCCGCTCAGACTGGCAGGTTCACGTACGTCGTCTCCAGGTACTCCTCGATCCCCTCGAAGCCTCCCTCCCGGCCGAAGCCGCTGTGCTTCATCCCGCCGAACGGCGCGGCCGGGTTGGACACCAACCCGGTGTTGACGCCGACCATCCCGAAGTCCAGTGCCTCCGAGATCCGGATGGTCCGCGCCAGGTCCTTGGTGTAGACGTAGGACGCCAGTCCGAACTCGGTGTCGTTCGCCTTCGCGATCACCTCGGCCTCGGTCGAGAAGGTGGTGACCGAGGCGATCGGCCCGAAGATCTCCTCGCGGTTGATGTCGGCTCCGGCCGGCGCACCGAGCAACACGGTCGGCGGATAGAAGTAGCCCGGCCCGTCCATCGGCGAGCCACCAGCCAGGACCGTCGCTCCGGCGGACACCGCGTCGCTCACCAGTGCGTCCATCGCGCGGACGGCGTCGGCGTTGATCAACGGCCCGACCTGGGTTTCCGGCTCCTGGCCGCGTCCGACCTTGAGCGCACCCATCCGCTCGCCGAGCAGTTGCCCGAACTCGTCGGCCACCGCCTCGTGCACCAGGAACCGATTGGCGGCAGTGCACGCCTCGCCCATGTTGCGCATCTTGGCGACCATGGCTCCGTCGACGGCCGCGGCGAGATCGGCGTCTTCGAAGACGATGAACGGCGCGTTGCCGCCGAGTTCCATGCTCACCCGCTGCAGTTGATCGGCCGACTGCTTGACCAGCACCTTGCCGACCGGCGTGGAGCCGGTGAAGCTCATCTTCCGCAGCCGCGGGTCCGCCATCAGCGTCGAGGACAGCTCGGAGGACTTCGAGGTGGTAACGGTGTTGAGCACCCCGGCAGGCAGCCCGAGTTCGTCGAAGATCGCGGTCACCGCGATCGTGGTGAGCGGCGTCAGTTCGGCGGGTTTGACGATCATGGTGCAGCCGGCCGCGATCGCCGCGCCGATCTTCCGGGTCGCCATGGCCAACGGGAAGTTCCAGGGCGTGATGAGCAGGCATGGCCCGACCGGCTTACGAATGGTCAGCAACCGGCTGCCGCCAGCCGGCGCCGGCAGCCAGCGACCCTCGATGCGAGGGGCCACTTCGGCGAACCAGCGGAAGAACTCCGCGCCATAGGCGACCTCGCCCCGCGCCTCGGCGATCGGCTTGCCCATCTCCAGGCTGATCAGATGCGCGAAGTCGTCGGCGCGCCGCATGATCGCCTCGTACGCCGCTCGCAGCAGCTCCCCGCGCACCCGCGGCGCGCTGGTCCCCCATTCGCCTTGCGCCGCGCAGGCGGCATCGAGGGCCCGCGCGCAGTCGGCGGCTCGCCCGTCGGCCAGCTCCGCGATCGGCGACTCGTCGGCCGGGTCATAGACCGTCAGTCGCCCGCCGGCGGCCGCCTCGCTCCAGCTCCCGCCGATGTAGAGCGCCCGATGCTCGGGCCCGATCAAGTCCAGTCCACTCATGGCGTCACAATGACACACCCGCGACGCGGGCACCCCCCGCGACGAGACGAGGTCTATTCCGGGCTCTTCGAGACAAGGAACTCATTCGTGATGCGATAGCATCACGTGCATGCGCACGACTGTCGACCTCGACGAGGACATCTATCTGGCAGTCAAGGCTCGCGCTCGCCGTGAACGACGGTCCGCCGGCGCGGTGCTTTCAGAGCTCGCGCGGACCGCTCTGCACGGTGCGGCCGAGGATGACGGGCCGGCCAGGCTGGGTTTTCGCCCGTTGGGCTCTCGCGGCGTCGTGGTGACCAACGAGCTGATCGATCGGATTCGCGAGGAGGAGTCCGCTTGAGCAGAGCCCTGCTCGACGTCAACGTCCTGCTCGCCCTCTTCGACGCCGACCATGCGGATCACCGGCGCGCTTGGGAGTCGTTGTACCCGGTCATCGAGACCGGGTGGGCCTCATGCCCACTCACTCAGAACGGTTTCGTCAGAGTCATCAGCCAGCCGAAGTACCCCAATGCGATCAGCCCGTCTCGGGCGATCAGATTGCTCGGTGACGCCTGCGAGACGCGACACCACGAGTTCTGGCCGGACGATGCGAGTCTCCTGGACTCGAAAACGATCCGAGCTGACCGTGTCCACGGCCCGCGACAGGTGACCGATGTCTACTTGCTTGCTCTGGCAGCGGCGCGGGATGGCCGGCTGATCACCTTCGACGACTCCATCCCGATTACGGCGGTTCCGCTGGCCGCCGGCCGCCACCTACTGGTCCTCTGATCACAGAGCCGCAGCCGCCTCACCAGGGAGCGGCTGCGGCGGTCCGGTGGCCATAGTGGCCCGATGGAATCAGTCCCGGGGCTTTCCGTCCGCGGTGATCGGCGGGCCGAAGACCTGCCGGGGAGCGACCATGCCGGTGCGCATCACCCAGGCCACCACGATCCCGTGGATCGCATGGGCGAGGACCAGGATCGGCCAGCCCACGACTCGGGCCAGGCTCATGATGTCGGCGTCGGAGATGTCGAGGAGTTCGGTCACCAGCCGGAATCCGACCACGTAGAAAAGGCACATCATGGCGATGCCGTGCAGCGCCCCCAGCAGATAGCGTGGAAACCCCTTGATGGAGACCCTCCGGGTGCCGAAGCCGAAGATCATCCCGCTGATCGCGCCCAAGATGGCGCAGATGCCGATGCCGCCGGAGACCTGGAGTTGGAAGAACTCCGGCTCGTTCCCGGCCTTCACCGCTCCGAATGCGGCCTGTAGGGGCCCGGGGTCGACGATGGAGATGATGCTGTAGAACGGCGTCGCCGCA
>JBOFLE010000105.1:0-1201 GCA_051657705.1 Nocardioides sp. | reverse complement strand
ACGCCGCCGAACGGCGCGGCCGCGTTCGAGATGAGTCCCGAGTTGAGGCCGACCATGCCGGTCTCCAACCCCTCGCTGATCCGCAACGCCCGGGTCAGGTCCCGGGTGTAGACGTAGCCGATCAGCCCGAACTCGGTGTCGTTCGCCATCCGCAGGGCTTCGGTCTCGTCGGTGAAGGTGGAGATCGGGGCGACCGGGCCGAAGATCTCCTCGCCGGACATCCGCGCGTCGGCCGGGACATCGGTCAGCACCGTGGGCGGGAAGAAGTAGCCCCTGCCGTCAACCGGCCCGCCACCGGTCAGCACCGTCGCGCCGGCGGACACGGCGTCGGAAACCAGCCCGGCGACCTTGTCCCGCTGCCCACCGTCGATGAGCGGCCCGACGTCGGTGCCTTCTTCGGTGCCACGCCCGATGCGGAGCGCGCCCATCCGCTCGGCCAGCCGCGCGCTGAACTCGGTGGCCACCGCGGCGTGCACCAGGAACCGGTTGGCGGCGACGCAGGCCTCGCCCATGTTCCGCATCTTGGCCACCATCGCGCCGTCGATCGCGGCGTCGAGGTCGGCGTCGTCGAAGACCAGGAAAGGCGCGTTGCCGCCGAGTTCCATGGAGACCCGTAGCAGCCGCTCGGAGGCCTGGGCGGCGAGCGCCCGGCCGGTGCGGGTGGATCCGGTGAAGGAGAGCTTGCGCAGTCGTGGATCGGCGATGAGGGGTGCGGACACCTCGCCGGCCCTGTCCGCAGAGGTGGTGATCAGGTTCAGGACGCCCGCGGGCAGGCCGGCTTCGATGAGGATGCCGGCCAGCGCCTGCATCGTGAGCGGAGTCTGGGGAGCGGGCTTGATGACGATCGTGCATCCGGCCGCGAGGGCGGCGCCGATCTTGCGGGTGCCCATCGCCAGGGGGAAGTTCCAGGGGGTCACGAAGAAGCTCGGTCCGACCGGCTGCTTCACCGTGAGCAGCCGGGACAGGCCATTCGGGGCGACCGTGTAGCGGCCGTCGATCCGGACTGCCTCCTCGGAGAACCAGCGGAAGAACTCCGAGCCGAAGGCGATCTCGCCATGCGACTCCTTGAGTGGTTTGCCCATCTCCAGCGTCATCAACAGGGCGAGATCGTTCGCCCGGGCGTTGATCAGGTCGAACGCCCGGCGCAGGATGTCGCTGCGGGTCCGGGGTGCGGTGGCCGACCACTCGGCCTGGGCGCCGG
>JBOFLE010000104.1:0-4531 GCA_051657705.1 Nocardioides sp. | reverse complement strand
CGGCCCTACCCTTGAAATCAGTCTCGGGAGGTCTGATGGTAGATCTGCGACAGGTGCTCATCCTCGTGACGGACCGGACGACCGGGCAGGTCACGGACAAGACCCCGGACGTGGTCCGGTACCGACGGCTTGCCGGTGGGAAGGCCGAAGTGGTCTTCAGTAGTCGTCTCGCGCCCTACATCTACGGTCCCGATCGGCTTCAGATCTTGGATCGTCCGGCGTGCTTCCGGCCAGCTCGGGACGAGCGGATCGAGGTCGCCGGGGTTGTTTGGGAGAGCGCGACCGAGGTAGTCACGCCGGCCGACATCGGGATCACCACGCCGTACCGACGTCAGGTGGACAAGGTCACCGATGCCTTCATCGACGAGATCGAGGCAATCGAAGCTGACACCGTCCACAAGTACAGGGGCGCCAGAAGCACACGATGATCATGACCACGGTCCTCGATGAGAGCCGGCAAAGCCAGAAGGAGAAATGGGGCCTGCCTTTCGTAGACGACCCCCGGATGGTCAACGTGGCGGTCTCCCGTGCCGTTGCCCGATTCATCCTGGTGACTCATCACGACCTGTTGCCGGCCAGCCGCTACCTCCGCGATCTCATCGACTACATCAGGTACCGGACACCGGAGTCCGAGGTCGTCGGCAGCGAGGTGATCTCCGTCTTCGACCTGCCACGCTACGGTCGACCAACGCGGTCGAGTCGATGATCTCGATCTGCCGCGAGCACGCCAAGAACGTCAAACGCTGGCGCGACCCACACATGGCGCTGCGCTGGTACGCAGCCGGGATGCTCGAAGCATCCAAACTATTCCGCAGGGTCAAAGGCCACCTCCACCTACCCGCCCTACGCACCGCCCTCCATCAACACCTCGCCGACACCACTGTCGGTGCCGAGTGCAACACTCAAGACGTGAGCGCAGCCTGACGCTCACCGGACCGCCACCGAAGTTCCACGGAACTCGGGACAACCTCGGTTCTGAGAGTCCGCGGTGGAAAGCGTTGTCCCGTAGCGGATAGGGAGCTGTCACCGAGAACCTCTCGGACGGACCATCCGGGACGTTTGAACATCGGCGAGGCCTGCGGCTTCACCGTTGGGTTCCTTGGGGCACCCTCCGCGCGCCAATCTTCAGCGGTACCACCTATGAAGGCCGGGGTGGGCTCGCGTCCTGGACTCCGAGGTAGTGAGCCAGGGCGAGTTCGACCTCACCCAATTGATCCCGGGTGAGGTAGTCGACGGGGTCGCCGACGACGTAGTCCACGTCGATCGAGCGGATCTGGTCGACCAGCATTCGCGTCAGACGGCCGGCGACTTCGAGCTCGGGACGATGGACGGACGAGCCAGCGGAGGTGGATGTGGGAACCACAGTGACGACGGACATCGGCGAGTCCGAAGGAGACATGACCAGGCCTAGGCGTTTGCCGCCCTGCTCGTGGTTGCGCGGGCGGCCCAGGTCGACCCGGTACACGGCCCCGCGGATCACCAGGCCTCTGGCTCCGTGTTGACGTCCTCGTTCTTGAGTGCCTCAGCGTCTGTGCGGAATCGGGCGAGCCAGCGTTCGTGATCTAGCAGCCGTAACGCGCGGCGCAGCGTGTCCGACGTGCTCTCGCCGGGCTGGCCGGCCTCGCGCAGGATGCGTTCGTCGTCCGGCGTCGGACGGAATCCGATCGATGTAGGCATAGCACCACCATACTGCATGTTCGACAAATGTCGAACATGTTTCGCCGCGAGTCCTGGGGGCGGATGGCTTATCGACACCGTGCTGCGTGCTGTCGGTTCTGACGCCCATGGTCGTCGAGTGGGCAGCCGCCGCCTCGCCCACACCATCCAACGCGACCACGCACAGCCGGGACCGTTCGCGTACCGCAGTGCCGACTCACGAACCGGAGACCGCATCGGCGGCGGAGACCGGGACCACCGCGAGCGGCGCGCGAAGGTGGTGGAGCACGGCCCGAGTGGTGGAGCCGAGGTGCAGGCCCCCACGTCGGAAAGCGCCGGTATGGCGTCCGAGGTAGGTGAGCTGGGCATGGTCGGTGGCCTCCAAGACGGCGTCGACCGGCCGGCCGACTACCAGCCTGCTCTCCACCTTGACGCCGGGGTACCGCGCGCGTCACGGCTGCAGGACCCGGTCGACGTCCCGGGCCACCTGATCGCGACCGGGCATTGTCGGCCCAGTCTCCGTAGCCGGCGGCGGCCCCTCGCACGGACGGCCATGTGTAGAGAGCGGGAATGTCCCACGCGTGGACGGCCGTCAGGGGCACGTCGAGCTGGTCGGCGCGCATGAAGGCATGCTCCAGCACGCCGTCGTCCCCCACGGACAGACTCAGGACTACGGCGATCGGATCGTGCGTGCGGCCTCCCGCGGTCCACTCGTCGTGGACGACGACCACCGGTACCGGCGATCTTCCGGCAAGGCGATCGACGTACTCCGACAAAGATCCGGCTCGCCATATCGACACCTCGGCGGCCGACGACTAGGACTCTCGTTGTAGGAGTCACCTGCTCAGGCAACACATGGAGGGGCGACCCGGCCACGACTCGGGGCGGGAGAAGGCCGGTCTCGCTCTGGAAGTGTTCGACCCAACGACCGAGCAACGCTCTGAGTTCATCGATAGTCGGCTCGATGGTTCTGGGAAAGTCCACTGGGGCAATGTCGTGCAAGGGTGTGTAGGCCGTGACCACCTGTACCGACGCTCCGGTGCGAGCGGCTTCGGCACAGGCCCACCGGGTCGCGCCGGATTGCCGATCCGTCTCGTCGACCCCGACCACGATCTCGTTCATTGCTGGAGCGCCTTCCTCCGTCGTTCGAACTCGTCGTAGTCGAACTCCGCGAGCCGCTCTCACAGCCACGTTGTGTCGACCAGGAAGCGCATCTTGACAGAGGTTTCTGGGGACCAATCCGGGGAATAGGACAATCGGCCTCAAATCTCAAGTGGCCCCTGATCTGGGTTTCCGCTGGTCAGCAACGCGGCGCCGTCTTCGAGGCGCACCATGGTGCGCGAAGATTCGGCGCCGCGTGCTGGTTGCAGGCTGTACGGATGGGGTGGATGCTGAACGGGTTCGTCGTGGTTGACCCCGTTGCCCCTGTGAGCATGAAGGTCAGCATGGTGGTGGAGGGCTTCCACGGGAACCGTGGATTGGTGCCGTAGAGCCCGTGCGTCAGACTTTCGAAATCTCCCTGCCCTCCCCGCGACGGACGCTGAGTCAAGAGTGCGAAGGGAGCAAGGTGATGGAAGTGGTTCACCCGCGTTGTGCGGGGCTGGATATCTCGAAGAAGGACGCGAAGGTCTGCGTGCGGATCGCTGGTGCTGGGCGCCGAAAGACGGTCGAGGCGGTCACGACGTGGGGATCGATGACCAGCCAGATCCATGCCCTGCGTGAGCATCTGGCAGCCGAGCAGGTGACGTGCGTGGTGATGGAGGCAACCGGGGATTACTGGAAGCCGTTCTACTACCTGCTTGAGGATCTACCCGGAGTGGAAGTGATGCTGGTCAATGCCCGGCACGTCAAGACCGTGCCTGGCCGCAAGACCGACGTTGCGGACGCCACCTGGCTCGCCCAACTCGCTGCCCATGGGTTGGTAAGGGCCTCGTTCGTGCCGCCCGAACCGATCCGCCAACTGCGCGACCTGACCCGAACGCGGACCGCGATCACCCGTGAGCGAGCGCGGGAGGCCCAGCGGCTGGAGAAGCTGCTGGAGGACTCCGGAATCAAGCTGTCGGCCGTCGCGTCCGACATCCTCGGAGTGTCGGGTCGGCTGATGCTCGAGGCGTTGATCGCCGGGGACCGCGACCCCGCGGCGCTGGCGGACCTGGCCAAACGTCGACTGCGGAACAAGATCCCCGCGTTGACCGAGGCGCTCAACGGGCGGTTCAACGCCCACCACGCATTCCTGGCCCGGGTTCACCTGGATCTGATCGACCGGCACACCGACGCGATCGAGAAGCTCACTGCGCGGATCGAGGTGATGGTGAAGCCCTTTCAGGGATTCCACGACCTGATCTGCACCATCCCCGGCATCGCCACGATCACCGCGGACGTGGTGGTGGCCGAGACCGGCGCCGACATGTCCCGGTTCCCGACCGCCAAGCACCTCGCGTCCTGGGCAGGAACCACACCCGGCAACAACGAGTCCGCTGGGAAGGTGAAGTCCAGCAAAACCCGGCCGGGCAACCCCTACCTGCAAGGAGCCCTAGGCGCCGCCGCGATGGCCTGCGCGCAGAACCCACGCACCTACTACGGCGCCCGCTACCGACGCATCGCAAGCCGACGGGGGCCGAAGAAGGCCAACGTCGCGATCCAACACTCCATGCTCATCGCGATCCGGCACATGGGCACCACCGGAACCCTCTACAACGACCCCGGCCCCGACTACTTCACCCGACTCAACCCTGGCCGCGCCAAGAAACGAGCCATCCACCAACTCCAAGCCATGGGCTACCGCGTCACCCTCGACAACGCATCCTGACAACCCTGACACGAAGACCCACCCCACTCACAGTGAATCTTCGCGTCAGGGACCACTTTCTGGTAG
>JBOFLE010000103.1:0-5140 GCA_051657705.1 Nocardioides sp. | reverse complement strand
TTACGACGCCGTGTACGTCGCGCTCGCCGAGACTCTGGGAGCACCTCTGGTCACGACCGACGCGCGCATCGCGCGAGACGCCGGCCTGCGGGCCACGATCGACGTGGTCCACGCCGGCTGACGCAACGGCCAACTGATGCCGCGGTCAGTAGGTGGAGACGTGCACGTGGTCGAAGTGATTGGCGGTAGCGGAACCCCGGTCGGACATCGCGCGCCATCCCTCACCACCGCGCTCGACCGACCAGATCCGCTGCTGATAGATCACGTAGCTCACGCCCAGCGCGCTCGCGTTGGCCCGCACGTAGTCGGCGACCTGACTGCCGGTGGAGCCGCTGATCATGATGTCGATCGCCCGGCCCTGCGGATGGTCGCCGCCGCCGCCCCGCAGCGTGCCGTAGTTGGTGATCTGCGGCCAGCGCGAGCACACCGCGGCGTGCACCTTGACGATGTTGGAGCTGACACCCGACACGCTGCTGCCGTTGGAGCACGTGCCCCCGGTGCCGGTGGGGATCGGCTTGCCGTCCTCGTCCAACTCGGGTTCCTCGTCGGTCAGATACTCGGCGGTGACCCAGTAGCCGCGACCCTTGACCACGATCTCGGCGCGGTCCCCCTCCTCGCGTCCGGTGCCGAGCACCTTTTTTCCGGCCTCGAGCACCCCGGACTTGCTGGCGCCCTTGCCCGCCGCGGTCCACAGATTGAGGTCCTCGGTCGCCCACAGTTCGGTGTCCGCGGCGCGGATCGCCTCCTGGGTCTCGCGCTGGCGATCGGCGGCCGCGCGGTCGCGTCGCTCCCGCTCGATCCCGGCAACCACATCTTGCTGGTAGCTCGTCGAGGTGAGGCCCGCCGCTCCGCGCCCGGCAGTGGAGTCGTCACGGCTGAAGGATCGGGAGAGGGCCTGCTCGGCCCGCTCCGGAAGCGACGCCGCGAGCGCGTTCTGCCCCACCGCCGACGCGGTGGCCGGCGACTTGGGCGCGCCGACCGGCGACTCGCCGATGAAGACGCCGACGCCGACGACACCCGTCGTCAGCGCGATGCCGGCCACGCCTACGGTCAAGGCAAGTTTCGGTGCCGACTTCGTCTCCCGCTTGTGGCGGTGCGCAGCCACGGTGCAGTCCTTTGCTGTCGATGACGGGGCACTTCATCACTCAGTGTCACGCTACTCGGTGTCACGCTACTCAAGGCCACCGGACCGCTCGTCTCACGTACCGATTCGGACTCGGTCTCGCTAGGCAATCGCGGCGACTGACTTAGAATTGAAGCACAACGCAGCCGGCAACCCCAGGCGGCGCGGCGAGATTACCGGTCCATGACTCGAAATTTATGCGGGGGTTAAGGCAGAGATAACAGAACGTGGCCGGCTGTCCAATCCGACCGTCAGCCCCCGGTGGCCTCGGCCGCATCCTCCAACGCTCCGCCGTCGCCCCATTCGGGGTGGTCCCGATCGGCCAACCAGCCGTCGGGTAGCGGCACCCGCGACCTGGGCGAGCCTTGCCGTCCGCGCGGCGTACCCAGCTCGACCGCCGGGAAAGGTGCCGCCGGATCGAGCCGATCGAGATATCCGCTCAGCTCGTGGAGTGAGGACACCAAGGCCAGCGCCCGGCGCAGCTCGCCACCCACCGGGAAACCCTTGAGATACCACGAGACGTGCTTGCGGAACTCCTTGCAGCCTCGCTCCTCACCCATGTGCAGCGACAGCAGTTCCGAGTGGCGGTACATCATGCGGGCTACCTCGCCCAGGCTCGGCAGCGTCGCCACCCGCTCGCCCGAGAAGGCGGCGGCGAGATCGCGGAACAGCCAGGGCCTGCCGAGGCAGCCCCGACCCACGACGACGCCGGCCGCCCCGGTGCGCTCGATCATCCTGATGGCGTCCGCGGCCTCCCAGATGTCGCCGTTGCCGAGGACGGGGATGCGGACATGCGCGGCCAGGGTGGCGATGGCGTCCCAGTCCGCCACCCCCGAATAGGCCTGCTGAACGGTCCGGCCGTGCAACGCGATCGCCGCGCATCCGGCATCCTCGGCGATCCGGCCGGCGTCGAGGAACGTCAAGTGCCGCTCGTCGATCCCCTTGCGGGTCTTCATCGTCACCGGGACGCCGTACCGCGCCCCCGCGGCAACGGCGGCCTCCAGGATCCGAGCCAGCAGACCACGCTTCCACGGCAGCGCCCCGCCTCCGCCCTTCCGGGTCACCTTGGGCACGGGACACCCGAAATTCAGGTCGACGTGGGCGACGCCGTACTCGGCGCACAGGATCTCGGTCGCCGTGCCGACGTAGCCGGGATCGGTTCCGTAGAGCTGCACCGAACGCACCGACTCCGCCGGGTCGAAGGTCAGCATCGCCAGCGTGGTGGCGTCACGCTCGACCAGGCCCCGGGAGGTGATCATCTCCGACACGTACAGGCCGGCGCCCTGCTCGGCACACAGCCGGCGGTACGCGGCATTGGTGATACCGGCCATCGGTGCGAGCACGACCGGCGGATGCACCGTGAGCGATCCCAACCTCAGTGGGCCCGGGTGTAGCGGGGGCACAGACGTCACGGGCGGAACTCGGAGTCCTTGTCGATCACGGGTCTTGCTTGCGCTTCTTGCTTCCGTACGCCACGACCTTACCCTTCCAGGTGATCGGGTCGAATCGCTTATAGGAGCGGAAGCTCACGTAGCGCATCCGCCCCTGGTCCGGAACCAGGTAGACGTAGCACACCTTGACGCTCGCGCCCGGCCGGAATTCGGCCGGGAACGCCGTGCTAGGACACGGCTCGAAGTTGCCGTCGAAGACCGACGGCTGGATCAAGAAATTCCGGTCGTCCGCGACGAAGAACGGCATCTGGAGCCCGCCGAGGTTGGTCTTCCCCACGTTCTTGACCTTCGCGCGCACCAGGAATGGGTTCGAATCGCGAGCCGCCTCGTTCAGGTCCCAACCCGTGAAGAGATCCAGGCTCGCCTTCTCGGCCCGGACCACCTTGATCGTGACCGCGCCGACCTTGCGTTTGCGCTGCGCACCCTTGCCCTTCCCCGCCCTCTTGGGCAACTTCCAGGCGACGGTTGCGCGATCACCGAAACCCAACTCGGTTCCGGGCTCGGTCAACTCGACGCCGACGGGCACATCGAGGTACGGGGTAGCGCTCGGCGCCTGCGTGGGCGACGGGGCCTCGGTGGCGGGAGCGCTCTCGGTCTGGGAGACCTGCGGTACCGCCGACTTGCTCTGGTTGGCCTGGGCACATCCGGCGAGGCAGACGACCGCGGTGGCCAGCAATGAAACCGGCGTCCGTCCACGGCCACCTAGCCGCGGACTTCGGCCCGGCGAACGGGGCTCAACATCCGACAAGGCGTTCACCCAGGTAGGGCTGGAGTTGGTCGATGGCGATGCGTGCCTGCCGCATGGAGTCGCGCTCGCGCACCGTGACCGCATGATCGGTCAGGGTGTCGAAATCGACGGTGATGCAGAACGGCGTACCGATCTCGTCCTGTCTGCGATAGCGCCGACCGATCGCCCCGGAATCGTCGAAGTCGACGTTCCAGTTCCGCCGCAACGCGGCGGCCAGGTCCTTGGCCTTCGGGGTAAGGTCCGCATTGCGCGAGAGTGGCAGCACCGCGGCCTTGACCGGCGCCAACCGCTTGTCGAGCCGCAACACGACGCGCCGATCGACGCCCCCCTTGGTGTTGGGGGCCTCGTCGACCGCATAGGCGTCCACCAGGAACGCCATGAAGCTGCGGGTCAGACCGGCGGCCGGCTCGATCACGTACGGCCGGTAGCGCTCGTCGGCGGCTTGGTCGTAGTAGGACAGATCCTGGCCGGAGTACTCGCTGTGCTGGTTCAGGTCGTAGTCGGCGCGGTTCGCGATGCCCTCGAGCTCCTCGAAGTCCCGCCCCGAGAAGCCGAAGCGGTACTCGATGTCCGTGGTGGCCTTGGAGTAGTGGCTGAGCTTCTCCTTGGGATGCTCGTAGTGCCTCAGGTTGTCGGGGTC
Organism: Nocardioides sp.; assembly: GCA_051657705.1. Lineage (GTDB taxonomy): Bacteria > Actinomycetota > Actinomycetes > Propionibacteriales > Nocardioidaceae > Nocardioides. The sequence goes on along the minus strand of JBOFLE010000103.1, from coordinate 1,178 downwards.
GATGCCGAGATCGACGTACCACCGGGTGCGCTCGTCGATCCAGTACCGGAACCACTCGTCGTCCTCGCCGGGCCGGACGAAGTACTCCATCTCCATCTGTTCGAACTCCCGGGTCCGGAAGATGAAGTTGCCCGGCGTGATCTCGTTGCGGAAGGACTTGCCGACCTGAGCGATACCGAACGGCGGCTTCTGCCGGGTGGAGGTCACCACGTTGGCGAAGTTCAAGAAGATCCCCTGCGCAGTCTCGGGCCGGAGATAGTGCAGACCGGACTCGTCCTCGATCACGCCGAGGTAGGTCTTCAGCATCATGTTGAACGCTCGGGGCTCGGTCCACTGCCCCCTGGTCCCGCAGTTCCGGCAGGCCAACAGCGCCAGGTCGACCGTGTCCGGGTTGAGCTCCTCCCCCACGGGCCCCTGGTCGGCGGACTTCTTTCGCGCGGCCTCCTTGGCCACGTAGTCCTCCTGCATGTGGTCGGCCCGGAACCGCTTGTGGCACGACAGGCATTCGGTGAGCGGATCGGAGAAAGTGCCGAGGTGCCCGCTGGCCTCCCAGGTGCGCGTGGGCAGGATCACGCTGGAGTCGAGGCCGACCACGTCGTCCCGGGCGGTGACCATCGCTCGCCACCACTGCCGCTTGACGTTCTCCTTGAGTTCGACGCCGAGCGGACCGTAGTCCCATGCCGAACGGGTACCGCCGTAGATCTCACCGCAGGGATAGACGAAACCCCGTCTCTTGCAGAGCGAGACGACATTGTCCAGGGCTGACGGTGGTGGCTTGGCCACGACGTGATTCTCCTTGAGAGATCGACGAGTTTTCGGCTGGCGAGTCAGTCTAACGAGCGAGCCAGCAACACGTTGAGGTCGGTTCCCGGTTCGACCAGTTCGAACGCGCTGGGTTCGTCCAGGCTGCGGCTGAGCAGCGGCACGGCGTTCAACTTCACCTCGTAGGAGGACAGCGCGCGCCGGTAGCTTCCGACGTTGTCCCACAGGGTGATCAGGGTCCACAGCCCCGGATCATCGGCATTCCGTCCCAGCCAGCCGTCCCGGTAGCCCGGCCGCCGGGCCAGCGCGTCGTGGGCGAGTTCCGCGTCGGCCCGGAACGCGCCCGCGTCGTCGTGGTCTACCCGGAACCTGGTCGCCACGATCACCCGATCAACGCTACGCCGAGGCGTCACAAA
>JBOFLE010000102.1:0-6632 GCA_051657705.1 Nocardioides sp. | reverse complement strand
CGTCCCGCATGGGGGTACGCACTTCCCGCCCTGAGAGAGGCCAGACCTATCGTCAGCAGATGACGACCGTTGGGGACATCGACGCGATGCGCGACAGCGGCATCGAGATCGACCTCGCCGAGGGTACGCCGGCGGGGACGCACCGGTTCGAGCGCGATTCGCTGCCCACGGGCCGCCCAAAGGGCAACGGGAGCACCGTACCGGGAAGGCCCGGCGGGATCCTGCGGCTCTCGCACGTCGACATCACCGTCACCGATCTGGACCTCGCCGCGGCGTACTACACCGAGGTGATGGGCATGTCGGTCACGGCCCGGGACGCCGACTCGGTCTACCTCAAGTGCTGGGACGAGGAAGACCACCATTCGCTGCGGCTCCGCTACGCGCCGCGGGTCGGGTTCGACCTGATGTCCTACAAGGTGCAGCACCCAGACGATCTCGCCGACCTCGAAAACAGGGTCGCGCGGTACGGCTTCCCGGTCCAACGGATCGGTGCCGGTGAGGTGATCGGCCAAGGGGAGTCGATCCGGTTCAACACACCCAGCGGGCACGTCATGGAACTGGTGCACGAGATCGAGAAGGTCGGCGCCACGCGCGGCCGGACCAACCCTGCGCTCACCTTCGACGGGCTCGCCTTCGACGGCACTTTCGGCGGGTTGACTCCCGACGGCGGACAGCCGGGTCCGCCGATCCGGATCGCTCCGCCGCGGATGGACCACATGCTGGTCACCGCGGAAGAGGTCGGCGAGGCCACCCAGTTCTACACCGACGTGCTGGGCTTCCGGATCACCGAGCAGTTGCTCGACGGCAACGGCCACCAGCTCGGCACCTGGCTGGAACGCTCGCACTCGCCGCACGATCTGGCCGTCGTCCACGGGCCGAACGGCGGGCTGCACCACTTCGCCTACTGGCTCGACGACTGGGACGACGTGCGCGACGCCGCCGACATCCTTGCCTACAACGGCATCCAGCTCGATGTCGGGCCCACCCGGCACGGCATCACCCGCGGGTCCACGATCTACTTCTTCGACCCGCTCGGCACCCGCAACGAGGTCTTCACCGGCGGATACCGTCCCGACCCGGACTTCCCGACCATCACCTGGACCGAGGACAACATCGGGCGCGCCGTCTTCTACTACGAGGGGCGGCTCAACGACCGCTTCATGAAGGTGCACACCTAATGAGTGAAGCGAGAGAGCGCATCGGTCCGCACCGGCATACGAACAATGCCAATGCGCTCGAACTGCGAGCTCATCAGGAGGAACAGTGAGCATCCTGCGCATTTCTCACGTCGAACTCCGGGTGCCCGACCTGGAGCTCGCCACGGCGTACTACGTCGAAGTGGTCGGGCTGATCGAGACCGCGCGCGAGGCGAACCGGGTTTTCCTGAAGTGCTGGGACGAACACCAACATCACTCGCTCGTGCTCACCCACGAGCCGACGCACGGGCTGAACCATGTCGGCTTCAAGGTGACCGACGCCGAGGACCTCGACCTCTACGCCGAGCGGCTGGAGGCGGCCGGTGTATCGGTCAAACGATTTGCCGCCGGCGAGTGGGCGCCGGGGCACGGCGCCGCGATCCGGTTCTCGCTGCCGAGCGGACAAGAGATGGAGTTGGTCCACGGCATGCGGCAGGTCGGCAACCTCCTGCCGCAGACCAATCCGCCGCCGCGGCCGATGGGTTTGGTCGGGATGGCGCCACCGCGGCTCGACCACATCTTCCTCACCGCCGAGGAGGTCGACAGCGTCACGACGTTCCTGGCCGAGCACCTCGACTTCCGGCTCACCGAGCAGGTGGTCGGCGACGACGGCTTCCAGATCGCGACCTGGCTCGAGGTCTCGCACACCTCTCACGACATCGCGCTGATCACCGGCCCGAACGGCGGGCTGCACCACTTCGCCTTCTGGGTGGACGGGTGGAACGACCTGCGGCAGGCGGCCGACGTGTGCGCGTATCACGGCGTCCACATCGAGACCAACCCCACCCGGCATGGGGCCACCCGTGGGCAGTGCCTCTACTTCTTCGACCCGGTCGGCAATCGCAACGAGATGTTCACCGGCGGCTACTGGGTCGACCCGGACTCCGAGCCGATCACCTGGACCGAGGCCGAGATGGGCCGTGCGTTGTTCTACTACGACGGCGTGGTGAACCAGAAGTTCCTGACGGTGCACACGTGAGCGAAGCGAGAGAGCGCGGCGGCCCGCACCCCAACGCCGACAACAACAGTGCGCTCGAACCGCGAGCTCACCACACGGCGCTGAGCGCATAAGCAACGAGATGACCGGCATGGACGAACCGAGGCTGCCGCGCACCGAGCGGCCGGACGCGCCGGCGTACCTGCAGCGGCATCAGGCCCGCCGGGCCGCGGCCCCGACGACAGCCCCACCAACCACGGGGCCGAACGACCGGGCGCCCGGCGGCGGCGAGATCCCGCTCTATCTGCGCCGGTTCCGGGAGAGACAGAGCGGCGGCGCCGACGGCCTCGACACCGACGTCCGGTTCCAGGGCGAATCGCTGGGCACCAGCTTCGCCTGGGCGGAGGTTACCCGGACCAAGGAGATCGTCCCCGAACGCCGCGAACAGCTCGCCCAGGTCGCGGCGGACATCTACCTGATCCGGCACGGCGAGACCCAGGGGTACTCCTCGGAGTCCGGCCTCACCCCGCTCGGGGCCTGGCAGGCGCACCGGCGTGGCCAGGAACTGGCGCGCCGGGTGCAGACCGGGATGAACGCCGAGATCGTCAGCGCGCCGACCAACCGGGCCCGGCAGACCGCCGAGGGGATACGGCGCGGCCTGTTGGACAACCTCGAACTGTTCGCACGCGCGGCGGAGGTGTCCGAGGTTCGCGACGACCGCAACTTCCGCAACTTCGAGGTAGCCACGCCCGAGGGACCCCGCGACGTCACCTCGGCGTTCCGGATCTACCACCGCGAGATGGAGAAGTACGAGCGCATCGGTCTGGGCGAGCGCCCCGGCTGGCTGGTCGACGTGGACCGATTCTGGGGCATCCAGCAGGGCGGCGGCGACCCGATCACCCACTGGCTGACGATGCCGATGCTGCATTTCGAACCGCCGGTGACCTGTGTGCGCCGGTTCTGGCGCGGGATTCTCGACCTGCACTCGGGTACGCCCGCGAAGCAGATCTTCGTGGCCACTCACTCGGGCCCGATCCGGGCCTTCGCCACCGCCGCGATGGGCTACGACCCCGGGGAGCCGTTCAACACCGAGTTCGTCCGGATCCGGCTGATCGAGGGCGGGACCACGGCGCTGGTGCTGTACCGGAATCGAGTCCAGGAGATCGCGATCCCCGACCTGGAGGCGTTGCCGCCGAGCTCCGACCCACGCTTCGCCGAAGGCGGCGACGGCGGTTCGGAGAGGCCGCCCGCGGCGGCTCACGAAGCACCGTCAGACAGACACGGAGGACACAGATGAGCATTCCCGTCGTGGTCGGCTTCGACCGACTCACCGAAGACCTCGCCGCCGCGGTCGGCGGCAAATGCGCCTCCCTGGGGACGATGAGCCAGGCCGGGTTGCCAGTGCCGCCGGGCTTCGCGATCACCACGACGGTCTTCACGGCGGCCAAGCGAGCGTCGGGCACCCGCGAGGATCTGATCGACCTGATCGCCGGGATCGACCTGACCGACAGCGCCTCGCTGGCGGTCGGCGCGGCCAAGGCCCGCGAGATCGTCCGCACCTGGCCGATCCCCGAAGCCACCGAGGCCCGGATCCGTGCGAAGTACGCCGCACTCGGCGCGCGCTGCGGTGTCGAGGATCTCCCGGTCGCCGTGCGTTCCTCGGCCACCGCCGAGGATTCGCCGGACGCGTCGTTCGCCGGCGAGCACGACACCTATCTGTGGGTGCGTGGCGCGGACGCGGTGATGGAGAAGCTCAAGGCCTGCTGGGCGAGCCTCTACACCGATCGGGCGATCGCCTATCGCGACGAGATGGGCTATCACCACGACGAAGTGGACATGAGCGTGGCGGTGCAGAAGATGGTGCATCCGCGCGCGGCCGGAGTGGCCTTCACCCTGGACCCGAGCAACGGCGACCGGTCGGGGATCTCCATCGACGCTGCCTGGGGATTCGGCGAAGGAGTGGTCTCCGGCGACATCACCCCCGACAACTTCCTCGTCGACAAGGTGATGTGGCACATCAACAAGCGCACCATCTCGCCCAAGGCGCACGCCTACCGACTCACCCAGTCCGACTCGGGCGGCGATCGAGTGGAGCGGGTCGAGCTCGACGAGCAGGTCGCGAACGCGCCATGCCTGACCGACGAGGAGATCGTCGCGATCGCCCGGCTGGCGCGCACGGCCGAGAAACACTACGGCTGCCCGCAGGACATCGAATGGGCAGTCGATCAGGACCTTCCGGGAGGCGAGGACGTCGTCTTGCTCCAAGCGCGGCCGGAAACCGTGTGGAGCAAGAAGACCAGTCAGATATCGAGTGGCGCGGACCAGATGACGAGCATCGTGCACACCTTGGTCAATCCGCTCTATTCGCGCAGGAAAAGCTGATATAAGCAATTCCGAAGAACTAAATACACGATAATTGAATTCGTTTCGCACTTCGTCAAAACCCCCCGGCAAAGAAGCCGGGTTCTCCTTGGAGGATCACCATGGCCGATCGCTTTCCCAGCCCTTTCGAGGTCGAGGTGCCCACGGGCGCCGAGGACTGGAAGGAGCTCTACACCTACTCGTCGCTGTTCGGTGAACATCGCAAGGAGTACGAGGACTCGGGGTTCTGGTTCCAGGACGGGGTGCATTGGCCCGAGGCGCTGACGCCCTGGGACGCCACCCTCTTCGAGTACGCCATCGCCTCGCTGGGGCAGTACAACACCCGGCACTACATCATCCCGCCGGCGTACGGCGTGGACTACCGGATCCTCAACGGCTACGTCTACCTGTCGCCGGTGCCCGCCCCGGAGGCCGACATTCCGGACCGGGTGCCGCTGTTCATGGAGCGCGCGGGCTTCTACTTCGGCAACTGGGACCGGCTGTACGACGACTGGCTGGTCAAGATCCGAGCCCTGGTCGGCGAGATGGCCGAACTCGACTTCTCCGCCCTCCCGGAAATGGAGGATATGGAGGTCATTACCTCCGGCGCGGGGAAGGGCTCGGGCGCGGACCTGATCGCGGCGTACCACAAGCTGCTCGACTCGGCGGTCCGGCTGTGGCAGCACCACTTCGAGTTCCTGAACCTGGGCTACGCGGCGTACCTGGACTTCTTCGGGTTCTGCAAGCAGGCCTTCCCGTCGATCCCCGACCTGGCCATCGCCAAGATGGTGGCCGGAGTGGACGTCGACCTGTTCCGTCCGGACGACGAGCTGAAGAAGCTCGCCCGGCTGGCGGTGTCCTCGGGGGTCGACGACGCGTTCACCTCCCGCGATCCGGCGACGATCCGCGCGGCGCTGGACGGCTCGGGCGCCGGCCAGGCCTGGCTGGCGGCGTGGGCCGAGTCGGCCGAGCCGTGGTTCAACTTCTCCACCGGATCGGGCTTCTACCACTCCGACAAGATCTGGATCCAGAATGTCGAAGTGCCGATGGGCTACATCTGCGACTACATCGCCAAGGTCAAGGACGGAGCCGACCTCGACCGGCCGGTCGCGGCACTGCACGCCGAGCGAGACCGGGTGGTCTCGGAGTACCGCGACCTGCTCGATTCCGAGGAGGACCGGGCCGCGTTCGACGGCAAACTCGGGCTCTCCCGGACGGTGTTCCCCTATGTCGAGAACCACAACTTCTATGTCGAACACTGGGCGCACTCGGTGATCTGGCGCAAGATGCGCGACCTCGGGGCGGTGCTGGCCGGTGCCGGGTTCTTCGCCGAGGCCGACGACGTGTTCATGTTGAAGAAGTACGAGGTGGCCGAGGCGATCTTCGACCTGTACTCCGGATGGTCGGTGGGCGCGCCGACCGCCGGCGGCGGGCACTGGCCCGGTGTGGTGGCGCGCCGCCGGCGTACCCTGACCGCACTCAAGGGTTGGTCCGCGCCCCCCGCGCTCGGGGTGCCGCCCGAGGTGGTCACCGAACCGTTCACAGTCATGCTGTGGGGCATCACCTCGGACTCGGTGGCGGCCTGGCTGAAGGCGGGCGACGCCGAGGGCGGGGACGGCTCGCTGTCCGGCTTCGCGGCGTCCCCCGGCCTGGTGGAGGGCCCGGCGCGGGTGATCTTCTCGGCCGACGAGATCGGTCAGATCACCGACGGGGAGATCCTGGTCGCCCCGCTCACCGCGCCGTCGTGGGCGCCGGTCTTCGGCAAGATCAAGGCGACGGTAACCGACGTCGGCGGCATGATGAGCCACGCCGCCATCGTCTGCCGGGAGTACGGCTTGCCGGCGGTCACCGGTACGGCGTTCGCCACTAAGCAGATCAAGACCGGCCAGTTGATCCGCGTGGACGGCAACGAGGGGAAGGTCACCGTCATCGAATAGCCGCTGGGCCAGCCCGCGCCGAGACGTCACAAAAACACGTCGAGGGGTCACAAAAGCACGTGGTTGTGTGTCTCGGCTTGACCGAAGCTCCATCGGTTGTAGAACGGGCCTGGATAGACATGCGTACCATTAGCCTGATTGAAACTCGGCCCTTTGGTGGTCCCGGTGAATTCCATGTCACCGTATGCTGTCTCGTTCATG
>JBOFLE010000101.1:0-38732 GCA_051657705.1 Nocardioides sp. | reverse complement strand
TCCAAGATCCGGGTGATCGCTCCGGACGTCGGTGGCGGCTTCGGCGGCAAGCTGCAGTACACCCCCGAAGAGGTCATCACCGTGCTGGCCGCGCGGCGTACCGGGAAGCCGTGCAAGTACACCGAGACCCGGTCCGAGTCGTTGGTCGCGGCGCATCACGGCCGCGATCAGTGGCAGCGGCTGACCCTGTCGGCGACCAAGGACGGCACGGTCACCGGGCTCAAGGTCGACCTCCTGACCAACATGGGCGCCTACCTGGGCCTGGTCACCCCGGGAGTGCCGGTGCTGGGCGCGTTCATGTTCAACGCCATCTACAAGTTTCCGGCCTACCAGTTCGCGACCACCAACCTGTTCACGAACACCACCTGGACCGACGCCTATCGGGGTGCGGGACGTCCCGAGGCGACGTACGCCATCGAGCGACTGATGGACGAACTGGCCGCCGAGGTCGGTGTCGATCCGATCGCGATCCGAGAGAAGAACTGGATCACGAACACGGAGTTCCCGTTCACCACCGTGGCCGGGATGACCTACGACTCGGGCAACTACGAGGCGGCGACCGCTCGGGCCAAGGAACTCCTGGGATACGACGAGTTGCGTGCCGAGCAGGCCCGGCGCCGGGACGCGGGCGACAAGGTCCAACTCGGTATCGGGGTGTCCACGTTTACCGAGATGTGTGGTCTCGCGCCGTCGCGCGTTCTCGGCGCGCTGAGCTATGCGGCCGGCGGTTGGGAGCACGCCTCGGTGCGGATGCTGCCCACCGGAAAGGTCGAAGTGGTCACCGGCGCGTCCGCGCACGGCCAGGGCCATGAGACGGCGTTCAGCCAGATCGTGGCCGACCGGCTCGGCGTCGCCTTCGAGGACATCGAGGTCTTGCACGGCGATACCCAGGTGGCCCACAAGGGCCTGGACACCTACGGCTCGCGTTCCCTCGTGGTCGGCGGTGAGGCGCTCGTCCGGGCCGTCGACAAGGTGATCGACAAGGCCACGGTGATCGCGGCGCATCTGCTGGAGGCGTCGGTCGACGACATCGACTTCGCCGGCGGCACCTTCACCGTGCGCGGCACCGACCAGGGTAAGGCGCTGGCCGAGGTGGTGTGGGCGAGCTTCGCGGCCCACGACCTGCCCGAGGGAGTGGAGGCCAACCTGGACTCGGAGGCCACCTACGATCCGGTCGACTTCAACTTCCCGCACGGCACCCACCTGTGCGCCGTCGAGGTCGATACCGAGACCGGCGGGGTCACCGTGCGCAAGTACGCCTGCTGCGACGACATCGGCACCATCATCAACCCGTTGATCGTCGCCGGGCAGGTGCACGGCGGCCTCACCCAAGGAATCGCCCAGGCGCTGTGGGAGGAAGCGATCTACGACGAGGCCGGCACCCTGGTCAGCGGGTCGTTCGTGGACTACCTGCTGCCCAGCGCGGCCGACACCATCTCCTACGACATCGATCACACCACGTCGCCGTCGACCACGAATACGCTCGGCACCAAGGGCGTCGGCGAAGCCGGCACGATCGCCTCGACGCCGGCGGTGGTCAACGCGATTGTCGACGCGCTGCGCCCGATGGGTGTCGACGACGTCCAGATGCCGTGTACTCCGGAGCGCGTCTGGAGAGCGATAGACAGAGCCAATGCCCGGGCGAAAGGAGCGGACCGATGATCCCGAGCACATTCGACTACGTGGCCCCCACCTCGGTGGACGAGGCCCTGGCAGTGCTCACCGAGGCCGGCGAGGACGCGAAGATCATCGCCGGTGGGCAGAGCCTGTTGCCGGTGCTCCGCATGCGACTCAACGCCCCGGAGACGCTGATCGACCTGGGCCGGATTCCCGCCCTCTCCGGAGTCACCGAGGACGGGGACTCGCTGGTGATCGGCGCGTTGACCACGCATGCCGAGGTGGCCTCCGACGCGCTGGTCGCCGAGCATGCGGGGTTGCTCGGCAAGGCGGCCGCCGCGGTGGCCGACCCACAGATACGGCACCGGGGCACGCTCGGCGGGGCGCTCGCTCACGCCGACCCCGCGGGCGACCTGGGCGCGCCGGTGCTGGCGCTCGGCGCGTCGCTGGTGATCGCCGGGCCCGGTGGTACCCGCTCGGTAGGCGCAGACGAGTTCTTCGTCGGCCTCTTCGAGACCGCGATCGGTGACGACGAGATCCTGACCCACGTGCGGATACCGAAGCACACCGGCTGGGGCGCGCACTACGAGAAGTTCGTCCGTACGGCGCAGCAGTGGCCGATCGTGGCGGTCGCGGCCGCCGTGCGCGCCGAGGGCGGCACGATCGCCGAGGCGAGGATCGGGTTGACCAATATGGGTGCCACGCCCCTGCGGGCCCGCGCGGTCGAGGCCGCGCTCGCCGGGGCGGCCGCTACCGAGGACGCGGTCGCCGCGGCCTGCGCCGGCGCGGCCGAGGGAACCAGCCCCGCGTCGGACCTCAACGGCGACGCGGACTATCGCAGGCATCTGGCGACGGTGCTGACTCGCCGCGCCGTGCTGTCGGCTATGGGAACATAACTCGCATGGAACTCTCGCACACGTTCACCGTGCCGATGTCGGTCGGGAGGACCTGGGCCCACTTCAACGACATCGCGGCGTTGGCCGAGTGCTTTCCGGGCGCTCAGGTCACCTCGGCCGACGGACAGACGTTCGCCGGCTCGGTGAAGGTCAAGCTCGGCCCGATCGCGCTCGTCTACAACGGATCCGGCACCTTCGTGGAGAAGGACGAGGAAGCGCACCGGTTCGTCATCGACGCCAGCGGCAAGGACAAACGCGGTAACGGCACGGCCGGCGCGAAGATCACGGTGTTGATGTCCGCCGGGTCGACGGACACCTTTGGTACCGGCGCCACCAAGGTGGAGGTGCACACCGACCTGGCCATCACCGGCAAGCCGGCCCAGTTCGGTCGCGGGGTGATGCAGGACGTCTCGGACAAGCTGCTGGGCCAGTTCGTCGTCTGTCTCGAACAGCGCCTGACCGCCGAGGCGTCACAAATGCACGCCGACGCGTCACAAACGCACGACGAGGCGTCACCAATGCGCGACGACGCGTCACAATTGCTGAGCGAGGCGCCGGCTACGCGCATGGAGTCAACCGATCCGTCGGCCGCAGTTACCTCGGACCCGGAGCTATCCGTGCCCGCCGCTCCGGTCCAACAGCAGTCCTTGGACCTCGGCAAGACCGTGCTTCCGGTGCTCGCCAAGGCCTACTGGAAGCCGGTGGCCGGAGTCGTCGTCGGGCTGATCATCGTGTGGCAGGTGCTCAAACGCCTGTGAGTACGGCGTAGGCGCGCACCGGGAAGGTGCCGAAGCCTCGGACCGGTACCGGTGCCGCGTGAAGTTCGAAACCGGTAGCCGGGAGCCGGTCCAGGCCCGTCAGGTGCTCCAAGACCGGAATGCCAGCCGCCAGCAGGATGCTGTGGGCGGGCCGCTCGCCGTTGGACGACGGGCCGGCGTCATCGATGTTCACCGAATCGATACCGACCAGCGTCGCACCGGCATCGGCCAGCAATTGCGCTCCATCAGCGGCGAGGTAGGGCGCGTCGACCCCGTACGCCGGTGTCCGCCAGTGCCGGTCCCAGCCGGTGTGGAGAAGGATCGCTCGTCCCGCCGCCGGTAGACCCGCGAGCTGCTCCACGTCGATCCGGCGATCATTGAGTGCGGTCATCTCGACGACGACGCCAGGCACCGCAGCCACGCGGTCCAGCGGCAGGCCGGCCAGGTCGGTTCCGTCGGCGTACCGGTGCCACGGAGAGTCCAGATAGGTGCCGGTATTGCCGACCATCTCGATCCTCCCGATTTCGAAGCGGGTGCCGGGTGCGTAGTACTGAGCGGATTCCTCGCGGGATAGGTGCGCGTCGAGTGCCGGCCCGGGCAGCCCGGGGTAGGTCGTCATCCCGGCTTCGACGACGTGAGTGAGATCGATCAGACGCGGCTCGGCCGACGGGCGGGAGGTGGATGTCATGGCGCCATCCTGACGAAGTCCGATGATCTTCGCGACCATCGTTGCGCGCGAGCGGCAAGCACGGCAAGATCGCCTCGGCAGGGGGCTGAGCACTCGACTGAGAACGGGCCACGACCCCGGGACGTTGCGGCTAGACTCGGCCTCCTCAAGGCCCAATAGATGTGTTCAAGGCGAGCAAGGGAGCGGGGGATGGCTCTGCCTGAGGACGCAGCAGCGGAGGTCGCGGAAGCGACATGCGGCAAGTGCGGCGCCGCCCGTGGTGCCTATCAGTACTGCATCAACTGCGGTCATGACTCCCGCATCAAGGTCGAGCCGCCCACCCTCACGGCCGAGCGGCCCCCCCCGGCCCGGCGCCGGGCCGGTGGCCACGCCGGCCCGAGACCGCCGGTAGCCTCGGCGGACCCCGCCTCTGCTGCGCCGGCCACCGACGCGTTCGCCTCGCCCAAGGCCAAAGAACTCGCCGAACAGCTTGCCGCCGCCCTGGTCGTCGGTCCGGATTCACCGGGTGGTCTCGGTGCGGGAGACGGTGCGAGCCGGCCGACACCGACCAAGCCGGTCGCCGGCCCGCCGGCCGTTCCCGGGCCGGGCCGGGCCACGGCGACCGTGGCCGGGCCGTCCTCGTCGACGGCGACGCTCGTCGAGCGCACCCAGCCACGAGTCGCCGGGCACCGGCTCGAGCCGGTGCCGCGACGTCCCGCTCCGGGTGCGCGTGGGCATGTCGCACGACCGGCCGGCCCGGCCGGGACCGGCCGCCGCTTCCAGCTCGTCTCCGCGGCCGTGATCGTCGTCGGCGTGGTCGCCGCGAGCGCGTGGTGGTTTGCGAACCACTCGCCGGACGACGCCGAAGGGTCGGCTCGATTCACCTGTTGGGATGGCAGCGACGCCGCGAAACTGTCGGCCTGTGGGGGGCCATTCGGCGCGAAGGGCATGACGTGGGTCTTCCCGGACAGCCAGGGCGAGGCGTGCGCCTCGACCGTGAACGCCGGCGCGGAGCAAGCATGGCGCTGCGAGGTCGACACCACGGCCGGGCCGGCGACGCTGGTGTACAGCGGTTTCACCAGTGTCGCGGCCGGCATCACCAACTACGACGAACTCTACGCCGACGGAGCCGGGCAACGAGCTCTCAAGAACGATCGATACCTCTGGCGGCCAGCTCGCCGCACCCCGCAAGGTCGCTGGCAACGATCGGCGATGTACGCCGAGTATCCGTGGTCGGTGCATGTGGAATCGGCGAAGAAGCGCGCGGTCAATCGAGCCTTCAAACAGATCCGCTTCCGGGACCCGGGGCAGATGCGCGGGGTCTCCGCCGAGCGATCGACGCAGTCCGGGTAGGGAGCCGAGATCCTGTCTCCGGCCCGGTCCGTGAACACCGGGAAATCGACTCCGACCCGAAGGACCGGATCGAGTATCATGTGGCCCACGATCCGCGGGCCTTGGGGGGCCACATCTCCGGATCGATCACGAGGTGGGGGTGATGCCGGTGTCACGCGGACGTTCTTCGCTGCGCAGCCTCGGCATGCGCCTGTGGGTGCTGATAGCCGTCCTCGCGCTCATGCAGGGCGCCGCGGCGTATGCGCTTGCGTCCTGGGTCGATCAGGTGAGGATCGGTGGCGACCGGTACGACGCCATCGTCGCCGCTCGAGCTCTGGAGACCCAGGCGCAGTCCTCGGAGTTGCGGCTGGACGACATGCAGCTGGCCGTGCAGGAGTTGGCGGTCTCGCCGAAGGATCCGGCCCTCCAGTTGGCCCGGCTGGAGCGTTTGCGAGTCGACTACGAAGAGCGCACGGCGCCGATCGTGGCGGCGGCGGACCAGGCCGAGCTGAAGAACGCCATGAGCGAAGTCGTCCAAGCCGCGGCCGCCTATTTCGCCGAACTCGACGGGGCATTCGCGCAGGCCGCGGGCGACGGCAACAAGAAGGTGCTGCGCAACCTCGCCACGGGATCCCTGGCCGACAAGTTCCTGGCGCACAGCAACCAGGTCGACGGCGTCGTCGACCTGAGCGCCGCCGAGGCCGCCCGGGCCGAACAGGAGGCCGGTCGGGAGTTCGTGGCTCGCCGGAACGCGGCGTTGGGCATCGGTGTCGGCCTCCTCGCGTTGGCCGCGCTGTCGTGCTGGTTCACGATGCACGGGATCGCCAAGCGGCTTCGTGGCATGCAGGACTCCGCCACCATCGAGTTTCCACGCCTGCTCGCCGAGGCCGACCAGGCCGGCGAGTCCGTGGTGATGCCGGTGCCCTACCCGGGGCCGCCGACGGCGGGCCGGGACCAGTTGGCTCGCACCGAGCGCGCCATGCAGGAGGTCATCTCCAGCGCCATGATCGCCACCTATCACCGAGCTCGGCAACGGCAGATCACGGCGGATACCCTGAGTCACTTCGGACGTCAGAATCAGCGCCTCGCGGCAACGGCGCTGGAGAGCGGGCGGAAGGGTAGCGCCGAGTTGCGCGAGAGTCTGCTGGCGCTCGACCGTACGGCCCGGCAGATGCTTGCCATCGGCGGCGCCCCCGCCGATGAGCGTGAGCCCACCGCGATCGCGGAATTGGTGACGGCGGCCGCGCCTCCGCACTCGGAGAGTCGGTATATCTCGTCACTGGATCACGCGACGGTCGGGGCGGAGGCGGTCGCCGACGTCGAGCAGATTCTCGGGGAGTTGTTCGACAATGCGCTGCGGCATAGCCCGGCCGGGACGAAGGTGGCGATCGTCGGCGAGGCCACTCAGCGCGAGTATCACCTCTCTATCTGTGATCAAGGACTGGGTATCGAGCCGACTCGCTTGAGCGAGCTCAACGAACTGCTGCTCTCCGGTGAAGACGACGTGTACGAGTCGCGTCAGCTCGGCCTCACCGTGGTTTCCCGGCTTGCTCTACGCAATGACATCGAGGTCTCCTTGAGCGCCGAGCGGCATGGCGGCATCACCGCCCTGGTGCGGCTGCCGGCCCCGGTGCTGACCGACGGCGAGGGGATCTCGGCTGTCGCCGCGGAGCGTGAGGTCGAGACCGAGGCCAAATGGATCGAGGACACCTGGACCATCGAGCCGATCACGGACATCGAACCCGTTCCGCTGCGCAATCCGGGTGATCTCAATGGCCACCCGGCGACGGCCGTCGGTCGAGCGGCGACCGGTGGGTACGGCGGGTCCGGAGACGGCCTTGCGGCGGCTCCGGCCGAGGGCAGGTTCGGCGACGATCGGTTCGGTGACGATCTGTTCGACGACGATCAGCCCGACGAGGGGGAGGACGTCGAGGAGGCCGAGGAGGTCGAAGAATCGGCCGACTACGAGTTCGCGAGGCGCTACGTCGGCGACACGGTGTCGTCATGGCGGCCCGGAACCATGGACTACGGCCGGGGTTCCGGCGCCGACGTGGCCGACGATGAGCCCGACGCTGACCTCGATGACAACTCGGACGACGACCCGGGCGAGGCCGCTGACGAGGGGCTGCCGAGACGGATCCGTGGTGGCACTCTCACCGAGATCCAGCTCGCCGCGGTCGCCGGCGCGGACCAGAGTCTGAAGAGCCCCGTACGACCTCGCACTGCGGAGGAGTCAGCCGCTACGCTGGCGGCGTGGTCGAGCGGCATCCGCCGTGCGATGAACGAGCTGGACGAGAAGGTTGGCTATTCGCAATGACTCCGTTGGCAATCGTCTCTGAGTCATGATCGCGGACCTCTCGGTGCTCTCGGAGTCGGCTCGGGAGGCGGTCGAGGGACTGATGTCCTTCACTGGTTCACGTGTCGAGATATCCCATGCGCTGGTGATCTCGGCCGATGGTCTGGTGGTGACCGCCGTGGGGATCGACGAGCGAGCGTATGCGGATCGACTGGCAGGTGTGGTGGCCACGGCGCGAAGCGTCGCCGATGGTGGCTCCCAGGCGTTGGGCCGCGGCGGATTCCACCGGGTGCTGGTCGATATGAGCAACGGGTATCTCATCGTCAGCGCGGTCGCGGGAGACTATGACCTCTGCGCGGTCGTCGACAGCGATTGCGATCTCGGAGCCGTCGGCTACGAGATGGCCATCACCGTCGAGCGCCTCGGCAAGGTGCTCAACCCGGACATCTCCGCCGAGCTTAAGGCAGGGCTTCCCCGCTGATGCACTCGAACTCAGGTCAGTCCGCCGCACCGTCGGCCACCGCGAAGGTGGTCATCGCCGGAGGCGCCGGCGCCGGCGTGACCACTTTCGTGGAGGCGGTTTCCGAGGTAGCTCCGATTTTCCGCGGGTCCGTGCCGTTGACGGTCGACTACGGCCGGACCAATGTCGACCGATCGCTGCGGTTGTATCTGTTCGGCCTGCCTTCCGCTCGGTTCGCCTTCGCGTGGCCGGGCTTGCTGCGAGGCGCGCTCGGCGCCGTCGTACTCGCCGATGCGCGTGACATCGCGGCTTCGTTCTCGGTGATCGACTTCTTCGAGAGCCGCCGGATCCCGTTCCTTGTCGTCGTCAACGTCTTCGACGACAATACGCGTCCGGAGCCGGCCGCGATCCGGGTGGCGCTTGCCCTCGACAAGGACGTTCCGGTGCTGGTCACCGACGTCAGGATCGCGCATGCGGTGAAGTCGGCGCTGGTCGAACTCCTCGATGTGGTCCTGTTCCGTGCGCTCGCCAACTGACCTCGGGTGGGTCAGGGTGACGCCGGATGACCCACGGTGACGGGGTGTTGACAAGATACCGACATGACGGAGAGACGAGCATGACCGAGAAACCCATCGGGACCGCGGCGGGAGCGGCCGCGGCGCAGGTGCGCAACCTGACGAAGACGTACGGCAAGGGTGACACCCTGGTCCGTGCCCTCGACGATGTCAGCCTCGATATCGCGGCCGGTGAATTCACCGCCGTGATGGGAGCCAGTGGCTCGGGCAAGTCCACGTTGATGCACATCTGCGCGGCCTTGGACAACCCGGACAGCGGATCGGTGACGATCGGAGATCAAGATCTCACCCGGATGAAGGACAAGGCGCTCACCTTGCTGCGGCGCGACGCCGTCGGGTTCGTGTTCCAAGCATTCAATCTGGTCCCGACGCTGACGGCGAGGGAGAACATCGTGTTGCCTCTCTCGATCGCCGGCCGGAAACCGGAGCAGGACTGGTACGACCAGGTCATCTCCTCAGTGGGGCTGGCCGATCGCCTGGATCACAAGCCCAGCGAGCTGTCCGGCGGGCAGCAACAACGGGTAGCAATCGCGCGAGCCCTGATCAGCCGGCCGAGGATCGTGTTCGCCGACGAGCCCACCGGAAACTTGGACTCGCGGTCGGGGACCGAGATTCTCCAGCTGCTGCGCCGCAGCGTGGACGACTACGCACAGACCATCGTGATGGTGACCCACGACCCGGTCGCGGCGGCGTACACCGATCGGGTGATCTTCCTCGCCGACGGCCGGGTGGTCGACGAGCTTCGCAAGCCGAGCCGCGAGGAAGTTCTCGAGATCATGGCCCGGATGACCACACCCGCGGAATCGAGCTGACGTGCTCCGGGCAGCATGGAAGAGCCTGCTCGGGCGCAAGCTCAGGTTGCTGACCAGCACGTTCGCGATCGTGCTGGGCGTTGCCTTCGTGGCCGGCTCCCTGATCTTCACCGATACCTTGGGCCGGAGCTTCACGGCCCTGTTCTCCTCGACCGTCGGCGATGTCATCGTCCGGCCTGAGGGTGGGAACAGCGTCGACGGCGCCCCGTCGACCCGGACCATTCCGGCGGCGGTCGTCGAGGACCTGAAGTCCGTCGAGGGCGCGGCACGAGTCGACGGGAACGTGCAGGCGTTCGGCGTGTACGTGGTGGGCAAGGACGGCAAGGTGATCGGTGGCCAGGGGGCGCCGGCGATCGGCACCAACTGGACCGGAGCGCCGGCGCAGCAGGGCTTGAAGGGCTACGGGCTGGTCGAGGGGCGCGTGCCCCGAGGAGCCGGCGAGGTGGTCCTGGACCGTCGCACCGCCGAGCTCGCCGACTACCGGGTCGGCGACACGATCCGGTTGGTCACGGCCGGCAACCAGGCCACGCTCTCGCCCGAACTGGTGGGCCTGGGGGACTTCGTCGACGGTGGCTCGCTGAACGGCGCCAGCGTCACGGCCTTCGAGACCACGGCCGCGCAAGACCTCTTCGCCGACGGCGAGGACGTCTTCAACGACATCTGGGTGACCGCCGAGGACGGGGTCAGCCAGGACGACCTCGAGGCCGAGGTCGCCGGGACACTGCCTGCCGGTCTGGAAGCCGTGACCGGGGTGGAGGCGGCCGACGAGACCGAGGAGGCGCTGGAGGAGCCGTTGCGGTTCATTCAGATCTTCCTGCTGGTCTTCGCGGCCATCTCGTTGGTGGTCGGCGCGTTCTTGATCGTCAACACGTTCTCGATCCTGGTCGCGCAACGCAGCCGGGAGCTGGCGCTCTACCGGGCGATGGGCGCCTCGCGAGGACAGGTACTGCGGTCGGTGCTGGCCGAGGCCGCGCTGCTGGGGGTGGTCGGATCCACCCTGGGCCTGCTGCTCGGGATCGGGTTGGCGACCGCGTTGAAGCTGTTGTTCGAGAACTTCGGGCTCGACCTCTCGGGCCAGGCACTGATCTTCGAGCCGAGCACGATCGTCGCGTCGTACGCCGTGGGCATCGTGGTGACGATCCTGGCCGCGCTTTTCCCGGCCTGGCGGACTGGCCGAATAGCACCAGTGCAAGCCATGCGCGATGACATCACGATGACGGCGGCACCCTTGCGCCGGCGGTTGATCTTCGGCCTCCTCCTGCTGCTCGCCGGTGCCGCGGTGCTGGGCAGTGGCCTGTTCGTCGGCGTGCCCCGTCCCTTGATCTGGGTGGGGGCCGGAATCCTCGGGGTGTTGCTGGCGGTGGCGGCGATGAGCCCGACGCTGAGCAAGCCGCTCCTGCACCTCGCGTCCCGCGCCTATGGCCGGGTTTTCGGGGCGGTGGGCGCGCTGGCCGGCCAGAACTCCCTGCGAAATCCGAGGCGAACGACCGCGACCGCGTCGGCACTGATGATCGGCCTGGCACTCGCGGTGACGATGGCGATCGTCGGCGCGTCGGCGAAGGCCAGCGTGGACGACCTGATCGAGACGAGCTTCGTCGGCGACTATGTGGTGAGCAGTACGTTCGGCCAGGCATTCTCGCCGTCGATCGCCGCCGAGATGGCCGAGGTGGACGGAGTCGAGCAGGTCGTGGTGCAGCGATTCGGGCTGGCCGAGCGGAAGGGAGATCCGGAGCGGATCGGGTCCTTCGACCCCGAACTGGCCGACGGCATGTTGGCGCTGGAGTATCTCGAGGGCGGCACCGACGGGCTGGGTGGCGACTCGGCGCTCGTCACGGAACAGTTCGCCGATGACGAGGGTCTCGAGGTCGGTGACAAGCTCACCTACCAGACTCCCAGCGGCGAGCGGACGTTCGCGGTCGGCGGCGTCTTCGCCGACAACCCGATCGTTGCCGGTCAGGTGGTGATCGATCCGCGGGCCTTCCTGGACGCCGGATTCCCGGACTCCGACAACTTCCTGATCGTCGACGTGGATCGTCAATCGGAGCGGGTCGAGAAGGCGTTGGCGGAGGTCGTCGCCGACAACCCGCTGGTCACGGTCAAGGACCAGCAGGCCCTTGCCGACGAGCAGCGTGGTCCGATCGATCGGCTGGTCCTGATGATCTTCGCGCTGCTTGCGCTGGCGCTGGTCATCGCGGCACTCGGCATCGTGAATACGCTCGCCCTGTCGATGATCGAGCGGACTCGTGAAATCGGGCTGTTGCGGGCCATCGGTCTGAGTCGCCGGCAGCTACGGCGGATGATCTGGCTGGAGTCGATCGTGATCTCGGTGCTCGGCGCCGTGCTCGGCACGGTATGCGGGGTGCTGTTCGGCGTTGCCCTCATGTACGCCTTGCGTGACCAGGGGCTGGAGGCCATCGACGTGCCGATCGGCCAGTTGGGCCTGTTCCTGGCGCTGGCCGTGGTGATCGGGATCCTGGCCGCCCTTCTTCCCGCGCGGCGGGCCGGGCGCCTCGACGTGCTTCAGGCGATTGCTACGGAATAGCTTGCTCCGGGTCCTGTTTCGTGCGTATATCAGCGCTGTAACTGTGCCAGGTCACGGATTCCGTCGAAATTCGAGTCGGGAGATATTGAAATATCGGTCTGGACCATTCAAGATGGTCCGATGACCGACCGTTCGATGTCCTTGAGCAGCATGACGACATTGTCCTCGCCGACGTCCGCATCGGGCGTCGCCGGGGCCGACGCCGGCCGGACCGGGCCTTCGGAACTCAAGCACGTTCGGGTGCGGGAGTATGTCCGCAGGCTGGTCGCCGAGTCCGAAGCGGGGTCACCGGCCCCGTCGGAGCGTGAACTGGTGCGCCGGTTCGGGGTGGCCCGGATGACCGTGCGGCAGGCGCTCGACGCGCTGGTCAGTGAGGGTTTGCTGGAGCGCATACCGGGCAAGGGAACCTTCGTCGCCGAGCCGCGATCACGGATCGGTTTGCTGACCAGCTTCACCGACGACATGGCCGCGCGGGGCATGCAGGCGGACGGCCAGACGCTGATCGCCCGCACCGAACAGGCCGGGCCGGGCGTTGCCCGGGCGCTCGACATCGCCGAGGGCTCGCCGGTACTGCACTGGCGGCGCCTACGGCGCGCCGACGGCGCGCCGATGTCGATCGAGGATGCCTACATCAACGAACACATGGTGCCGGGACTCTTGCAGCCGACGAGCATGCCGGTGAGCCTGTACGACGCGCTCGCGCAGCGAGGATTCCGCCCGACGTGGGCCGAGGACTCGGTGACGGCCGACCTGGCGGGCCAGGAGGAAGCGGGACTCCTGGAGATTCCCACCGGCCACCCGGTCTTGCGGATCGCCCGGCGTGCCCTCGCCGGCGACGCCCCGGTGGTGGTCAGCCGCTCGGTCTATCGGTCGGATCGCTTCACGCTCTGGGTACAACTCGGGGACGGCTAGGAGTTCCGGCGAGGAGACCCTCAGCAGTTCTGCGGATACCGAGCGGGGCGCAGGCACAACCCCATCGGCGGATGCCGAACCGGCCTTGTCGGACCCGGCGACGCGCTGTCACAGTGCTGACGTCGACGGTCGGTCCAGGTAGCTGACCGGACATCTCGCGTCAGGAGCCGTCCGAAGGTGAAACCCACGATTGCCCGGTTCTGCGCGGCGGCGTTGCTCGCGGCGGTCGCCGGCCTCTCGTCCGCCGTAACCGCCGCGAGCCACGGAGATGTCGCCGACACCACGGATGCGGCCCCGACTCTGCTGTCGGCGTATCTCGGTGCGGTCAACGTGCCACAGATACCGTTCTGTCCGGGCGGCCCCGTGGGCCGGGTGGACGGCCTGCCGCTCGTGGTCTCGGAACAGATCGACAACGCCAGCCTGGCCGCTGGTTCCTTCGCGGTCACCAACAGCCAGGGCGTCACCACGCGGCCATCGTGCGTGACGCTGGCACCCGCGGACGAGGAGAACGAGGACAACACCATCCTGCTCGTCGGTGACTTCGTGCCCCACCCGCATGTCCCGGTGGTGTCGGTCACGGTGACCGGCCCGGTGCTGACCGAAGGCGGCTCCGGCACGACCGCCGACCGCTCGTTGCAAGGCCAGACGATCACCCCGGTCACCGGGATAGACCAATCGGTCGCTCTGGCGCAGGCCTCCGTGGCTGCCCCGGAGGCCGCCGAGATCGGAGCGCCGGACGGTTGTCCCGGCTCCACCTCGCAGGTGTTGCGCGCCACCTGGACCGGCGGGATCCGATCGGCGACTCCGCCGGCCGACGTACTCTCGGCCATCTCGGTGATCGACCGGGCGGGCGCCCCGATCCCGGTGGAGGGCGTGTCGGCCACCGAGGAGCAGGACAACGACAACGTCCTCGATATCTGCCTGGCCTCCAACGAGGTGCCGGTGCATCTCACGATCGCCCAGAACACCTACGTGGCGCCCAACGGCCTCGCCAACCAGTTCACCGAGGTCGTGGTGGTTCCGTAGCGACCTCCGGGTCCGGCGATGCGCCGGCGCTTGTCGTCTACCGTTGGCCGCATGTGGTCCGCGCTCGATGCCCTGGTGGCGGCGAACTCCGAAGACGCATCGTGACGATCTACATCGACCCTCCACAGGCTCCCGGGCACGGGCGCCTATGGTCACACCTGGCCAGCGATGACTCGCTGGCGGAACTGCATGCCTTCGCGCTCGGGTCGGGAGTTCCCGAGCGTGCCTTCGACGGGGATCACTACGACGTGCCGGCGGAGTGGTACGACGAGATGGTGGCGGCCGGCGCGGTCCCGATCAGTTCGCGCGAACTCATCACGCGGCTGATCGAGGCCGGGCTACGGGTCCGCAAGTCCGCCCGTAGCCGGGAGCGAGGTCCGGCGACCGGCTGAGCCGAACTCTCGCCTCCCCCGCCAGGCCATCGCGACGAGCATCCTCCATCATCGGGAGGCACCCGGTCCGGCTTTCACGGTGACTCGCGCAGTCGCGTCAGTTCGCGGTCGAGGTTCGCCCGGGCCAGTTGCTCCCACTGCCGCACCGCGTGCGGCGTCCGGAAGATCCGAGGCTGGTCGGCCAGCCGGCCGAGCACCCGCGCTCTACCCGTTCGAAAGGCCGCGTCGGCCACGTGTGCGTACTCCCGGCGCACGTCGGCCACGTACTCGGCATAGCGACCCTCCGGGCTAGCCAGGATCGCCAGATCAGCGTCGACCAGGGCGCAACCGTTGGCGTCGTCGGCGTCCGGTTGATGGTCTTCGGTGAGCCGCACCAGCCGCGCTACCTCGGTCACCAGCGCCGACGGCAGGCCCAACCCGGTCAACTCCTCCTCGGCGCGTTCCGCGGATCGCTCCTCGGCTCCCGGACGCCGGTCGTAGACCGCATCGTGGAACCATGCGGCCAGGCGCACCGGCAGCGGCTCGAAACCACTCGTGTCACGGAGTTCGTCGATCCGGTCCAACACCTCGGTGAGGTGCCGAGTGTCGTGGTAGCCACGATCACCCGCGGCGTACGCCCGAACCAGGCGGTCCCGTTGCTCGGGTGCCGCCAGCAGCGGCCAACGCAGCGCGAGATCCATGAGCCCATTGAACTCCGTCGGAGTGGTCAGGCAACAATAGGCACATGTCATCTTGGCTCACTCAGTACCTGGTCGCCGCGGCGGCGTTCTGCCTGATCGACTTCCTCTGGCTCGGCACCGTTGCCAAGCAGATCTACCAGGATCGCATGGGCCATCTCCTGGCCGAGAAGCCGAACGTCGCGGCCGCCGTGGTGTTCTATGCGATCTTCGTCGCCGGGCTGGTGTACTTCGTGATCCACCCGGCGGTCGACGCCGAGTCGTGGAGTCGCGCGCTGGTGGTGGGGGCGTTCTTCGGACTGGTCACCTACGCGACCTGGGACCTGACGAATCTGTCGGTGCTGAAGGACTTCCCGCTCTCGATCGTCCCGATCGACATGGCGTGGGGCACGTTCCTGGCGGCCTCGGTGAGTTCGGTCACCTATGCCGTCGTCCAACTCCTGCCCGCATGGGCTCGGTAGTCACCGACGCGGCCGGCCGGACGAACTGGAGACCGGTGGGCTGCCGGCGGGTCGGAGCGGGATCCCCGCGGACCTGGCGATCGAGTCGGCACGTCGTTCGATGGGCTTGCTGACCCAGCGCAGAGTAGCCGTCCCCGCCTTCCCGGCCAGCCTGCCGGCGGTGCGATCGAACCCGGGCCGGTCGGGCAGGCCGAGTTCGGCTCTCGTCCATCTCGGCATCAGCGAGATCGCGGCCGCCCACAACGCCGCGTATCCGGGTCGCGCGGGCAGCGACAACGGCGGATGTCTGCGCACGTACGCGACCGCGTCGACCGCCTCGGGGGTTCCTTTGAGTTCGGGCCGGAACGCCTCGAGGGTCTCGCGCAGCTCACGATGTGTCGTCGGCGGATCGACGACGCCCAGCTTGACGGCGATCAGCGCTCCGTCCGCGACGTAGGCGTCGCATCCGGCGGCGTCGAGCGGGTGTGCACCGAATGCCTGATGCGCACACAGGAAGCTGTCGACTTCCGCGGCATGGATCCAGGCCAGCAGATGTGGATCGGAGGCGGCGTACGGCGTTCCGTCGGGCAGCGTTCCGGTGACCGAGCCATGAATCCGGCGGACGGTGTCGACGGATCGTTGTGCATCCTCGGCGGCGCCGTAGGTCGTCGTCGCCAGGAAGATGCTCGTCCGTGCCAGTCGCCCCCACATGTCGCCGCGGTAGCCGGAGTGCTGGGCAACGGCGTACATCGCGGCCGGATGCAGTGACTGCATCATCAGTGCCCGCAGGCCACCGAGGTACATCGAGGTGTCCCGGTGGACGTGGGCTATCGCGCTCTCCCGGCTGAACCAGCGCGGTCCGGGCGTGCCGTGAATCCGATTCTGTGCCTCGATGCCGGTCGGGCCGGCGACCAGGCGAAACAATGCTTCGCCGAACCTGTCCTGCACGTTCATGACAAAAGCGTACGAGTCCGACAAATGCGCGGCCGGGGAGGGTCGAGCCGGCAGTTGTCTGGCCAGATTGCCGGCGTGTCGACAGACAACTGCCGGGTCGGTGGGCTGAGAACAGTGGGAGTCAGGCGCCGTCGGTGATGCGGTAGGCGTAGCCCTGCTCGGCCAGGAAGCGTTGCCGATGCTGGGCGAACTCGGCATCCACGGTGTCGCGGGTCACGATCGCGTAGAAGCGGGCGGTGCGGCCGTCCGCCTTGGGTCGCAATAGCCGGCCCAACCGCTGCGCCTCCTCCTGGCGAGACCCGAAGGACCCGGACACCTGGATCGCGACCGCGGCCTCGGGCAGGTCGACGGAGAAGTTGGCCACCTTCGAGACCACCAGCAGGTCCAGCTCGCCCGAACGAAACGCCCCGAACAAGCGCTGTCGCTCCTTGACCCGGGTCTCACCCTTGATCACCGGTGCGTCCAGTTCGGCGCCGATCTCGTCCAACTGATCGAGATACTGACCGATCACCAGGGTCGGCTCGCCCCGATGCCGCTCCACCAGTTGCCGGACCACGCGGTTCTTGACCGGCGAACAGGCCGCGAGTCGGTAGCGCTCCTCCGGATCGGCCATCGCGTACGCCAGTCGCTCGGATTCGCTGAGCTCGACGCGGACCTCCACGCAATCGGCGGGCGCGATCCAGCCCTGGGACTCGATGTCCTTCCACGGCGCGTCGTACCGCTTCGGACCGATCAGCGAGAACACGTCTCCTTCGCGGCCGTCCTCGCGCACCAACGTCGCCGTGAGGCCGAGTCGTCGCCGAGCCTGGAGATCGGCGGTCATCCGGAAGATCGGCGCCGGCAGCAGATGCACCTCGTCGTAGAGGATCAGGCCCCAATCCCGGGCGCCGAAGAGTTCGAGATGCCGGAAGTCGCCATGCCGCCGGGTTGTCATCACCTGGTACGTCGCGATGGTGACCGGCCGGACCTGCTTGAGGGCGCCCGAGTACTCCCCGATCTCGTCGTCGGTCAGCGAGGTCCGCCGCAACAGTTCGTCCCGCCATTGTCGGGCGCTGACCGTGTTGGTGACCAGGATCAAGGTCGTGGTCTTGGCGAGGTCCATCGCGGCGGCACCGACGATGGTCTTGCCGGCGCCACACGGGAGCACGACGACGCCGGAGCCCCCGTGCCAGAACGACTCCGCAGCCTCCCGCTGATAGTCGCGCAAGTTCCAGCCGTCCTGGCGCAGGTCGATGTCGTGGGCCTCGCCGTCGACGTAGCCGGCCAGGTCTTCGGCCGGCCAGCCGAGCTTGAGCAGCGACTGCTTGAGGTTGCCGCGTTCGCTGGCGTGCACGACGACCGTGTCGTCGTCGATGCGCGCCCCGATCATGCCGGCGATCTTCTTCGCGCGGAGCACCTCCTCCAGCACCGGGCGATCGGCGGACACCAGCACCAGCCCGTGCACGGGATGCTTTTCCAGCCGCAGGCGGCCGAATCTGGCTACCGTGTCGGCGATGTCGATCAGCAGCGAGTGCGGCACGGTGTAGCGGGAGAAGGTGAGCAGGATGTCGATGATCTGCTCCGCGTCCTGGCCGGCCGCGCGAGCATTCCACAGACCGAGCGGGGTCAACCGGTAGGTGTGGATGTGTTCGGGGGAGCGCTCCAGCTCGGCGAAGGGCGCGATCGCCTTGCGGCACTCGGCCGACTGCTCGTGATCCACGTCCAGCAACAGGGTCTTGTCCGACTGGACGATGAGCGGGCCCTCGTTCACATGCCCCAGCCTACGGCCGCCGTTCACCGCTCCAGCGAGGTAGTCCGCCACCGATGGCACCATTCCTCGGCAAGAAGTGGTGCTCAAGGTGGCGGACTACCTCAGGTGGACAGGAAGGCGGTGACCAGGCGGTTGAATTCGGCGGCGTGTTCGATCTGGGTCCAATGTCCGCATCTGCCGAAGACATGCAGCTCGCTGCGGTCGATCAGTTCGAGCAGTTTCAACGCGTTCCCGAGTGGAATGACCTGGTCGTCTCGGCCGTGCACGATCAAGGTCGGGTGCGACAGTCGGCGGAGGTCATCGACCGGCACGGCGAGCGCGTCGACCCAGCGTTGCCGTGGCGCCGGGAACATCGACTCGTACGCCTCCTGGACCCCGGGCCGGCTCGAGGCCTCGTATCTCATCCGGATCAGCTCGTCGGTGACCAGTCCCGAGTCGAACGCGAAGTGGTCCATCAGTCGCGACATCGCCGGCATCGACGGGCGATATCCCCACACGGCATCCAGTCCCGCGGTGATCCGGAAGTCGACTCCCGTCGTCCCCATCAGCACCAGCCGGTCGAACCGCTCCGGTGCCGCCACAGCGGCCGATAGCGCCAACCCGCCGCCGAAGCTGTTTCCGACCACGCTGACCCGATCGAGGCCGATCGCGTCGAGGAAGCCGAGCAGATGCCCGCGCCACGTTGCGAGGTCGTAGGTCAGCCCCGCCGGTCGTTCGGTGAATCCGAAGCCGACCAGGTCCGGCGCATACACCGTGAAGTTCTCGGCCAGCGCTCCGAGCGTGAGCCGCCAGTTGGCCCACGCGGACACTCCTGGGCCAGATCCATGTACCAGGACCACCGGTGGCCCTGCTCCGGCGCGGTGGTAGTTCGTGGCGATCTCGCCCACGAAGATCCGGTGACCCACCTCGGGGCCGTTCACCGCTGATTCCCCTACGGAGCTTGCTGATCCTGATCGCCGGCCGGGCATACCGGTATCGTCGTCTCCGCACTTAGCCGCTCGGAGTCGCGTTCCACATGCGGGGTCGTCAGTCTGGGGCGTCAGGTCGGGTCGTCCGTCTCGGGGCCGGGCGTCTCGCGCACGGTCGTCACCCGGTGTACGGCGAACGAACGCCGTCCTCCGATCCTTTCGTCGTGCGCGGTCAGCCATCCACCGTCCACTCGGATCGGGGTGATGACCCGCGTCGTCGTGGCGCCGTCGTTGTCGACGTACCCGATCAGGACGGATCGACGCGCCTCGATAGCGGACCGGAGGGCCGCCATCGCGGCGGCCGGTCCCTGAGCGGCCGCCCCCGGAGGCTTGAGCGAGGCCTGGCGGTCGCCGGCCCGGATAGCGGACACCACCTTGGTGAGCCGTGCCGTCTCTCGGGCCGCGCGCTCTGCCGGAGTCGCCTTCGACGCCTTGACGCCACGAGTGCGCTGCAGGTCCGGCCGCACGACATGGATCGAGCCGTCCGGAGCCTCCAGCACCGGCGCCGCGCCGGCCTCGCGGAGCCGGTGCAGCATCACGGCCGGAGGGGCGGTGCTCACCAGCACGGTGGGAGCCAGCCGCCGCAGACCCCACGCCGCTGCGTGCTGGTGTCGGGCCAGTTCGGCGATCAAGACCTCGTCGTCCGAGCGGATGAACGAATCGGCCTGGCCGACCCGCAAGGCACCGAAGGTACGGGCGGTGTCGTCGACGAGGTAGGCCAGGGGCTGCGGGATCGGCACGCTGGAGGAGGTCCGCAGGAACTCATGGAGCTCGGCAGCGGTCCAGCCGGCATCCAGTCCGCGCCGGATCGAGCCGGCGGAGAACCGGTACACCGTGGCGGCGCCGCGCGACTCCACGTCGGCGATCAGGTGCAGCATACGGGCCGTCGGCGTCCGTAGCGGTCCCGGCGCGATCGCGGTGAGGTCTGCCTGCACCAGGACGCGATCGATCAGTTTCGGGAGCAACGGCGCCAATCCGGCCGCTGCCGCCTCCCGGTCGCCGGTGAGCAAAGCCCGGCCGGGCCCAGACATCCCGGTCAGGCCGAGGACGCCCAGGTGTGATCCCTCGAGAAGTGCCCAATGCGCCATCGCCTCGCGAATCGCCGGACGCCGGGGCCGGTTCCAGGCCAGCGCCGACATCAGGCTCGGCGGACCGGTCCCGGACGCGAGGGCGAAGCCGGGTTCGACCCGGGCCAGCTGGTCGAGCACCGCGTGACGGGTCTCCTCCTGGAGTGCGGAGGCGAGCTCCGGAGCGAGTGCGTTCTGGGTCTTGCCCTGCGCGTCCTTCTGACCGGCGCGCCCGATCACCCGGGGGCTCACCAGCCAGGCCCTGGTGACCAGCCACCAGCGCTCGGTGGTCGGCGCCGCTGCCCACGCGTCGTACGCGTCGGTCGGGAGCCAGGCCGGGTTTCCCTCGTGATCCGCCCCGGTGGCGAGCAGCCCGGCTGCCGCGGCGACCTCGATGGTGATGGCGGCATGGGCCTCGTCGGCCTGGAGCAGCTGTGCCGCCGCCTTCAGGTCACGCATACCCAGCCCGCCGCCGCGCAGCCGGAGAGGCGGTCGCGTACCCCAGTGATCCAGGAGCACCTCGATGTGGCGTACGGCGTCGAACGCGGCCCCGGCGGCGGCCTGGTCGATGGCCTGCTCAGAGCGGGCGGTGAGCGCGAGGGACGGCTTGCGATAGTCGGTCTCGGGGGCAGTGTTGCGACCCGTCGACTCGGCGAGGGAGCCGGCGGTCAGGAGGCCGACCACCTCGGTCAGGGCCCTGAGCCCACCGGGACCCTCCCAGAGCAGCGCCAGTCCGGTGAGCCGCAGAACCGTGTCCCACACCATGTCCGGTTCCACCCGGACCAGCGCCGGCACCTCGTCCTGGGCGATCGGGCCGGCGGTCCCGATCGCCTCGAGAAGCGCGATCTCCGCCCGATCGAGCCGGTCGACAGCTCGCGTGATGGAGGCCCGGGTACTCAACCGCGATGCCAGATGTGCGGAGTCCTGTGGTGCGGGCGTGGCTAGATCGGGTCGCTCCCGCAAGAGCGCGAGCACGTTCTCGGAAGGCCATCGGCGCAGGCTCTCGGCCAACGTCCGGGGCGGCTCGGGCATAGCCGACCGCGATCCGGGTGCCGCAGCCGGACTCGATCGAGTCCGGACGCCGCCCGCGGATGCTCGCTCACTGGTGCTCGCTCGTCGCGTTCCACCGGACCTCACGCGACCCACGCTAGCCGGTGGGCGGCTGACGCGGATCGGGGCTTCGTCTCGTACACTTCGAGGCATTCGGCAGTTGACTGACCCACCACCCCCCCGGGTCGCGCTGGACTGGCGCGGCCCCGACCACCCCATCCGCCGGAGGCGAGTTGTGACCAATCCGAGCACCCCATCGTTGAGAAACAGCTACCTACCGGGTAGCTGGTTCGGAATATTCGGCGACAGCGCAACGGTCCTGTTGCCGCCGTCGGAGAAGTCCCGAGTGGGTGCCCTGTGGGCGCTCGTCGACGACGGCGCCGAGTTCGACGAGGTACTCGATGCGCTGATCTCCGGAGGTTTGCGCGATCTTCCCGGTTTCGTGCTGGTCAGCGAGTCGGACGGTGCGACCCAGGTCGTGGTTCGCGGCGCCGCGCGAGGTACCTTCGAGACCGCACACGGCCCGGTCGAGATCGCCGGCTCGGCGGCGACCACCTGGGTGGAACACACCCTTACCGGGGTCACGCGGATCAGCCTCACCGTTGAGGAGTCCGACCTCGGCGACCAGGAGCGGCTGACGATCGGCGCCGGATTGGTGCGGCTGGCCGGCCTGGATGCGCCTCCGGCAGTGGCTGAGACCCCGATGGCCGAGACTCCGATGATCGAGACCCCGATGGTCGCCGATGGCGCCGAAGGCGGGGAGGCTCCGGTGGAGAGCGACCCTGAAGGCGACCGAAAGAGCGCCGCGGCGAGCCTGGACGAGGACCTCCCGGCAAGCGCGGAAGAAGGCGGCGCGACCGAACTCGATACGGATGCATCCCCGAGCGGTGTCCTCGATGAAGACGACCCGCTCGACGCGGCCGTGCATGACATGCATCCGGTAGACGAGGGCCCGGTGGACCAAGAACAGGTGCAGGACGAAGAGCAGAACGAAGAACCGGACGAAGAACCGGATGAAGAACCGGACGAAGAACCGGATGAAGAACTGGACGAAGGTGGCATCGAGGCCGGCCAGGACGAGGCCGAGGACGTGGTAGCAGAGGAGGTGCTCCCCAGGAATGAGGCCGACCAGGAAGCGGCGGAGCGATTCCTGGCGGGCAGCGGCTTCGGCTACCGAGCCGCACTGGACAGGTCGGCTCCCCAGGATGCCTCCGCGGACGGGGAGTTGGCGCAGCAGGTAGCCGAGGCGTCCGGCGCCGAGGACGAGGCGGTTCCGGTTGCCGAGGAGGGCGACATCGCCGAGGAGGGTTCTCCCGCCGAGGAGGGCGACATCGTCGCCGAGGACGCCGCGCCGGCAGCACAAGCGGATGTCGATTCGGCCGAGGACGCTGTCGATGGCGCTGCTGTCGATGACGATGCTGGCGATGATTGGGCAACCGAGGTGATGGCGGCCGACGAGATCACTGATGAGATCGCGGAGGACGGGGACCGGACACCCGGCGGCGACTTCTCGGGCCGCGCACGTGCCACCGATGACACCGACCGGGAGTCGATCGGACTGCCGCCGGGGGGACTGCCGGAACCGCCGGCCTCCTGGTTCGGCAGGTTGCCGGCCGGGGTGGCTGCCGAGGAGTTGGCTCCGGCGATACCGGTCGTCGATGCGAGCTCCGAGCCGACCTTGGCGATGGTGGTCGAGGAAGAGGCGCCTGATTTGACCGGGTACGGCGGTTCCGGGAGGACCGATTCCGAAGCCGGCGAGTCGACCGATCCCGCGGCAGAGCCGCCGGTGTTCGGTGGCCCGGGGGCGGCGGTGGCCAGTCTCACCTTCTCCAGCGGCGAGGAGTTGGATGTGATCGGGCCGGTCGTGATCGGGCGTGCTCCCGATGCTGGCAAGGTCGACTCCGAGCAGCCCACCCTGGTCGCGGTGCCGAGCCCGGGCCACGAGATCTCCTCGACCCACCTCGACGTCAGTCCCGGCACCGGTATCGATCTCGGCCTGGCGGTCGCCACCGATCTCAATTCGACCAACGGCAGCATCGTGATGCACCCCGGCCTGGGGCCGCGCACCCTACGTCCCGGCGTACCGGAGCCGCTGTTTCCCGGCACGGTCATCGATCTCGGTGACGGCCTCACCATCAAGGTCGGAAATCCCCGGGCCTAGACCCATCCCCCCACGCCGACGCGTCACAAAAGCACGGTGAAGCGTCACAAAAACAGACCGACGCGTCACAGAGTCAGACTCCGTGACGCGTCGGCCTGGTTTCGAATCGCGGGCCCTAGCGGGTCAGAGGTCGATCGGGCGAAGCACTCGGTTGATGCCGTGTGCGATCTGCTTGTTGCCCTTGTTGATATCGGCCAATGAACGCTTCACCCGAGGGTTGAAGGCATCCGGGTCGGCATCCTGTAGGAAGATGCG
The DNA here is from genome assembly GCA_051657705.1 of Nocardioides sp. Classification (GTDB taxonomy): domain Bacteria; phylum Actinomycetota; class Actinomycetes; order Propionibacteriales; family Nocardioidaceae; genus Nocardioides. The sequence goes on along the minus strand of JBOFLE010000101.1, from coordinate 15,125 downwards.
GCACCGGTAGACGGCGACCTCGATGGTGCCTCCGCCGGCTGTGGTGAGCACAGCCCCATCTGCCTTCTTAGCGGTCTGATAGTCGATCGCGGACCCGGGGACCACGTGATAGAGCAACACCGCCTCCACAGTGTCGATCCCCAGTGACGCCACGGCGTCGAAGGCTTCCTGCTCGCTGCGGACCCAGGTTCCGGTCAGGTCGAGGACCAGTTTCCGGAAGGCGCGATCGGTCGGGACGAAGGCGGTGAGTTCGACATCGCCTTGAGCCAGCACGCCGACCGCGCTATCGGGCTTGGTCTCCAGAACCGCGAACGCTGCGGCTTCGACGATGTCGAAGTCGTGCCAGTTGTTGTCGAGTTCGGTGCCGTCGGCACCCAGCACCTCGACCAAACTGGTGGTTCCCGTTCCGGAATCGCCTTCTTCGGCATTGGCGGGTGTCGCCGCGAACGACGCGATCCCGGCAACGACCGCGGTCAGGGCCGGAATGAGCCTACGGATCTTCATGCGGATCTCCTCTGATTCTTTCTGTCGGGCTTCAGTAATTTTTCCCCACGCCGGTGCTTCGCTGTCAGACCGTGACCGGTTCCCGGAACGAAGATAGTCCGCCACGTTCGGCACCCGAACCGTGGGAATTCGGGTCGCGATGCGATGCATAACGTGGCGGACTATCTGGCGTTGGGTGGAGCCGATCAGAGGTTGATCGGACGCAGCACCCGGTTGATGCCGTGCGCGATCTGCTTGTTGCCCTTGTTGATGTTCTTCAGGCTCCGCAACACGCGGGGGTTGAGGTCGTCTCGATCGGCGTCCTTCAGGCGCACCACCCCGTGGCGCACCTTGACCGTGATCGTGCCGCCACCGGCTGTGGTCAGCTTCGCTCCGTTGGCCTTCTTCGCGGTCGCGTAGGTGATCGGCGCGCCCGGCACCACATGGTAGAGAAGCACTGCCTCCACGGTGTCGATGCCGAGTGAGGCGACGGTCTTGAAGACTTTCCGCTCGCTCATCCGCTTGCCGGTGAGGTCGAAGACCAACTTCCGGAAGGCGCGATCGGTCGGGACGAAAGCGGTCAGTTTGACGTTGCCGTCCGCGAGTACGCCGACTGCGCTGTCCGGCTTCGCCTTGAGCACCGCGAACGCGGCCTGCTCCACGATGTCGAAGTCATGCCAATTGTGATCGAGCTTCACGCCGTCGGCGGCAAGCACCTCGACCAAGCTCGTGTTTCCCCGGGCGGCTTCGGCAGGCGCAGTTCCCAGCGCGGTGGCGGCGACGGCCATTACTACCGCTGGGATCAGTGCACGGATCTTCATTGATTTCTCCTCGATTGTTCCTGGGTCAGGGTTGTGAACCCCCTACAACCGTGCCTTCGTTCGCGGATCCCGGATCGGTTGCATGCTTTCGAGTCGTTCCGCCAAACGGGACGCCGGGCCCGTCGCCGCATGCCATGCCTAGGGTCGGCACATGACCGTGTGGACCGAGGAGTCGGTCGCCTCCGAATTGCTGGCCTGTGAAGCCGAGCGCCGGGATCGGGCCAGATTCACCGACGAGTGGCCAGAGCTCGACCTGAGAACCGGGTACCGGATCCAAGACGAGACCCTCCGTCGGCGCCTCGCCCGGGGCGAGCGGCTCACCGGACTCAAACTCGGCCTGACCAGCCGCGCCAAGCAACGGCGCATGGGTCTGGACACGCCGCTGGTCGCTTGGCTGACCGATGGCATGGTGCTGCGCCCCGGTGACCAGGTGCCGCAGGACAAGCTCATTCATCCTCGAATCGAGCCCGAGATCGTGTTCGTCATGGCTTCCCGGCTGTGCGGGCCTGGCGTGACCGCCGCCCAAGCGCTCGCCGCCGTCGACCGGGTGTACGCCGGCGCGGAGATCATCGATAGCAGGTTCACGGACTTCAAGTTCGCAGCCTCGGACGTGGTCGCCGACAATGCCTCTTCCGGGGCGTACGTCGTCGCGGCGGGGGGAGTTTCGCCGGGGTCGGTCGATCTGGTGGGAGAACGGGTGTTGGTCGAGATCGACGGGGTCGTCGTCGACCAGGCCACCGGTGCCGCCGTGCTCGGCGATCCGGCGGAGGCACTCGCTCTCGGTGCCAACGAACTGGCCAAGCGTGGGCTGGCGATCGAGCCGGGCTGGATCGTCCTGACCGGCGGCATGACGGATGCCGTGGCCGCGACTCCGGGCTCGACCGTTGCCTGCCGGTTCGCGACCCTCGGTGACGTCGTACTCGACTGCGGCCCGGGAGCGTCGCGGTGACCGCCGGCGCCACGGTGGGGTCGGAGAGGTTCGGCCACCACATCGCGGGCAAGGAAGTCGATTCGATCGACGGCGCTCGATTTCCGAGCGTGAATCCCTGGACCAGGCAGCCTTGGGCCGACATCGCGCTGGGCAGTGCGGCCGACGCCGAGGCGGCCGTCACGGCGGCACGAGCGGCGTTCGACCAGGGCCCCTGGCCGCGCTGGGGCCATGCCAAGCGGCAGGAGTTGCTGCACGCACTTGCCGACGCGGTGGAGGATCACGCGGACGAGTTGGCCGCGGCCGATCGCCGGGACATGGGCAAACCGGTGACGCAGTGCCGGCACGACGTCGCCCGGGCCGCCCTCAATCTCCGGTTCTTCGCCGATCATGCGGCGATGGCGACTGCCGAGACCCTTCCGATGGACACCGGTCACCATGCGTACACCCGCTACGAGCCCGCCGGCGTCGTGGTCGCGATAGCGCCGTGGAACTTCCCGTTGATGCTGGAGACGTGGAAAGTGGCGCCGGCGTTGGCATGGGGCAACACCGTGGTTCTCAAGCCGGCCGAGGACACCCCGGCGTCGGCGACGATCCTGGCACGCCTGGCAGCCGATGTGGGGTTCCCGGACGGGGTCATCAACGTCGTCCACGGCTACGGGCCCGACTCGGTCGGCGCGGCGCTCACCAGCGATCCGCGCGTGGACCGGATCACCTTCACCGGCGAGAGCGCCACCGGGAAGGTCATCTCCGCCGCGGCTGCGGCGAATCTCATCCCGGTGTCACTGGAGATGGGCGGCAAGAACTGCAACATAGTCTTCGCGGATGCGGCCTTGGACAACGCCGTGGAATGGTCGATCCAGTCGGTCTTCCGCAATGCCGGTCAGATCTGCCTCAGCGGTAGCCGGCTCTATGTCCAGCGTCCGGTCTTCGACGAGTTCCTCGACCGGTTCGTGGCGAAAGCCGAGGCGATGACGGTCGGTGACCCGGAGGATCCGGCCACCGAGTTCGGTCCCTTGGCCAGCGAAGCGCACTTCCGGAAGGTCAAGGGGTATGTCGACACGGTCGAGAGCGTCGGCGGCCGCATCCGCAGCGGCGGAGTCGGCGAGGGGTGGTCGGTCAGACCGACGGTGTTGGTCGACATGCCGCTGAACAGTCCGCATGTCCGTGAGGAGATCTTCGGGCCCGTGGTCACCGTGCATCCTTTCGACACCGAGGATGAGGTCGTCGCGCTCGCGAACGACACCGAGTACGGCCTCGATGCGCAGCTCTTCACCGAGAACCTGCACACGGCCCACCGAGTCTCCGCGCGGCTCGAGGTCGGGACTGTCTGGGTCAACTGTTTCTTCATCCGGGACCTGCGCGCCCCGTTCGGCGGAGTCGGTCTGTCCGGGGTGGGCCGCGAGGGAGGTGCGTTCAGCCGGGAGTTCTTCACCGAACCGAAGGCGGTCGTCATGCAGATCGACGCCGTTCCCCCGGATCATCCGGGCACGGCATGATCAGAGGCCGGATCGCAGCAGTCGGCCCGGGTCTTCGGCCGGTTCGATGATCGCTCGACGCGTATCGGCAGGCGGTTGATTCTCGGTGCGATGGTGGCGTGGATGGGTGACGCTTCACCGTGCATTTGTGACTTCTCGACGAGCATTTGCGACGTCTCAGCGTGCTTTTGTGACGTCTCGGCTGCCTGAGGGTCACTAGGCTCACGCCATGGTGCTGTTCCGTCGTCGCGCCAGGTCGACCGCGGTCGATCCATCGATCGGCATGTGGGGCTTTTGGAAGTGGTGGCAGGCGAGCGGTCGCCAGGAAGTCGCGGCGGAGGTCTCACGGAGCGTGACCGGCACCGCTCATGCCGAGCTGGCGCGGCGGGCCGCCCGCATCGACCCGCTATTGCGATGGGGAATCGTGTCGGGACTCAGCTCCCGCTACCGCTTGGTGGTGAGCGCCGGTGGTAGCCCTGAGCGGCTCTTCCTCGCCCGCCGGTGGTTGCGCAAGGCGCCCGCCTCCGACCCGGTCTGGGAGTACGGCGACCGGTTGCCGGCGGTCACCAACCTGGCCGGCCACACGGTCACCGGCGACGGATTCGCGATCGCTCTCGACGACGTCACCGTGACCACCAACCGGCGCCGAGACTGGATCGACGTGCACCTGCACTACCCGGGGATGGATTCCCACCCGCCGGAGTTGCGCGCCAGGGTGGCCGACCGGGTCGTCGACGCTGTCGTCGGCGAACTCGACGCGGACCTCTTCGTCGGCCGCATGGGCTACCTCGGCAGCCCGGGCACCACCATGGCGGCGATCCTCCGGCCCGCTGTGGCTGCCCTTCGCGACGAGCTCTGCGACGATGCCGGCAAGCCGTTGTGGACGACCTTCAGCGGGCAGGCCAACGGGCGGCCCGTCACCGCCGCCGCGCTCGTCAAGCTGACACCGGTGATCGCGCCACAGCTCGACCACCACGCCGGCGTACACGTTCCCTTCGTCGATCTGGCGGGCGGGGGAGAGCCGTCTCCCAATGCGCTGGCCAGGCTCGAGGAGCTGATCCGCGCTCTCGAGGAACGCCTGGGGCGGTCCTCGCTCCTGGTCGCCCACGAGACCGCGCGCGGGACCAGGACTCTGCATTTCTACGTCGACTCCACCACGACCGCGGGCGAGCGAATCGCGGCCGCCTTCCTGGGGTGGCGTCAGGGCAGAGTCCGGACGACGAGCGCCGCCGATCCGTTGTGGAGCATCGTCGGTCACCTCCGGCGCTGATTCGCTCCCCCCTCCCCCGGCCGATGCGGCCACCTACCGACATTCCGGCACGACTCCGGCCACTCGACGGGCCCGAAACCGCATGAATCGTGGCGGACTATCTCGAACGGGCCCCTTCGGCCTAGGCTTGTCCCGCTGCCGCCAGGCCGCGTCCCGGCCGTGACGATGCGACCCCATCCCAGAAGGAGGAGGCAACCCGGTGCCCAGTGGCAAGGTGAAGTGGTTCGACGCCGAGAAGGGCTTCGGTTTCCTCTCGTCCGAGGACGGACCCGACGTCTATGTCCATGCGGACGCGCTTCCCAGCGGTCTCACCACCTTGAAGCCCGGCACCCGGGTCGAGTTCGGCATCGCGCAGGGCCGCCGCGGTGACCAAGCCCTGCAGGTCCGGGTGCTGGACGCCCCGGCATCGGTGAGCCGCAACCAACAGCATGCCCGGCGCAAGAAGCCGGAGGAGATGGTGCCGATCGTGGAGGACCTGATCCGGCTCCTCGACAACGTCGGCGAGGGCTATCGGCACGGCCGGTACCCGGATCAGCGGACCGCCGCGCCCACCGCGAAACTCTTGCGCGCGCTGGCCGCCGAACTCGAACTCTGAACCGCCGGGAACTCTGAACCGCCGGCCCGTCGCATAGCGGCGAGGCCGCGGTTCCCCCGGAGTGTCTCAGCCTATTTCACGGGCGCTATTTCGCGGGCGACCTCGTGGCCGGCCGGCCGGCTCGGGGCCGCCTGGTCAGCACGAAGGTCGCCCACAGGCCCAGAACCAGGGCGGCCGCACCCAATCCGAGACGCGGAATCAGCGGCATCACGATGCCGCAGAAGCCGCCGATGACCCAGGCCAGCTGGAGCGTGGTGTCCGAGCGGGCGAAGGCGCTCGACTGAACCCGCTCGGGCACATAGGTCTGAATCGTCGAGTCCAACGACAGCTTCGACAGCGATTGGGCCATCCCGGCGACCAGGCCGAGGAGCACCAACGGAATCAGGCCGAACATCAGGGCGGCAACACCCGCCATCACCACGTCGGCGATCAGCGCGGCGACCACCGTGGTCGAGGGTTGTACCTGCCTTAGCAGCGACGCGAGTGCCACGCCGATCGTGCTGCCGACCCCGGCGGCACCGATGACCACGCCGAGGAGGACCTCGGGTGCGAAGTCCCCGATCTCGACCTCGCGGAGCAGGAACGCCAAGAACATCGTCAGGAATCCGGAGAGCCAGCGCGGTCCGCAGCCGGCTCGCAGCGCGAAGGAGACCGCCCCCGGGATGCGCATCCGGTACCGGCCGCTGGGCGAGGGCGAGAGGGACTCGGCCCCGTCGTCGCCGGCCGCCCCGGTCAGCACCAGAGTGCCCTCGCCGAGGCTCGAGTCCACTCGCGCGGGCAGCCGGATCGCCATCACCGTCGCCAGCACGAACACCGCGAAGGCATAGCGCAACGACCACTCCGGTCCGGCCCAGGCGGCGAGTCCGGCGATCGGCGCCGAGATCGCGGCGCCGATCACCCCGGCCAGCGAGATCCGCGCGTTCGCCTTCACCAAGGTCTGCCCGCTCGGCAACAACCGGGGTACGGCGGCGCCGCGGGTCACGGCGTACGCCTTGGACGCGACCAGGCAACCCAGTGCGGCCGGAAACAGCCACTGGGAGTCGAGTTGGGTGGCGGTGGCCAATACCCAGGCCAGAAAGGCGCGGATCGCCATGGTCGCCCCGATCGCCCAGCGCCGGCCATGGTTGAAGCGGTCCAGGAACGGGCCGATGAGCGGTGCGACGATCACGAACGGGAGCATGGTCAGGCCCAGGAACAAGGCGACCTGGCTCCGAGCTTCCCCGGTCGGCACCTGGAAGAACAAGGTGCCGGCCAACGAGATCGCTATCGCGGCATCGCCGGCCGCGTTGATCGCGTGCAGCTCGATCAGTTGTGACATGCCGGAGTCGCCGGCCCCTTCGGCCTTGGAGGCTCGGCGCGCTTGGCGCATGGTGAAGGCGCCCGCCCGTCGAGTAGCCGTGCCCACGGTCTTGGCCGCCGACGTCGCGCCGCGCGCCGTCGTCCGTGCCCCTCGACGCGCCATGTCCAGGCGATCCTTCGCGGAAGTCCGGGGCCGACTGCCCGAGCGCTCCTCGTCCGACCCCGGCCCGGGGGACGCCCCCGAGTCCGGCCCGGGGCCCGACCCACGGCTCGGCCCAGATGATGGCCCGGTGGGCGACCCAGAGGACGGCATGGGCATATCCTGCCCGGTCTCCGGGTCGGTTCCGCAATGGCCTGACCCGCGACCGGTGCTCTCGACCGTCGCGCTCGGCGAACTCATCGGACTCGCTTTGGCGGGCTCGGTGCGGTTAGATGCGGGCGTGACCTCTACTCTCGCCCGCGCCAAGGCCGACACCACCCTGGTCGGTGCGGTGGAGATGGCGCGTTCCGCGCTGCTGGCGGACGTGCCCGAGGCCGATGTCGGCGACTACCTCGAGCACGTAATCGAGGGGGAGCGTCTCGTCACTCATCACTTCGTGTGCACCCGTCGCGGGTACATCGGCTGGCGTTGGTCGGTCACCCTGGCCCGAGCGGCTCGACAGAAGACCGGGACGGTTGACGAGATCGTGTTGGTGCCGGGGCCGGAGGCGATCGTGGCTCCGGTCTGGGTGCCCTACCGTGACCGGGTCAAGCCGGGCGATCTGTCTCCGGGTGACCTGCTTCCGGTCACCGACGACGACCCGCGGCTCGTGCCGGCGTACTCCTTCGGAGACGACGACCTCGACACCGACGACAAGTCCCAGATCCGCGAGGTGAGCCGCGACCTCGGGCTGGGCCGGATTCGCACGCTGTCGCCGGAGGGGCGCGCCCTGGCCGCCGAGCGGTGGTACGACGGTGCCGGTGGCCCGCACTCCCCGCTGGCACAGTCGGCGCCCCACGCGTGCCAGAGTTGCGGCTTCTTGGTCCGACTCGCCGGGCCGTTGTCGTTGTCGTTCGGAGTCTGCGCCAACGGCGACGCCAATGACGACGGTCGGACGGTGTCGCTCGATCACGGCTGCGGCGCGCATTCGGAGATCACCCTCGGCAAGCGCAATCAGCCACCGCCGCTTCCTCCGCTGGCCATCGACACGGTCACCGCCGAACTCGAGGAGTTCTGAGGCCGCCCTATCGGCGGCGGCGGCCACCTCCGGTGTAGCGATTGCGAACGCGCCGGGTGTACTCGTAGCCGAACAGGCCGAGCGCGAAGCCGGCCCAGCAGGTCCACAGCCACCACACCCGGTTCGCGTCCACCAGCCGCCCGTAGAAGGGCAGCAGCGCGAAGAACGTGATCAGCCAGAGCGCCGCACCGACCTGAACGGTGCGTACTCCGTCGGGATCGATCGGGTCGACATCGGCCACGAAGAAGGTCCGGTTGCCGATCTCGTGCTTGGTCTTGCGCTCGTCGTGAGGCACGTTACGCACCGTAGTACATCGACCCGTGGAGGGGCAGCGGCCGGGCGGGGGGCACCTCTTCGGGTTTTGACCCGGATGGTCGCACCAAGTAGTCTCGTGCCTTGTGTCTGGGCGATCCAGGCCGTCCAGCGTGCCCAGATCCGCCCAGTAGTTGCTGCCCCGTGGTTGCTCCAGCGCAGCGGTCTCGATCGGCACCGAACACAACAGGCACGAGGCTTCACTACGCAAGGTCCGTCGAGGCGCAACTCGTCGGAGCAGGATCTTGCGGCGACATCGTGCCCGGCATCGTGCCGGGCCTGACTAGAGGAAGAGAAAGGGAACCACCCAGGTGCCCACCATTCAGCAGTTGGTCCGCAAGGGCCGCCAGGACAAGGCGTCGAAGTCCAAGACGCCCGCCCTCAAGGGGTCTCCGCAACGCCGTGGCGTGTGCACGCGCGTCTACACCACCACTCCGAAGAAGCCGAACTCTGCCCTGCGCAAGGTCGCCCGCGTGCGCCTGTCCAGCGGCATCGAGGTCACGGCGTACATCCCCGGTGTGGGCCACAATCTCCAGGAGCACTCGATCGTGCTCGTGCGCGGCGGCCGGGTGAAGGATCTCCCCGGTGTCCGCTACAAGATCATTCGCGGCACCCTCGACACCCAGGGCGTGAAGCAGCGCAAGCAGGCCCGTAGCCGGTACGGCGCGAAGAAGGAGAAGAGCTGATGCCCCGCAAGGGCCCCGCCCCGAAGCGGCCGATCGACGTCGATCCGGTCTATGGTTCCCCCCTGGTCAGTCAACTGGTGAGCAAGGTACTCAAGGACGGCAAGAAGCAGGTCGCCCAGCGCATCGTGTACACCGCGCTCGAGGGTTGCCGGGAGAAGGCCGGCACCGACCCGGTGCTCACCCTCAAGCGGGCGCTCGACAACGTCCGCCCGGCGCTGGAAGTCAAGTCTCGCCGAGTCGGCGGTGCCACCTATCAGGTGCCGATCGAGGTCAAGCCCAACCGCAGCACCACGCTGGCGTTGCGCTGGCTGGTGAGCTACGCCCAGCAACGCCGCGAGAAGACCATGCACGAGCGCCTGATGAACGAGATCCTCGACGCCTCCAACGGCCTGGGTGCCGCCGTGAAGAAGCGTGAGGACACCCACAAGATGGCCGACTCCAACAAGGCATTCGCCCACTACCGCTGGTGAGGTCGACCGGGTACGACGTACCCGGTCGGTGCATCAGTCCCGACTCGTAAGGACAACGAACCCCGTGGCCGTCGACATCACCACGGACCTCAACAAGGTCCGCAACATCGGCATCATGGCGCACATCGATGCTGGCAAGACCACCACCACCGAGCGCATCCTCTTCTACACCGGCATCAACTACAAGATCGGTGAAGTCCACGAGGGCGCCGCGACGATGGACTGGATGGAGCAGGAGCAGGAGCGCGGCATCACGATCACCTCCGCCGCCACCACCTGCTGGTGGAAGAAACATCAGATCAACATCATCGACACCCCCGGTCACGTCGACTTCACCGCTGAGGTCGAGCGCTCGCTGCGAGTGCTCGACGGCGCTGTCGCGGTGTACGACGGTGTCGCCGGCGTCGAGCCGCAGACCATGACGGTGTGGCGGCAGGCCAACAAGTACTCCGTTCCGCGGATGTGTTTCGTCAACAAGCTCGACCGCACCGGCGCGGACTTCTTCCGGTGCGTCGACATGATGGTGGAGCGGTTGAACTCGACTCCGCTGGTGTTGCAGCTCCCGATCGGCGCCGAAGCCGACTTCCTCGGAGTCGTCGACCTGGTCGGCATGCGTGCGCTGGTCTGGCGCGGCGAGACCAAGATCGGCGAGGACTATGTGGTCGAGGACATCCCGGCCGACCTCAAGGCGCAAGCCGACGAGTATCGCGAGAAGCTCATCGAGACCCTTGCCGAAGCTGACGACGAGGTGATGGAGGCGTATCTGGAAGGCGCCGAGCTGAGCGTCGAGGCGATCGACGCGGCGATCCGGCGGGCGACGCTGGCCGACAAACTCAACCCGGTGCTGTGCGGCACCGCGTTCAAGAACAAGGGGGTGCAGCCGCTGCTCGACGCGGTGGTGAAGTACCTCCCGTCGCCGCTGGACATCACCGCGATTATCGGGCACAAGCCCAACGACGAGACGGTCGAGGTCGAGCGTAAGCCCGCCGACGATCAGCCCTTCTCCGGGCTTGCCTACAAGATCGCGACCGATCCGCACCTCGGCAAGCTGATCTATGTCCGGGTGTACTCCGGAAAGCTCGAAGCCGGCTCTACGGTGATCAACTCGGTGAGCGGCCGCAAGGAGCGGATCGGCAAGGTCTACCAGATGCACGCCAACAAGCGTGAGGAGATCGCATCGGTCGGCGCCGGCCAGATCGTCGCGGTGATGGGCCTGAAGGACACCAAGACCGGGCACACCCTGTGCGATCCCACCAACCAGGTCGTGCTGGAGTCCATGACGTTCCCGGCTCCGGTGATCCAGGTGGCCATCGAGCCGAAGACCAAGAGCGATCAGGAGAAGCTGGGCACCGCCATCCAGCGGCTCTCCGACGAGGACCCGACCTTCACCGTCAAGACCGATACCGAGACCGGGCAGACCATCATCGCCGGCATGGGCGAGCTGCACCTGGAGATCCTGGTCGACCGGATGCGCCGCGAGTTCCGCGTCGAGGCGACGGTCGGCAAGCCTGAGGTCGCCTACCGGGAGACGATCCGGCGGAAGGTCGAGAAGCACTCCTACACCCACAAGAAGCAGACCGGCGGCTCGGGTCAGTTCGCCAAGGTGATCATCAGCATCGAGCCCAGCGTTGATCCCGAGACCGGTGTCGGCGCGGGCTACGAGTTCGCCAACAACGTCACCGGTGGCCGGATCCCCCGGGAGTACATCCCCTCGGTCGACAACGGCGCACGTGAGGCGATGGAGTTCGGCGTGCTCGCCGGATACCCCATGGTGGACGTCAAGGTCACCCTCGAGGACGGCGCCTACCATGACGTCGACTCTTCGGAACTGGCCTTCAAGATCGCCGGCATCGCGGCCTTCAAGGAAGCGGCGCGTCAGGCCAAGCCGGTGCTGTTGGAGCCGATGTTCGCCGTCGAGGTGATCACCCCGGACGACTACCTGGGCGATGTGATCGGCGACATCAACTCCCGTCGTGGGCAGGTACAGAGCATGGAGGAGCGGCACGGCGACAAAGTGGTCGCGGCGCTCGTCCCGTTGTCGGAGATGTTCGGGTACGTCGGCGACCTGAGGTCGAAGACCTCCGGCCAGGCGTCGTACTCGATGGAGTTCGACTCGTACGCCGAGGTTCCCGCGAGCATCGCCGAGGAGATCGTCAAGAAAGTTCGAGGCGAGTAGGGCTCAGACAATCAGGACCGGGATCTTCACAGGCCTCGCTCGGGGATTCACCCGGAGAGTCCGCCGGCAGTAATATCCACCAACACACGAGATAGAACATCACAACAGGAGGAGCCCGAAGTGGCTAAGGCGAAGTTCGAGCGGACCAAGCCGCACGTGAATATCGGCACCATCGGTCACATCGACCATGGCAAGACGACGCTGACCGCGGCGATCACCAAGGTGCTGCACGACAAGTACCCGAATCTGAACGAGGCGTCGGCCTTCGACCAGATCGACAAGGCTCCCGAGGAGCGGCAGCGCGGCATCACGATCTCGATCGCGCACGTCGAATACCAGACCGAGGCCCGGCACTACGCGCACGTCGACTGCCCGGGTCACGCCGACTACATCAAGAACATGATCACCGGCGCGGCGCAGATGGACGGCGCGATTCTCGTGGTCGCCGCCACCGACGGCCCGATGCCACAGACCCGCGAACACGTGCTGCTCGCTCGCCAGGTCGGCGTGCCGGCACTGGTCGTCGCGCTCAACAAGTGCGACATGGTCGACGACGACGAGCTGGTCGAGCTGGTCGAGATGGAGGTCCGCGAGCTGCTCAGCGAGTACGAGTTCCCCGGTGACGACGTCCCCGTGGTGCGCGTGGCCGCCTTCCCGGCTCTCAACGGCGACGCCAAGTGGGGCGAGTCGATCGCCGAGCTGATGGCGGCCGTCGACGAGTCGATCCCGACGCCGGAGCGCGAGACCGACAAGCCGTTCCTGATGCCGGTCGAGGACGTGTTCACCATCACGGGTCGCGGCACGGTGATCACCGGCCGGATCGAGCGCGGCATCGTCAAGGTGGGCGAGGAGGTCGAGATCATCGGCATCCGCGACACCTCGCAGAAGACCACGGTCACCGGTGTCGAGATGTTCCGCAAGCTGCTCGACGAGGGCCAGGCGGGCGAGAACGTCGGGTTGTTGCTGCGCGGCACGAAGCGCGAGGATGTCGAGCGCGGCATGGTCGTGATCAAGCCGGGCACCACTACCCCACACACCAACTTCGATGCTTCGGTCTACATCTTGTCGAAGGAGGAGGGCGGCCGTCACACGCCGTTCTTCAACAACTACCGGCCGCAGTTCTACTTCCGGACCACGGACGTGACCGGCGTGGTGACCTTGCCCGACGGCAAGGAGATGGTGATGCCCGGCGACAACACCGAGATGGCGGTCGAATTGATCCAGCCCATCGCCATGGACGAAGGCCTGCGCTTCGCCATCCGCGAGGGCGGCCGCACCGTCGGCGCCGGCCGGGTGACCAGCATCTCCAAGTAGCCACGCGCTGACCCGTCCTTTGGTCGCAGCCGACCCGTCCCATAGTCACGCTAGTGGGTGACTATGGGACGGGTCGGTCGCTATTTCGGGACGGGTCGGCGGTGGGGGTTTGGCACGCGGTTTCGTTGGGTTCGCCGACGGGCCTGGACAATGGTCAGATGCGCGCTCGCACCACCGAACCGGCACGTCCGCAGGGGCAGCTGACCGCCGATGGGCGGCACACGCGGGACGTGCGGTCCTATTCCCGACGTGGGCATCGGCTCACCACCGGCCAGCAGGCCGCTTGGTCGGCGTACGCCGACCACTGGGTGATTCCCGAGGAGGCGATGGCGGCCGAAGGTAGCGATCCGGTCCACTGGTTCGGGCGGACCGGGCCGCTGGCCGTCGAAATCGGTTCCGGAGTGGGCGATGCGACCGCCGCGCTGGCCGCGCTGCGTCCCGAGTGGAACGTGCTCGCCTTCGAAGTCTGGCGGCCGGGCGTGGCCACCACGCTGTCCAGGCTCGCCGCGACCGGGGTGACCAATGTCCGCCTGAGCGGGATGGATGCCGGTTGGGCTTTCCAGCACCGGCTGCGACCCGAGTCCGTGACCGAGCTATGGACCTTTTTTCCCGACCCGTGGCCCAAGAAGCGACACCGCAAGCGTCGGCTGATCACTGTGCCGTTCGCCCGGCTGGCTGCGTCCAAGCTGATGACCGGTGGTCGTTGGCGCCTTGCGACCGATTGGCCCGACTACGCCGAGCAGATCACCGAGGTGCTCGGATCGTGTGAGGGTCTCAGCGGTGGCGTCGTGTCCCGTTGGGACGAGCGGCCGGTGACGAAGTTCGAGCGCAGAGCACGGCTGGCGGACCGGGCGATCGTCGACTTCGACTATCTCGTGACGCGACAGCCGGCCACTAGCTCGCGATGACCCGGCTCGAAGAGGCGCCCGCGTCCACGCGGCGGATCCACCGTGCTTGGTGGATCGCCCTGGTGACCTTCCTGGCGCTGGTCGCGGCCTCGGCTTTCCGGTCGTCGACGGGCGTGATGTTGCAGCCGATAGAAGACGAGTTCGGCTGGAGTCGGGCGACCACGTCCGGCGCCGTCAGCCTGAACCTGATCCTGTACGGATTGACGGCACCGTTCGCGGCGGCGCTGATGGAGCGCTGGGGAGTGCGACGGCTGGCTGCGTTCGCGCTGAGTCTGGTCGCGATCGGATCGGGAGCGGCGCTCGTGATGGATCGACCGTGGCAGCTCTGGTTGGCTTGGGGCTTCGGCGTCGGCATCGGTACCGGAGCGCTTGCGCTGGTCTTCGGCGCGATCATTGCCAACCGCTGGTTCGTCCGGCGTCGCGGTCTGGTCGTGGGGTTGTTCTCGGCGGCCAGTTCAGCGGGACAGCTCGTGTTCCTACCGGTCTTGTCCCGCCTGGTCGTCGAGCCGGGCTGGCGCTGGGCGGCCGGCGTGGTCACGGCCGGTGCGCTTGCCTTGATCCCGATCTCGTTATCGGTGTTTCGCAACCAGCCGCACGATGTCGGGTTGACGCCGTACGGCGCGCCCACCGATTGGCGGCCGGAACCGGTGCCGCCGTCGGGTCAGGGAGCCGCGGCGCTCGCCGTCGCCGAGCTGAGGTCGGCGGGCCGGACGCCGACCTTCTGGCTGCTGTTCTTCAGCTTCTGGGTGTGCGGCTGGTCCACCAACGGCCTGGTCGGCACGCACTTCGTGCCGGCCGCGCACGATCATGGCATGCCGGTCACCGCCAGCGCCGGTCTCCTGGCGCTGATCGGTCTGTTCGACATCGTCGGAACGCTGGCGAGCGGCTGGCTTACCGACCGGTTCGATCCCCGGAAGTTGCTGTTGATCTACTACGGGCTTCGCGGTTTGTCGTTGCTGGTGGTGCCGTCTGCGTTGGCTCCCGAGGTCGAGCCCAGCCTGTTCCTGTTCGTGGTGTTCTATGGGCTCGACTGGGTGGCTACGGTGCCGCCGACCGTGGCGCTGTGTCGAGAGCACTTCGGCATCCAACGCTCCGGTGTGGTGTTCGGCTGGATCTTCGCCGCACACATGGTCGGCGCCGGCGTGGCCGCCAATTTCGCCGGTTGGGT
>JBOFLE010000100.1:0-12211 GCA_051657705.1 Nocardioides sp. | reverse complement strand
TGGTGATGTTCGACGGCGCGAACGGAGCGTTCCCCCGGGGTGGCCTGGTGCAGGCCGCCGGCGGCGCGATCTACGGAACGACCAGTGCCGGTGGCGCTGGAAAGGCCGGCACGATCTTCGAGCTCGAGCCGGGGAACGGTTCCCTCAGGACCCTCTTTTCCTTCCGTGGCACGAACGGCGCCGAGCCGTACGGCACTTTGCTGGCCGGCAAGGACGGCAACCTCTACGGCGTCACCCGCTCGGGTGGTGGTCGCGACCTGGGGACGGTCTATCGAGTCAGTCCGGCGGGTGAGCACCGGGTGTTGGTGTCGTTCGCCGGGACGAACGGCGCCCATCCAGCGGCCGGCCTGGTCGACGGCGGGGACGGATTCCTCTACGGCACGACCACCAAGGGCGGCGGAACCGGTCGAGGTACCGTCTTCCGCATCAGCGACGCGGGCGGCTTTGAGACGGTGGCGAGCTTCAGCGGGCCGACCGGCGCGCATCCGAAGGCGGCGCTGTATCTGGCGCACGACGGCGGGCTCTACGGCACGACCCCCGACGGGGGCCGGCACGGAACCGGAACCGTCTACCGGCTCGACCCGGCCGCGCCGGCCGCGGCTCGGATCAGGGTGATCGCCGAGTTCGACGAGAACACCAGCGGGGTCTCTCGTGCGCCGCTGATGCAGCACAGCGGCGGCGAGAGCTTCTACGGCTCGGTCTTCGGCACCGCGACCGGTGAGACGCCCGAGGCGGGGAACGGCGACAACGGCGCGATCTTCCGGATGGGTCCGGACGGCAGGGTTCGAGTGTTGAACCGGATGACCGGCCCGAACGGGGGACGCCCGCTGGCCGGCCTCGTCGAGGGCGATGACGGCATCCTGTACGGCACGATCCGCAAGTGGGGGCCGTGGAAGAAACGCCTCGGCTTCGGGGTGGTGTTCGCGATGACTCCGGGCGGCACGATGTCGATCCTGCACGTCTTCGACGGGAAGGGCGGCGGCCATCCCGAACATGCCGTGATCCAGGGGCGGGACGGTGCGCTCTACGGCACGGTGTTCGAGGGCGGTGCCCACAAACAGGGAGCGGTCTTCCGGATTCGGCCCACGATGCCGACGGGCTGATCCTCCGGTTCGCCGACGGAGGTCGGGTGCGCGCCATCCGCGGAGTGGCGCGTACCCGGCCGCGAGCCGGGTCTATTGCGGAACGGCGATTCCCTCGTGTTCCAACCGGGCCTTGGTGCGCTCCCGGAAAATCCTGGCCAGGCCGACCTGTTCCGTGGGCTGGGTCTTGAGCACCACGCGCAGCACCACCGCGTCGCCGGCGACCTGCTCCACCCCGAGGACCTCGGGCTGCTCGACCAACAGTCCGTCGAAATCCTCGTCGGCCCACATTTCGGCGCAGAGGTCGTCGAGGACTCGCCGCACCCTGGCGAGGTCCTCGGTGTAGGAGACCGCGACGTCGACGGCGATCCTGGACCAGTTCTGGCTGAAGTTGCCCACCCGCAGGATCTCGCCGTTGCGGACGTACCAGACCGCGCCGTTCGTGTCCCGCACCCGGGTCACTCGCAAGCTGACCGCTTCGACCACGCCAGTGGCCGGGCCGAGGTCGACGGTGTCGCCGACCCCGATCTGGTCTTCGAAGATCATGAACAGCCCGGCCAGGAAGTCCTTGACCAGGCTCTGCGCGCCGAAGCCCACGGCCACGCCGACGATGCCGGCGCTGGCCAGCAGCGGTCCGATGTCCAAGTCGAGTTCGGACAGGCTCATCAACGCGACGCTGGTCAGGATCGCGCCGGTGGCAATCGACTTCAACAGCGATCCCATGGTCCGGGCTCGCGCCGATCGCCGCGCCACCTGATTGCCGTCGAGGGAGGAGAGCGCGTCGCTGAGCCGTCCGGGCAGCACGCCGCGTTCGGCGCGCCGAACCAGCCGGTCGATGAGCCGGTGCGCGACCCAGCGCGCGACCAATCCGGCGATGAACAATCCGATGATGGTGGCCGGCCGCCCGAGGAACACGTCGACCGCCTCCGTCATGCTCTCCATGGCACCAGTATCTGCGACACCGGATACTCTTTCGGCATGAAGACTCCTCATCGTGGCCTGCTGGTCGCATCGGTCGTGGCCCCGGTGATCGTGCCCCTGTTGATCGTGTTGGGTCTGGTCGCCGGTGCCGGGGCCGCCTCGGCCGACGTGCCGGACGGCTGGAGCGACCCGCCTGCGGTGTCGGGGCTGGACATGTTGTGGATTCTGCTCGGCGCGCCGATGCTGGTCTATCTCACCGTCGCGGTCCTCGCCTACCTGCCCGGGGTCGTCAAGGGCGAACGGAACGCCGAGAAGCGGGACACCTGGTTCCGCAAGCCGCCCGGCTAGATATCACAGCTAGGTATCACAGTCAGCTGGGCCCCTTGCCCGCGCTGTCCCTTCGCTGGCCGGCGAGGGCCCGGGCCATGTCGTCACGCCCCTCGCGAACGTAACGCTTCGCCGCCGGATTGGCGGGCGAGTTCTCCAGCCAGGCGTCGATCCGGGCCAAGGTCTCCTCCGAGGCCAGTGGCATCGGGAACATCGCCTCCAGCGACGTGGCCGCCCGGTGGGTGCCCTTCTCCTCCCAGATGGTGTCGGCGGCTTCCAGGTACTTCTCCAGGTACGGAGCGATCAGCTCCTCCTGACCGGGAAGCGCGAACGCGGAGGCGATCTGACGCTGGGTCTCGTTCGGCACGTCGTCGCGCTCCATCGCGTCGTGCCAGGCGCGCGCCTTGGCCTCGACCGTCGGCCGGGAGGCCAAGGCGGCCGCCGCCCGTTCCTGGCCGGAGATGGTGTTGTCGCGGGCGAGTTCGGCCTCGATCCGCTCCTCGTCGGCGCGTCCGTTGGCGGCCAGCGCGCCGAGGAAGGTCCAGCGAAGGTCCGGATCCATGCCCAGCCCCGGCATCGTCTCGGCGCCCTCGAGCAAGGCGTCCAGCAGGTCCAGCGCCGCCGGGCCGTGCGCGGCAGCCGCGAACGCCCGAGCGAAGGACAGTTGGTGGTCCGAGCCAGCGGTGGCGCCTTCCAGCAGGGCCCGGAGACCGGTCTCCCAGGTGGCCCTGAGGTCAGCCCGCCGCGCGGGATCGGAGTAGTAGTTCACGAAGTTGCGGGCAAAGCCCGGAATCCTCCCGACCGCGGTCTGATCGGTCTCGGTCCCGAGGCCACGCAGGACCAGGGACACGAAGTCGGTCGTTCGCATCTCGGCGTCGCGCGTCATGTCCCAGGCCGCGCCCCACAGCAGCGCCCTGGCCAGGGAGTCTTCGATCTTGTCGATGTTCTCCACAGCGGCCTTCAGCGAACGCGGGTCGAGCCGGATCTTCGCGTAGGTCAGGTCGCCGTCGTTGAGCAGCACCAGGTCGGGCTGGGTGACGCCGATCAACTCGGGGACGCCGGTGCGCTCCCCGTCGATATCGGTCTCCACCGAGGTGCGCCGGATCAGCTTGTCGCCGGCCACGTCGTACAACCCGATCGCCAGCCGGTGCCGGCGCAGGGTGGGGAAGGCGGCAGTCGCGGTCTGGAGGACGTCGAAGGAGGTGAAAGCGCCGTTCGGATCGACCGTGAAATCGGCGGCGATGGTGTTGACCCCGGAGGTCTTCAGCCACTCGGCGGCCCAGGAGTCGAGCTCGCGACCCGAGGCGCGCTCCAGGGCCGCGAGCAGGTCGCTGAATTCGGAGTTGGCGAACTCGTGTGCCCGGAAGTACTCGCGGAGTCCGGCGAGGAACGGCTCCAGGCCCACCCAGGCCACCAGTTGCTTGAGCGTGGAGGCGCCTTTGGCATAGGTGATGCCGTCGAAGTTCACCTCGACCGCCTGCAGGTCGTGGTTGTCCGCCGCGATCGGGTGGGTCGACGACAGCTGATCTTGGCGGTACGCCCACAGCTTGCGGGCGTTGGTGAACCCGGTCCACGCCTCGTCGTACCTCGTGGCCTCGACCAGCGCGTGATGTGAGGCCCACTCGGCGAACGACTCGTTGAGCCAGAGGTCGTCCCACCACTTCATCGTCACCAGGTCCCCGAACCACATGTGCGCCATCTCGTGGAGGATGGTGTTGGCCCGTTGCTCGTAGAACGAGTGCACCTGGCGGCTCCGCGGCAGGTACTCGTCGCGGAAGGTCACGCAGCCGGCGTTCTCCATCGCGCCCATGTTGTATTCCGGGACGTACGCCTGGTCGTACTTACCGAAGGGATACGGATAGCCGAACTTCTCCTCGAAGAACGCGAATCCCTGCTTGGTCAGCGTCAGCAGCTCGTCGAGATCCAGCTGATCCTTGATCGACTGGCGACAGAAGTGGCCCAGGGGGATCGTGCCGTGCGGGCCGACGTACTCGTCGTACGCCGCGTGGTACTCGCCCGCGACCAGTGCGGTGATGTAGGTCGACATCTTCTTGGTGGTGGGGAAGCGCCAGGTCGCGACCCCGCCGTCGATCTCCGGTTCGCCGGCCGCCGTATTGGAGATCACGATCCAGTTTTCCGGCGCGAGCACGGTGAAAGTGAAGACCGACTTGAGATCGGGCTGTTCGAAGGTGGTGTACACCCGCCGGGCGTCGGGCACCTCGAACTGGGTGTAGAGATAGACCTTGCCGTCGGCCGGATCGGTGAATCGGTGGAGTCCCTCGCCGGTGTGGCTGTACGGCAGCTCGCAGCGCACCCGCAGCTCGTTCTCGGCGGCCAGGCCGGTGAGCGCGATCCGGTTGTCGGCGTACGCCTCGTGGTCGAGGTCGACGCCGTTGAGGGACATCTCGCCGATGGTCGCGCCGTGCAGGTCGGCGAACGTCTCCGCGCCGGGCCGGTGACACGTGAACTGCACGATGGTCGTACTCTCGAACACCTTGTCCGAGGAACTCAGGTCCAAGGTGACGTCGTACGAAATGACGTCGAGCAGGCTCTTCCGGGTGGCGGCTTCATCGCGGGTGAGGTTCGTTCCTGGCATGCCCGGCATCATGCCACCTACACCAAGGCAACCGGGCATATGGTTGATTGATCCCTATGGCAACCACCGCTGACTTCTGGTTCGACCCGATCTGCCCCTGGGCCTGGATCGCCTCCCGATGGATTCGAGAGGTCGAGCAGGTCCGCCCGATCTCGGTGACCTGGCACGTGATGAGCCTGGCCTACCTGAACCAGGGAAGGGAGTTGCCCGAGCAGTACGCCGAGATCATGGCGAAGGCGCGGGGGCCCGTGCGGGTGTGCATCGCGGCCGAGCAGCGGGTCGGCAAGGACGTGCTGGCCGGCCTCTACACCGCGATGGGGGAGCGCATCCACCACGAGAAGCGGGAGATCGGCCGGGAGATGGCGGTCGAGGCCCTGGCCGAAGCCGGACTGCCCGCCGACCTGATCGCGGCCTACGATGACGAGTCCTACGACGCCGCGGTCGCCGAGTCGCACCACCGCGGCATGGACCAGGTCGGCAACGATGTCGGCACGCCGACCATCTCGTTCGAAGGCACCGCGTTCTTCGGACCGGTGATGTCGAAGATCCCACGTGGTGAGGAAGCGGGCCAGGTCTGGGACGGCGCCGTCGCGATGGCGAAGTTCCCCCACTTCTTCGAACTCAAGCGCTCCCGCACCGAGGATCCCGACTTCGCCTGACCAGCCCGTCACGTCCGGCGGTGGAACTCCACCGTGGGTCCGGGCCCGATCCGATGGCGGTACGCCGGATCGTGGATCCGCCGGTGGTGGTGACTGCACAACGGAAGCGCGTCGGCGAGATCGGTCGTGCCACCGGACTGCCATGGCCGCCGGTGGTGGAGTTCGCACCAGGCGAATGGCCGGTCGCAGCCCGCGGCGGCGCACTCGGTGTGCCGGGTAGCCAGCGCCAGGCGTTGGGTTTCGCTGAACAGTCGCCTCGCTCGGCCCAGGTCCAACGGCAACGACGCGCCGTCGAGAACGGCCGGGAGCACTCCGGCGGTGCAGGCGATCCGGCGGGCTTCGCCCGCCGAGATCTTGTCGCCGGCATCCAGGCCGGCGGCTCTGAGCTGGCCGGTCAGCGTGCGCCAGTCGATGGTGACGATCACGGTCGCCGCGCTCTTGTGCGGCAGGCGGTCCGTGGGGAGCCGCTCTACCAGGCTGGTGAAGGCCTGGCCGGCGCGGTGGGCGCGGGCATCGCGGTCCCACTCGAGCGCGCGGGCGTCCTTTGCGGCGGCGATCCCGGAGCGACGTGGTGAGGTCATCGCATCGATGGCCTTGCGCAGAACGGCTCCGGCGACTCGTGGCACCGTGAACCGGCCGGAGGTGGTTCCGTCGGCGTTGTCCCACATGGTCAGCTCCACTCGGGAGCGGGCTCGGTTCTCCTCGCCTCGGAGGAGGTCGTCCTCGTGGGCGTCGACGATGGCCTCGTGGACCGGGAGCGCGTCGAGGCAGCGCCGTGCGGTGTGACGGAGGGTGGGCGGGTCGACGAGGTGAGCCTGGTGGACCAGTCGTGCCTCGATCGCGTGCCGGTCGGCCGGGACGATCCAGTCCGGCAACCGGTCCACGGCATCCGCGATGACGCTCGCGTGGGCACGTGACACGCTTCCCTCGGTCAGCGCGTCTCGCGTGGCGGCCAGGTCGTGCGTGTCGAGGGTGGTGGCGAGCCGAACCTGGCCGGCGGCCTCGCGCCGCGCCGTACGCGTCGTGGTGGCGAGCCAGGCGTCGGTGCCAGTCAGCCCGGCTCCCTTCGCCACCTTTCGCCGCTCGGCCCTGGCGAGCAGCCGCAGCTTGTGGGCCTCGATCCGGCGCACGGCCCGCTCCCATTCGCCGATCGCCCCGGCGAGACCCACTGGGGTGTCGGGGAGATCTTCGCCGGCCAGCTCGTCGAGCAGCGCGTGCACGCGCGTCGCGGTGGGAGCCATCTCCGTGAGAGGGCCCTTCGAGAGGTCGAGCACCGCGGTCATGTCGATGACTCAACCAGACCCCACCGACACTGATCGGCCGGGCGACCGGGGTCATCCACACGATCTTGATAACGAAAGGGTAACGAACGTATCTGGCGTCCCACGACCGCCTCTTGGCGGTCGTGGGAAGCACACCGGCATCGCCTGGCGGGGGGCGGATCCGGCGCGCGTTCGCGAGGACGTGGGCCGCGAAGGATCCGTCGCCGACGGTCCGGGCCAATCGAATAGTGGCGGCACACGCGGCCAGCACCGACCTCGAGTACGAACTGCTCGTGCTCGCGACGAGAAACGGACAACGACTCATGGGCGCGCGGGGGCCGAACGACGTATTCACCATGACCTTCGAGTCCGGCGAGCTGTGCATGGTGGTCCGGGTGAGTCCCGCGGGGGAGGACTCGTGCCGGATCGACGGCTGGGTCTCGCCTCCGACGGAGTTGTCGGTCCGGGTGGTCCAGGGCGATCGGTCCTGGGACACCGAGGTGTCCGAGCAGGGCCGCTTCGAGTTCCCTGCCGTACGATCCGGACCCGCGAGGTTCCTGCTCCACCCCACGGGTCCGGGCAATCCCGCCGGCAACAAGATCACGCCTGCCGTGGATCTGTAAGCAAGAGAAGAAACCGTGAACAAGGAGACCCGATGAGCACCGAGCACGAACCCGACCCCCGCGGCAAGCGCGAGCCCGGGAGGCCCAAGCCGGAACCATGGGCGGAGTGGGATCACGAGCCGCATCTTCCCCCCGCCGACGAGTTGGCGGAGATCGGTGCCCGGATTCTCGACCCGCTGACCGCCTACCGGGTTCCGGGCGTGGATCCGCGCCCGACCGTCTACATCGCCGACTCGTTGCTGGTGCCGCCGCTGGCGACCAACGGCGGGCTGGTGGACCAGCTCGGCACGTCCGCGCGCGAGCTCGGTTGGAATCTGCGCGTGGACGACTCGGTCGGTGGATCGCGGGCGCTGTCCGGTGAGGGAGAGATCGGGTTCTCTCGACTGGTCGTCTCGATCGGTGATGGTGGTGCGGAAGCACCCGACGCCTGGAAGCTGCTGCAGACGGCCCGGGCTCGCTCGGGCCTCGACGCACTTCAAGGTGTCGGGCTGGAACACGTGTGGACGGCCGGTCCGCACTGGTCGCCGAAGCCCCATTGGTCGCCTAAGCCAGGCGAGAGCTACGCGGGCCGGGGCGGCGACGGACGCCAGCCGATCGCCTATGCCGGGGCGCGGCCACCCCGGCTCACACACGACGCATGGAAGGCCAAGGGTGCGGGCAACCGACCGGTCGTCGGTGTGCTCGACACCGGCTGTGGCGAGCACCCGTGGTTCGACTACGTCGACCAGGTCGACCAGGTCGCTCAACCCGGGCGCGTGGTCGACTGCGATGTCCGCCTGGACGGGCAGCCGATCGGCTTCATGGCCGTGCCTCCCGTCCACCCGGAAGTCGGTGGTGACCACGAGGCGCCGCTTCAGGGAAGGATCGACATGGCCTCGGGCCACGGCACCTTCATCTGCGGCCTGATCCACCAAATGTGCCCCGATGCTGACATCCTGGCCTGGCGGGTCGTGCAGTCCAGTGGTTTCATCCTGGAAAGACATGTCGCCGAGGCGCTGGTCGCGATCGCGAAGTTGTCTCGTCGGTACGCGGCCGGAGAGCCGGGCGGTCGACGCATCGATGTCCTGAACCTCTCGATGGGGTACTACCACGAGACCAGCGCGGACGCGTTGTCTGAAGGAGTGATCGGGCAGGCCATCGAGTCGTTGGCGCGATCCGGGACCTCGGTCGTGTGCTCCGCCGGCAACGAGGCCACGGCACGCGAGCACTTCCCTGCGGCCGGTGCCCGGAAGGTCAATGCGCAGGGCGGACTCGCCCCGATGTGTGCGGTCGGTGCGCTCAATCCGAGCGAGACCTCGGTGGCCTTCTTCAGCAACACCGGAGACTGGGTGACTCACTACGAGCGGGGTGCCGCGATCATGAGCACCTTGCCAGCGTTCGAAGGTGGATTGCTGCCGGTGGCCAGGACAGAATCGCCATGGGGGTTGCGCGAAGAACTCGATCCGGACAACTTCACTACCGGGCTAGATCCTTCGCATCGAATGGGCGGGTTCGCGCTGTGGAGCGGTACGTCGTTCGCGGCTCCAGTGCTGGCCGGGCGGATTGCCGCAGCCTTGATCGATGAGCAGGTGAAACATGGCAACGATTTGGCGGGCAGGATCAAGAGAATCGAGCAGGCCGTCGCATCGGTCGGCGTGCCTGCACCTTAGCTCGGCTGAGGCCGCACCCATACGAGATGATGAGTAGGTGCTGTCTGCTTCCGAATTGCAAGCTCGTGGCCTTGCCGAACTGGAGAGCGGTCGACTAGCGAGCGGTCGCCGCTTTAGCCTTCTTGCTCTCCGCCGCGATCCGGATCCGGACACCCGTGTTGAGGCTCTGCTGCAAATAGCAATAGTTTCAGCCGAGACGACGGGCCTCGACGAAGGTTTGGCGCATTGCCTTGAGGCCCAGCGAGTGGACGGTGTTTCCATGAAGGTCCGGGGACATATCCATTCCCGGATGGGTTTTTTGGCAATGCGGTCCGGAGCAACCGCCACCGCAATGGCTGAGTTCGCGATTGCCGAACCTCTGCTGCAATCTGACAGCGATGCACTGATCGGCCTACTGATCAATCGTGGCTATATGTGTATTCAGTCGCGCAACCTCGGCATTGCCGCCGCCGACTTTCGGCAAGCCGGCAACCTTGCATGCAATGAGATCGATCGTTCGTCGGCCCTGCACAACCTCGGCTACGTCGAGTTTCTCCGGGGCAACTATGCGGACGCGTTGCGGCTCATGGACCGGGCCAGCCCGGTCCTCGATCCGATCTCTGCGGCCTGGCGGGCAGTGAATCAGACCGATCGAGCGGAGGTGCTGTCGGCGTGCGGTATGCACGACCAGGCGGCCAGATCATTGCAGGCTGCCACAGTTGCGTTCGCTCAGCAACGCCTTCGACAGTCACAGGCCGAAGCTGAGTTTGCTTGCGCGAGAGTGCTTCAGAATCGTGACCCTGTGGCTGCCGCGTCCCTGGCGCGCAAGGCGGCTCGGCGCTTCCGGTCGCGGGGGAGCGAGGACTGGGCGCTGCGGGCGGAAGTGGTCGTCCTCGGCTCCGATGTCGCCAACGGCACCAGGCCTCGAAGTCTCGATCGGCGAGCGAGCGAACTCTTCGCGCGGCTCGCCGAACGCGGATACCGCGCCGAATGCAAGGCGGTCGCGCTGTCGGCCGCGCGCCACGCGCTGGAACGCCGCGGTCCCGAGGAAGCAGGCACCTGGTTGCGCAAGGGGTCGGTCTCGAAGCGAGACAGCCTTGAGCTCCAGTTGCTCAACCACGAGATGCGGGCTCGGGTCGCGGGCGCCCGGCGCCGGCGCGGTGACGCCCTCAGCAGGCTCAGGACCGGGTTGCGACAGATGCACGAGTGGATCTCGTCGTACGGCAGTCTCGACCTGCAGAGCTCGTTGGCCGGCCCGGGTAGGGAGATGGCGACCTACGGGCTCGAGCTGGCCGCTCACTCGGAGGACCCGAGTCTGCTATTCGAGTGGTTCGAGCGGGCTCGGGTGCTCGTGGCGCGGGTGGCGCCGGTCAACGCGCCCAGCGACCCCGAGGCGGAGGCGCTGTTGCAGGCGCTCCGGCAGAGCCAGGTCACCGGGAAGCCGGATCGGGAGCTCGAACACGAGGTCCGGCAACTGTCGTGGAACGCCCCGTCCATCGGGCCGGCCGCCGAACCGGTCGCGCTGGACCGGGTGCGGTCGGCCCTGGGCGCCGATGCCATGGTGTCGTTCATCGTCGTCGGGAGATCGATAGTGGGCCTGGTCACCACGAGCGCGGGCGTCAAGCGGATCGCTCTGGGTTCAGCCGCAAAGGTCTTGGACGCCTTGCCTGGGTTGACGGCCGACCTGGACATGGCGGCCGCGGAGCTGCCGGATGCCATCAAGTCGACCGTCGTGAGCAGCCTCAGTGGCCGGCTCGCGCTTCTCGACGACGCGCTCCTGGCTCCACTGGAGGACGAGCTGGGGGACCGTCGCGTGGTCATCGTGGCGGCGAGCGCGCTGGCCGGAGTCCCGTGGAGTCTGCTTCCCCGACTGCGAGGGCGCGCGACGGTGGTGGCGAGATCCGCGACTCACTGGACGGCCGAGCAGGGCGAGCGTCCGCGCCGAACGACGTGTGGCTTCGTCACCGGTCCCGGGGTACGCCGGGCGACCGACGAGGTACGCCGATCGGCGGTCGCGTGGCAGGAGCGGGCCGAGGTGGCGATCGACGCGGATGCGGAAACCGTGAGCCGGCTCGCTGGCTCGGTCGACGTACTCCACATCGCCGCGCACGGCCGTCACTCGGCCGAGAACCCGCTCTTCTCCGGTGTCGAACTGACCAAGGGGCCATGGTTCGGCTATGACATCGAACGACTGGTCACCGTACCCGATGTCGTGTTGCTGTCGGCCTGCGAACTGGGCCGATCGAGCGTGCGCGGCGCCGAGGAGCTGGTGGGCATGACCACCGCGTGGCTGCACGCCGGAACCCGCTGCGTGATCGCCTCCCCCAGCGCGATCAACGACGCCATCGCCGGTGAGCTGCTCCCGGATGTGCATGCCGGTCTGGTCGAGGGGAGCGCCCCCGCCGAGGCCTTGGCGGCCGCCTTGGATCGGATGCCGTCGCAGGATCGCCCGGCGCTCGCGTGCTATGGCGTCGGCTGGTGAAGACTTGCGCGGGTCGGGTATGGCGGATTGACTGCGGACATCAGGTCTGCCACTCGGGTGGGCCACAGCCGAGGAGATCCGATGGATTCGCGCACCTTCCAGTTCCGCATGCTGGTGAACTCATTTCTCGCCCTCAGCGCAGTTCTCGCACTCGGAGCCGGAGCGTGTGGTCTCTCGTTGACTGATCCACATGCCGCAGAGCCTGGTACCGCTGTGGCAAGTCCGCTGACTGACCCCCACAAGAGGACCCTTTGACCCCTTGATCGGATCAGGCGAGCGCCTCAGCGGAGTGATTCGGATGCGGAGCCTCGCGTTGTCGGTGCAGACGAACTCTCTTCGTGAACGCCGCCCGCGGGCTGGTAAGAAGTGGCCATGAGGATCACCTTCCATGGCCACCGCTGGTGAATGTCGCGAGTCAGGGATCTCGACCTGGAGCGTTTCGAGGGGCTCGTCGACCATCGCGACATGCGGGGTCGCTGATCGCGCTATTGTGCGACGTGCCGGCGGGCGATGACGGTGCGGCGGCAGCGGTCGCCGCCCGGGCGGCGCAGGTGATCAGGCCGGCCGGAGCGCTGGCGCGGCTCGACGAGCTCGCGGCCTGGGTGGCCAGGTGGCAGGGCACGGCCTCGCC
>JBOFLE010000099.1:0-1086 GCA_051657705.1 Nocardioides sp. | reverse complement strand
GATCGCCGTCGTCATCGGCATCGTGATGGCCGCCGGGATCCTGGCGCTGACCGGCTATTTCACCGGCACCGAGTACCGCCCGGTCAAGGATGTCGGCAAGACCTCGCTCACCGGCGCGGCGACCGTGATCTTGTCGGGGTTGTCGGTCGGCCTGGAGTCGGCCGTCTACACCACGCTGGTGATCGGCGCGGCGGTCTTCGGCGCCTTCCTCCTGGGCGGGGCCACCTTGACGGTCTCACTGTTCGCTGTCGCGCTCGCCGGCTGCGGGCTGTTGACGACGGTCGGTGTGATCGTCGCCATGGACACCTTCGGCCCGGTCTCCGACAACGCCCAGGGCATCGCGGAGATGTCCGGCGACGTCAGTCCGGAAGGCGCCCAGATCCTCACCGAACTCGACGCGGTCGGCAATACCACCAAGGCGATCACCAAGGGCATCGCGATCGCGACCGCCGTCCTGGCGGCGACGGCGCTGTTCGGGTCCTACTCGACCTCGGTGGCCGAGGCGCTCACCGAGGCCAAGCCCACCCTTGAGGAGACCGCGACGCTCAGTTTCGAGGTCTTCAATCCCGGCGTGCTCATCGGGGTGCTGCTGGGCGCTGCCGTCGTGTTCCTGTTCTCCGGCCTGGCGATCAGCGCGGTCGGTCGTGCGGCCGGCGCGGTGGTGTTCGAGGTACGGCGCCAGTTCAAGGAGATTCCCGGGATCATGGACGGTACCGGCCGCCCCGAGTACGGCCGCGTCGTGGACATCGTGACTCGTGACTCGCTCCGTGAGTTGATCACGCCGGGCCTGCTTGCCGTGTTGGCGCCGGTAGCTGTCGGATTCGGCTTGGGTGTGGGCGCGCTCGCCGGTTTCCTGGCGGGCGCCATCGGTACCGGCACCTTGATGGCGGTGTTCCTGGCGAACGCCGGTGGCTCCTGGGACAACGCCAAGAAGCTGGTCGAGGACGGTCACCATGGTGGTAAGGGTTCCGAGGCCCATGCGGCCACGGTGATCGGTGACACCGTCGGCGATCCGTTCAAGGATACGGCCGGTCCCGCGATCAACCCGTTGATCAAGGTGATGAACCTGGTGTCGCTGCTGATCGC
>JBOFLE010000098.1:0-4544 GCA_051657705.1 Nocardioides sp. | reverse complement strand
TGACGGGTCGGCGGGGATGAGTAGCGCAGCTCAGGACAGGTGCCGGCCTGTCGTCTGGAATGAGGAGATGATCCTCAACGACATCCACTCCAGGCTGAACCCCACGACTCCCGCCGCGCTCGTCCGCCCCGGCGACGAGGCCGGCGTGCGCGCCGCGATCGGTCGCGCGGCGTACGAACGGCTACCCGTCGCCGTCTGCGGCGGCCGGCACTCGATGGGCGGCCAACAGTTCGTCGACGGCGGCCTCCAGATCGACACCGGCGCCCTCGACCAGCTCCGCGACCTGGATACCGAAGCGGGAACGGTGACGGTCGGGGCCGGGCTGCAATGGCCCGGCCTGCTCTCAGGACTATTGGCGCGACAGGACCGGACCGGACCCGCCCCGACGACAGGGGCGGCGCCGTTGGGCTGGACGTTCCGTCAGAAGCAGACCGGCGCCGACCGGCTCAGCATCGGCGGCGCCGTGTCGTCGAACATCCACGGCCGCGGGCTCGCGCTCCCGCCCTTCGTGGCCGACGTCGAGTCGCTGACCCTCGTCGACGCCGACGGAGAGGTGCGCACCTGCAATAGGACCGAGAACCCCCGACTGTTCGCCCTGTCGGCCGGAGGGTACGGGCTGTTCGGCGTCCTCACCGACGTCACTGTCCGACTCACGCCGCGACGACGGGTACGGCGGGTGGTCGAGGTGACCACCCTGGACGCCGGACTCGACGCGCTCCGGCGGGGGCCGGACGACGGGTTCGAGTACGGCGACTTCCAGTTCGCCATCGACCCGGCGGCGGATGGTTTCCTGCACGACGGGGTGTTGTCGAGGTACCGCCCGGTCGCCGACGACACCCCGCTGACGTCCGGACCGATCGCCCTCGACCGCGCCTCCTGGGAGCAACTCCTCCACCTCGCCCACCACGACAAGGGTGGGGCCTTCGACGCCTACAGCCGTCACTACCTGTCGACCGACGGTCAGGTGTACTGGGGCGACGAAGCCCAGTTCGGGATCTACGTCGACGGCTACCACGAAGCCCTCGACCAGGCCGCCGGCGAGATGATCACCGAGGTGTACGTGCCCCGCCACCGGCTCCTGGACTTCATGAGCGACTGCGCGGACGACTTCCGGCGGCACGGGACCGACGTCATCTACGGCACCATCCGGATGATCGAGCAGGACACGGAGTCGTTCCTGCCCTGGGCCCGGGGAGCGTGGGCGTGCGTGATCGTCAACCTCCACGTTCGGCACGACGAGGACGGCTTGACCGCCGCCCGGCGGGACTTCCGCGGCATCATCGACCGGGCACTGGAGCGCGGCGGCAGCTTCTACCTGACCTATCACCGGTGGGCTACGAAGGAGCAGGTCATGACCGGCCATCCGCGCATCGTCGACTTCCTCCGGGCCAAGATCGAACACGATCCGCGCGAGCGCTTCCAGTCGGAGTGGTATCGGCATCTCAGGGCGATGTTCGCTGCCGAACTCGATCTCGACGTGCCGCACCCGCGACCCCGGTCCTGAGTGCGGTCGGGCGCTCAGCCCACGTGGCTCGCCAACTCTCCGCTCACCTCGACGATGGCGTCCCAGGCCAACGCGACCGACCGCCGATCGCGATCGGCTCGACGGGCGGCCAGGTACAACGTGTTGATCGGAGCGTCCGCGGGTACCGCGACCGGGACGAGCGTGCCTGCCGCCAGTTCCCGGTGACAGAGGTAGCGCGGCAGAACCGTCGCTCCGGCACCCTGGAGGCACGCGTCGCGGATCAGCCGCAGGTCGGGCACGACCAACGCGGCCTCGACCGAATCGACTCGCCGGCCGAGGACGTGGCGCCACCAGCGTCGCATCATCGGCAGGTCGGCGGCGTACGCCAGCAGCGGGACGCCGTCGAGCAACTCGGACACCGAGCCGAGCGGCGCCGGCAGGCGCCCCGAGTCGAGCAGCCCGGGGGCGACCACCAGCACGAACTCCTCGTCGACCAGCGGCGCGGAAACGACGCCGCGGAGGCGGGGCCGGACCGTGCTGATCACCAGGTCGAGCCTGCCGTCGCCGAGCTCGCGCAGCAGTTGGTCGGCCGATCCGAGCGCCATCCGCGCCCGGATCCCCCGCTCGAGCAACCGGCCGAGCGCCGAAGGGAGCACTTCGGCGGCGAAGTCGGCCGGAGCACCGAGCGCGAGCGTGTCCGGCCGGCCGCCGGTCGGCGTGGCCTCCCAGGTGCTGGTCACGCGATGGAGGCTGTCCAGCGGCTCGGCCAGGCGGCGGGCCAGGACCTGTCCCTCCGCGGTGGGTGCGAGCCCCCGCGGCCGTCGATGGAACAGCGGCGTACGAGTCAGTTCTTCGAGCCGAGCCAGGTGCTGGCTCGCCGTCGGCTGGGCGATGCCGAGTTCGCGAGCGGCGTCGGTCACCGTCCCGAGACGAACCACCGCCTCGAACGTGCGCAACAGATCCAGGCTCAGCATGACTCCAGAGTATTGGATATCAGCCATCCGCCATTGACTTTCGAATATGCGGGAAATGGGCTTCGCCCCACACGATGGGACATCGGAACCTCACCACGAGAAGGAGCACATCGATGCCTGAGAACAGCGACCGAGCCTCGCGAGTGCTCATCGTCCTCACCAGTCATGCCGACCTCGCCGGCATCCGCACCACGGGCTACTACGTGCCCGAGGCCGCCGAGCCTTGGCAGATCTTCACCGACGCCGGCCTCGAGGTCACCGTCGCGAGCATCCTGGGTGGCGACCCGCCGCGGGACGGCTTCGACGAGGCCAGCGAACTCCAGAAGCGCTTCCTGACCGAGTCGGGAGTGACCGAGTCGTCGGTGCTGGCCGACATCGATCCGGCCGCGTTCGGCGCGGTCTTCTTCGCCGGCGGCCACGGGACGATGTGGGACTTCCCCGACAACCCGGCTGTCGGCGAGGTGGTGAACGCCGTCCACTCCGGCGGCGGCGTGGTCGCCGCCGTCTGCCACGGACCGGCCGCCCTGGTCGGCATCGCCGGTGCTGACGACCGGCCGTTCCTGTCGGGGATCGCGGTCACCGGCTTCAGCAACGAGGAAGAGAAGTCTGTCCAACTCGAAGGAGTGGTCCCGTTCCTGCTCCAGGAGGGTCTGGCCGAATCGGGCGGGCGCTACCGGAACGGCCCGGCGTTCACCGACCACGTGGTCGCCGACCGTCGAGTGGTCACCGGACAGAACCCGCAATCGGCGGCCAGCACCGCCCGGGCCGTCGTAGCCGAGCTGGAAAGGCAGTGGGAGGATCGCGCGGTCGCCTCGTAGGCCGTCCAACCGGGAGGCCCTCGGCCGGCTCAGCCTCACGGGGGAGGCTGAGCCGCACGGTTCCTTCCTAAGCTGGAGTCATGGCAAGGAGACCATCCCTCACCACCCGGCTCGGGCGGTTCTTCGGAGTCGACGATCCCTGGGAGCGGAACGGCCGGGTCAGCCGGGGTGACCTCTTTTTCGGGTTCGCTGTCCTGGCGTTCTCCGCGATCACCCTGGAACTGGTCCGCAGCCTGGGCGTGCTCGAAGACGCCTCGGTTCCCGAGTGGGGACAGTGGTTCGCCATCGTGATCGCGGCGATCCTGATGGTCGGCCGACGGCGTTGGCCACTGACCGTGGCCTCGCTGGCGGCCATGCACATGTTCGTCACCGGAGTACTGATGCCCGAGGTGATGGGACAGGTCACCATGCAGGTGGTCTACTTCGTCGCCTTCTTCTC
Organism: Nocardioides sp.; assembly: GCA_051657705.1. Lineage (GTDB taxonomy): Bacteria > Actinomycetota > Actinomycetes > Propionibacteriales > Nocardioidaceae > Nocardioides. The sequence continues at coordinate 848 of JBOFLE010000098.1, read as the reverse complement.
CGGCGTCGCCTGGGGCCGGAGTCGTCGGGACGTGGTCGCCGTCATGAGCATGCTCGTCGTGTTCATGTCCGCCTGGCTCTGCTGGGAGTTCGCGCTCGGGAACGGCATGGATCGGATACGTGACGACCTGGGCAGCGACGCCGACGACGACTTCGGGCTGATCGCGCCGACGTCGGCGGCCGTCCTGCTCACCGCTGTCATCAACGTGTTGTACTTCGCCGGCGCGATCGCCTTGGGCCAGATCGCGTGGCGCAACGCCCGGCAACGCGATCGGCTCGCCACGCAGACCCGACTGCTGCAGAGCCAGACCGCCGAACTGCGCCGGCGCGCGGTGATCGAGGAACGGATGAGGATCGCCCGCGAATTGCATGACGTGGTGGCCCACCACGTCTCGGTGATCGGCATCAACGCGGGAGCGGCTCGGAGAGTACTGCGGAAAGACGGCCCGGCCGCCGAGCAGGCGTTGGGCCAGATCGAGCAGTCCTCCCGCCAGGCGGTCAGCCAGATGCGTGGCCTGCTCGGCACCCTTCGGGCGCTGGAGACCGGCCGTGACTCCGACGCCGACCCCGACGCCGAGAGCAGGGCTCCCGAACCCGGACTGAACGATCTCCCGGCGCTGGTGGCCGACGGCGGCGAGCCGGACCTGGTGGTGACCTACGAGTTGGTGACGACCGGGTTGCGCGCCGAGCAGGTGCCGCCTGCCGTCGGGCTCTCGCTGTACCGGATCACCCAGGAGTCGCTGGCCAATGTACGGCGACACTCGACCGCCCGGGCAGCGCGCGTCGTCGTACGCCTCGGACGACACGACGGCTTCGATGAGCGCGCCTCGGACGGAGCCGGGAACGATC
>JBOFLE010000097.1:0-6334 GCA_051657705.1 Nocardioides sp. | reverse complement strand
CTCGCCGAGACGTTCGTAACGGCGCCCGGGACCGCGCAGTGGCGGTCGCGCTGTCGATAGCCCGCGCCACCCTGGTCCGGGACGCGATCGGCACCGAGGACGCGTCGGAGACGCTGCGGCCCCTTGCCACCGGCGTTCGCACCGAGGCCGATGTCGACTTCGTCGTGATCATGGATCTCGATCGCAACCGGATCGCCCAGGAAGGCGTGCGGGCCGGATCGGCCCAACCGGGCCAAGCGCTGTCGTCCGCCGTTCGCGGCGAGGTGGTCACCGAGGACTACGCCGGGGAGCTGGGGCCGTCGGTACGTGCGGTGGCACCGGTGTTCGCCGTCGACACCGGGGAGGTGATCGCACTGGTCTCCGTCGGGATCGCCCTGGAGAAGATCGAGTCCCTGTTGCTCGACGAACTGCTCGACGTCCTGCTCGCCGCGCTCGCGGTGCTCGGTGTGGGGCTGGCCGGCGCGTGGTTGATCAATCGGCGGCTCCGCCGGCAGACTCATGGGCTCGGCGAGCAGGAGATCACTCGCATGTACGAGTACTACCGGGCGGTGCTCTACGCCGTGCGCGAGGGACTGTTGCTCATCGACCGCGAGGGCCGAGTCCAGCTCGTGAACGACGAGGCTCGTCGTTTGCTCGACCTCCCCGAGGATGTCGTGGGTCGGTCGCTGAATCAGCTCGGGTTGCCACCGGCACTGGTGGCGGCGGCGGCCGGTACCGACGCCGAGGCCGACGACCTCTACGTGGCGGGTGACTACGTGCTGCTGGCGAGCAGTTCGCCCGCCGTGTGGGACGGTCGTGAGGTAGGCGCGGTCGTCACCCTGCGCGACCACACCGAACTGCAGGCCCTGACCGGCGAGTTGGATGTCGTGAGGGGGCTCACCGAGTCCTTGCGATCGCAGACGCACGAGGCGGCGAACCGCCTCCACACCGTGGTCTCGCTCATCGAACTCGGAGAGGTCGACGAGGCCGTCGAGTTCGCCACCGAGGAGCTTCAGATCTCCCAGATGCTGGCGGACCGGGTGGTCGGAGCGGCCGGTGAGCCGGTTGCCGCCGCGGTGCTCCTCGGCAAGGCCGCCGAGGCCGCCGAGCGTGGCGTCCGGCTCACCCTGGTCGGCGACCTGCCCGCCGGTCAGGAGGCCGCGAACGCGCGGGAGCTGGTGACGGTGCTCGGGAACCTGATCGACAATGCCTTCGACGCGGTGGCGGGGGGCGAGGACCGTCGGGTGGTGGTCCGCCTCCAGGGCCGCCGCGACGTCCTGCTGATCGTGGTGGAGGACAGTGGCCCCGGGCTCACCGCCGACGAGGCGGCCCGCGCCCTCGATCGAGGCTGGAGCAGGAAGGGCGAGGCCGGTGATGGCGGCCGGGGACTCGGTCTGGCGCTGGTGGCTCAGGCGGCCAGGCGTCGGCACGGTGATGTGCGGATCGACCGGTCCGACCTGGGGGGCGCGCGGCTCAGTGTCACGCTCCGGCGGGTTCGGGAGCCGGCCCCGTGACGATCCGGGTGCTGGTGATCGAGGACGAGCCGCGCGTGGCCCGGGCCCACGCCACCTATGTCGGACGAGTGCCGGGTTTCGAGGTGGCCGGCACGGTCCACACGGCCGCCGACGCGCTGCGACACCTCTCCGGACGAGAGCGGGTGGACTTGCTGCTGTTGGACCTGAACCTGCCCGACGGGCACGGTCTCGCGCTGTTGCGGCGGCTGCGGACCGGCGGACAGCTCTGTGACGTGATGGCGGTCACGGCGGCCCGTGATCCGGTGGTGGTTCGCAACGCGGTGGCTCAGGGCGTCGTCCTGTACCTGCTCAAACCGTTCACCTTCGCGACGTTCCGGGCCAGGCTCGAGCAGTACGCCGACTACCGGCGCCTGCTCGGCGTCGCCCCGACCACGGTCATGCAGGACGAGGTCGACGAACTCCTCGGCGCCCTGCGGCTCCGGTCGTCGCCGGCCGAGCTTCCGAAGGGCCTGAGCACGCAGCGGCTACAGGGCGTCACCGACCGGCTGCGTGGTGCGCACGGCGGCTCCGAAGGCGGTCTGTCGGCGACGGAGTTGGGCGATCTGATCGGAACGTCGCGGGTCACCGCGCGCCGCTACCTGGAATATCTCGCCGACGTCGGCCTGGTCGAGCGGACGCTGCGCCAGGGACGCAGCGGCCGGCCGGAGGTCGAGTACGTCTGGCGATAGCCGCGCCCTCACTCGTCTTCGGTGAAGACCTCCCGTCGCCGGCGGCGGATGGCGGGCAGCACCGACAGCGTGAGCGCCATCGCCGCGAGCCCGAGCAGGACCGCGGAGAGCGGGCGGGTCACGAACACCGACGGATCGCCGCGCGAGATGATCATGGCCCGCCGGAGGTTGTCCTCGAGGATAGGCGCGAGCACGAACCCGAACAGCAGCGGCACCGGTTCGCAACCCCAGCGGATCAGGGCATAGCCCAGCACCCCGACGATCGCGATCACGAAGACATCCCACGGGTTGAGGCCGATCGAGTAACAGCCGATCGTGGCGAACGCGACGATCGCCGGGAACAACACGTCGTACGGCACGGAGATCATCCGCACCCAGAGGCCGATCAGCGGCAGGTTCAGGACGACCAGCAGGAGATTTCCGATCCAGAACGACGCGATCAGACCCCAGAACAGCTCCGGCTCGGTGTTGATCACCTCGGGCCCCGGCTGAATCCCCTGGATGATGAACGCGCCGATCAGCAGGGCCATCACCGGATGGGTCGGCAGGCCGAGCGTGAGGAGCGGGATGAACGACGTCTGGGCGGCGGCATTGTTGGCCGACTCGGGGCCGGCGACCCCCTCGATGGCGCCTCGGCCGAAGGTCTCGGGGTGTTTCGCGATTCGCTTCTCCACGGAGTACGACGCGAAGGAGGCAAGGACGTGGCCGCCTCCGGGCAGCACGCCGAGCATCGATCCGAGCGCCGTACCGCGGAGCACCGGCCGGGCGATCCGGCGCGCGTCCTCCCGACTCAGCCACAGTCCCCGGACCTTGGTGGCGGCCACCACCCCGGAGCCTCGGCGTTCGAGGTTGCGGATGATCTCGGCCAGGCCGAACAGCGCCACCGCGATCGACACGAAGTCGAGACCGCCGTCGAGTTCGGGAACGCCGAAGGTGAATCGGGGGGTCCCCACGCCGAACAGATCACGGCCGACCGTGCCCAGCAACAGGCCGAGCACGATCATGGCCAACGCCTTGACCGTCGATCCGCTGGCGAGCGAGATGGAGACGATCAGACCGAGCACCACGAGCGAGAAGTACTCCGCCGAGCCGAACTCGAGGGCGACCGAGACCAGAGGCGGCGCGAACAGCGCGACGACGAAGGTCGCCACGGTGCCGGCGAAGAAGGACCCGAGGGCGGCGGTGGCCAGTGCGGGCCCGGCTCGCCCCTGTTGCGCCATCTGGTGGCCGTCGAGGGCGGTGACCGCGGCCGACGCCTCGCCCGGCAGGTTGATCAGGATCGCCGTGGTCGAGCCGCCGTACTGGGCGCCGTAGTAGATGCCGGCCAGCATGATCAGGGATGCGATCGGGTCGAAGCCGAAGGTGATCGGCAGCAGCAGCGCGACGGTCGCCGTGGGGCCGATACCGGGCAGCACCCCCACGGCCGTGCCGAGCGTGACTCCCAGCAAGCAGAGCAGGAGGTTCTCGGGCTGGAACGCGGTCTCCAAGCCGAGCACGATGCCGGACAGGTCCATGCCTCAGCCCCCGAACCAGGTGCCGAGCAGCGGCAGCCGCAACTGGAGGACGCCGACGAAGACGACCAGGCACAGCACGGTCAGTCCCGCCGCCAGGACGAGTGCCCGGAGCGGCGTGTTGCGGTGCCCCGAGAGTGCGGCGAGAAAGGTGGTCACGAAGGTGGCGAGGCCGATACCGAGCTTGTCGACGGTGAGCCCGAAGGCGACCACGGCGGCGACCAGCAGCGCGCCGCGTCGCCAGGGCACCGGCCCCGGCCGCTCGGCGGGTTCCGGCGACTCCTGGTCCACGGCGCGGCGACCTAGCGCAAGGAGACCACCCTGGGCGAGCACGATCGCGCCCAGACCGGCGAGCAGGCAGCCCAGTGTCAGCGGCACGTAACCCGGCCCCATCCGGAAAGCGGTGCCGATGTCGTACTGCAGGGCGCCGAGCGCGAATGCGCCGCCGAGGGTCACGAAGGCGCCGCCCGCCCAGAGGTCCGGGCGGGCGGCGCCGACGGAGTTGTCGGTCATGTCAGTGCTGTCGAGCGGATCGGGACCGTGGTCACTTGCCCGTGACGCCGGCATCTTCGATGATCGGGGTCCACAGGTCGATCTGTTCGGTCAGCTTGGCGGTGTGCGCCTCCGGGGTGACCTCGGTGGCGGCGACCGGCGCGGTGCCCAGGTCGGCCAACTCGTCGATGACCGCCTGGTTCTCGAGCGCGGTGGCGAGGGCGGCGGTGAGTTTCTCGACGATCGCGTCGGGTGTGCCCGCCGGGACGTAGAGGCCGTGCCAGACGGCGACCTCGACCTTGGGCAAGCCGGCCTCCGAGGTGGTCGGCAGGTCGGGCAGCGCGTCGATTCGCTCGGGGGTGGTGACCGCGTAGCCCTTGATGTCGCCCGACTTGATCTGGCCGAGGCCGTTGGTCGTCTGGTCGCACATGAAGTCCACCTGGCCGCCGACCAGGTCGGTCAGCGCCGGTCCGGTGCCGTCGTAGGGCACCTCGGTGAGGTCGATGCCGAGCGCGCTCTCCAGCAGCAGACCGCACAACTGTGAGGCCGAGCCGATGCCCGCATGGGCGAGGGTCACCTTGTCGGTGTTCTCCGACACGTAGTCGACGAACTCCGCCAAGGTGTCGGGCTCGAAGTCGCTGCGGGCGACGATCGTCATCGGGACATCCGTGACGAGTCCGATGGTCTCGAAGTCCTCGAGTGGCGCGTACGCGAGATCCGGGTAGAGCGCGGGTGCCGTCGACATGCCGATGTTGTGGATCAGGACCTGGTAGCCGTCGCCGTCGGCCTCGGCGACCTGGCCCGCGGCGACCGTCCCTCCGGCGCCCTCGACGTTCTGGACCACGATCCGCTGGCCGAGTTCCTCGCTCATCGGTTCCGCGATCAGGCGGGCGACGGTATCGGTCGGCCCACCGGCGGCGTACGGCACGACCACGGTGATCTCTTCGCTGGGGTAGGCGGCCTCGTCCTCTTCTCCGCCGCCACAGGCGGCGGTCGCGATCAGAACTCCGGAGGCGACCAAGGCCCCGGTGACTCGTCGTCGTTGACTCATCGTGTGCTCCTGTTCCGCGGCGACGGTGCCGCTGTGATCTGAGACACACTCTCGGTCAGGGTTTCTCCGGCGGCCGCGTTGTGGTCATTGAGTTCACGGAGCGCGAGACTCGGGGACAGGTGAGAGGCCAGATAGTCCACCAGCGCCATCACGCGACGGGCGGCGCGGCGCTCGGACTCGTAGACCGCGAATACGTCGCCGGCCGGGCCCCGCCAGCCGGGCATGATCCTGAGCAACTGGCCGGCCTCGATCAGATCGTTCACGTGCCAGGTGGAGCGTAGGACGATCCCTCGACCTTCCACGCACCATCGGGTGACCACGTCGCCGTCGTTGCTCACCAGGGGAGAGCTCAGCGGGACCGCCGCCGCCGAGCCCGTCGATCGGAGGTGCCAGATCGCGGCCGTGTGTTCGTTCTCGACGATCTGCAGGCAGCGGTGCCGGGCCAGGTCCTCGGGCCCCTCCGGTACGCCGTGCCGGTTCAGATAGTCCGGTGAGGCGCACAGCACCCTCTGGTTGGACGCCAGGCGCCGCAGACCCAGGCGAGAATCGAGTGGTGGCCCGACCCGTACGCCGATGTCGAACGGCCCGGCCGCGGTCTCGAGAGGCCGTGAGGACAGGTCCAGGCGCACCCGGACCTCGGGGTTGGCCTCGACGAAGCGGGCCACCAGCCCGGCCAGGTGATGGCGTCCGATCCCCGGTGTGGACCGGACGGTCACGGTGCCGCGCAGCGGGCCGTCGCGGCCGGCGACCTCGTGCTCGAGATCCTCGATCTGCCGGATGATCCGGGTCGCCCGATCCGCGTACAGCCGGCCCTCGGCGGTCAGGTCGGCTCGCCGAGTCGAGCGGGCCACCAGGATGACGCCCAGCCTGCTCTCCAGCCTGGTGAGCCGGCGGCTGACCGAGGGAGCGGACAGGTTCAGGTTCCGAGCCGCCTCGGTCAGGCTCGAGGCGTCGGCCACGGCGAGGAAGAACTCCAGGTCGGTCAGGGAATCTCGTCCGGAAGGCACCCTGCCATTCTGGGTCACCCCGGGATCATCCCGGCGTGGCGTCGACGGGCGTTGCGATCGGCGTACGAGTGACTTGCCGCCGGCGCCCTTT
>JBOFLE010000096.1:0-3848 GCA_051657705.1 Nocardioides sp. | reverse complement strand
ACATCCCTGTTGTCCACCTTGCGGGAACGCTACGGATCGGTTGACGCGTACCTTGCTGCCGCCGGGCTCGCCTCTGATGTCCCGTACACGTTGCGGGGCAGCCTCATCCAAACCGATTGAACAAGGCGCTTTGTCCAACCTCTCCTATGAGGAGCGGACCTTCGCTCCGCCCCCCGATCTGGCGGCGAGCGCCAACGTCACCGCCGAGGCCTACGCACGCGCGGCGGAGGATCGGGAGGGGTTCTGGGCGGCGGCCGCCGAGAGGCTGGACTGGGGCAGGAAGTGGGACCAGGTCCTCGACTGGTCGAACCCGCCGTTCGCGAAGTGGTTCGTCGGCGGCACCATCAACGCGGCGTACAACTGCGTCGACCGGCACGTCGAAGCCGGCAACCGCGACAAGGTCGCTTTGCACTGGGTGGGCGAGCCTGCCAATGACACCCGGACGATCACCTACGGCCAACTCAAGGAAGACGTCTGCCGGGCCACCAACGCGCTGACCGAGCTGGGCGTGAAGAAGGGCGACCGGATCGCGATCTACATGCCGATGATCCCCGAAACCGTAGTGGCGATGCTGGCCTGCGCCCGGCTCGGCGCACCACACACGGTGGTCTTCGGCGGGTTCTCCGCCGAGGCGCTGGCCAACCGGATCACCGACTGCGGCGCCACCGTGGTGATCACCGCCGACGGCGGGTTCCGGCGCGGCGCGGCGTCCGCGCTCAAGCCCGCGGTAGACGAGGCAGTCTCCAAGACGCGCCAAGAAAACGGGCAAAGCCTGGTACGTCGGGTGCTCGTGGTCCGTCGTACCGGCCAGGAGGTCGCCTGGAACGACGCGGCAGACGGGGGGTGCGACGTGTGGTGGCATGACGTGGTCGACCCAGCCTCACCCGAGCACACCCCCGAGATGCACGACGCCGAGCACCCGCTGTACGTCATGTACACCTCCGGCACCACCGGCAAGCCCAAGGGCATCCTGCACACCACCGGCGGCTATCTGGTCGGCACCTCCTTCACGCACTGGGAGGTGTTCGATCTCAAGCCCGAGACCGACGTCTACTGGTGCACCGCCGACGTCGGCTGGGTGACCGGGCACTCCTACCTGGTCTACGGGCCGCTCGCCAACGGCGCGACCCAGGTGATGTACGAGGGCACCCCGGACACCCCACACCAGGGCCGCTGGTGGGAGATCGTGCGGGACTACGGGGTGACGATCTTCTACACCGCACCGACCGCGATCCGGACCTTCATGAAGTGGGGACGCGAGATCCCCGACCAGTTCGACATGTCCTCGCTGCGGCTGCTCGGATCGGTCGGCGAGCCCATCAACCCGGAGGCCTACGTCTGGTACCGCGACGCCATCGGCGGCAACCGCACCCCGGTCGTGGACACCTGGTGGCAGACCGAGACCGGTCAGATCATGATCTCCCCGCTGCCCGGGGTCACCCACGGCAAGCCGGGCTCGGCGATGACCGCACTGCCGGGCGTGGTCGCCGAGGTCGTCAACGACGAAGGCGTCGCGGTCCCGCGCGGTTCCGGCGGCTATCTGGTGCTCAAGGAGCCCTGGCCGGCCATGCTGCGCACCCTGTGGGGCGACGACCAACGCTTCGTCGACACCTACTGGTCGCGCTGGGAGGGGATGTACTTCGCGGGCGACGGCGCGAAACTCGACGAGGACGGCGCGATCTGGCTGCTCGGCCGGGTCGACGACGTGATGAACGTCTCCGGCCACCGACTCTCCACCACCGAGATCGAGTCCGCGCTCGTGTCCCACCCCAAGGTCGCCGAATCCGCGGTCGTCGGGGCCGCCGACGACACCACCGGCCAAGCGGTCTGCGCATTCGTCATCCTGCGAGAGGAGGCCGGCGACGGAGGGACCGACATCGTGGCCGAACTGCGCAACCACGTCGCTAACCAGATCGGCGCGATCGCCAAACCACGACAGATCATGATCGTCCCCGAACTCCCCAAGACCCGCTCCGGCAAGATCATGCGACGCCTCCTCAAAGACATCGCCGAACACCGCGAAGTAGGCGATGTCACCACCCTCGCCGACTCCACCGTCATGGACCTGATCAAGTCCAAGGAAGCCGCAGGCCCCGACGAGGAATAGCCCGACCCGTCCGATAGTCGCAAGGCGGCGCATCGAACTCCGCCTCTTCACCTTCCCTGCGTAGCGGAACCGCCTACGGCCGGTAGCATCGCGTGACAGACCTGCCCAGGGCGCATAAACACCATCTCGTCTGCGCCGATCATCGACCCGGAGTTCACTTTGACCAGGAAGCGCGCACTCACCGGCATCAAGCCGACCGGCATCCCACATGTAGCCAACTACATCGGTGCCATCCGGCCCGCGCTAGCACTGACCGAGGAGTATGACTCCTTCTACTTCATCGCGGATTATCACGCGCTGACCGTCATCAAGAACCCCGCCGAGTTGAGCAGCCTCACCTATGAGGTTGCCGCCGCCTGGCTGGCGATGGGCCTGGACCCGGCACAGTCCACGATCTACCGCCAGTCCGACCTCCCCGAGACTTTTGAGTTGTCCTGGCTGCTCAGTTGTGTGACCCCCAAGGGCCAGATGAACCGCGCCCACGCCTACAAGGCGGCCGTCGCCGAGGCCGAAGCCCAGGGAAAGGCCGAGGTTGATGCTGGCATCAACCTCGGCCTGTACTGCTACCCGGTGCTCATGGCCGCAGACATATTGTTGTTCTCCTCCGATGTCGTCCCGGTTGGCAAAGATCAGTCGCAGCATGTGGAGACCACCCGGGATATCGCGCAGAAATTCAACCTGACCTATGGGCCGGTGCTGAGGGTGCCGGAGCTCTTGCTGAGTCCGACGGCCGCATCGATCGCGGGGAGCGATGGCCGCAAGATGAGCAAGTCGTACGGCAATACGCTGCCGTTGTTTGCCGAGAGCGCGCAGTTGCGGAAGGTGATCCGCCGATACGTCACCGACTCGACCGGACCACACGAGCCCAAGGACCCAGAAGGCTCCGGGTTGTTCCAAATCTACCGAGAGATCGCCGATCCGGCCGATACCCAACAAGTACACAAGGCCCTGTCGGCCGGCGAAATGACCTGGGGCGAACTCAAGGACACCGTCTTCGAGACCCTCGACACCTTCCTCGCCGAACCCCGCGAGCGCTACCGCGAACTGATGGCCGACAAATCCAAGATCGATCGTATTCTCGTCGAAGGCGCGGACACGGCTCGCCCTGACGCCGTTGCACTCCTGGCTCGGGTCCGCGAAGCCGTAGGACGAGTAGAGATACGATCCTGAACGCGGGCTCACCTGTGGCAGCAGATGGCCGGACTCCGAACTGGAATCGGTGGGTCGGCGATATCGACGGTGTCCATAACTTTCGTGACATCGGGCGGTACGGAACACTGCATGGACGCGTCCGCGCAGGACTGGTCTACCGGGCCGACTGCCTCGCCCACACCTCGGCTGAGGTTCTCACACAGTCGGGCATCAGAACGGTCGTCGACCTTCGATCGGTTGTCGAGGTGGCCAACGACGGCAGATTCCAGCCGAGCGCCGACGTCTCGTACGTCCACTGCCCGGTAGTTCACACACCTTGGGACAGCCAAGCCGCGACAGCGGAGACCGTGCAACGCTTCCTGGCCGGCCGATACCTCGAAATGACCTATGCGGGTCGCAACGGCATCTGCCAGGCGTTGACCACACTTGCTAGCTCCTGCCGCAGGCCGCTGGTCTTCCACTGCCGCGCGGGCAAAGACCGCACCGGCGTACTTGTCGCCATCCTGCTCTCACTGCTCGGAGTCAACGATGATGACATCGACACCGACTACATGCTGAGCAACGCCGCCTACGCAAGCTTCTGCGCCAG
>JBOFLE010000095.1:0-2860 GCA_051657705.1 Nocardioides sp. | reverse complement strand
CAGCAGCCTGCTCACCGATGTCTCGGAGGTCGTCGATGCCCCTTCGAGGCTCGGGCGTGAGGAGTCTCGGTGCTGTCTCGTAGGCGGGTGCCGCGGATCAGGGCGTTCCCCGCGATGCGTTGGAATGGCCGGACCACCCGGGGCGAGCCCGTCTTCAACGGCGTCAGCGCGGTGCTCGATGTGCTCGGCGATCTCGTCGACCGGCCTCGCTGGCAGTGGCGGAGGCCGGCCGAGGGGGAGTACCGGGGAGACCGCCCGCTGCCGCTGCTCTGCTTGACCTGTCCCTCGTCGGGTGAGGATCTCCTGCGATCGGTGGAGGCGCGTCTCGACGACGCGTCACCGGACAAGATCCCGTACGCGGCCATCCGGATGACCGAGCCTCCGGTCGGCCGCCGCGGCCGCGGCGGCACCGAGGCCCCCGAAACTTCGCTCGTGCCGCTGCTGGACGAGATACACGACCAGCTTTCCGCGAACAGGTTCGGCACCGGACGCATCGTTCGGTTCCGGCACTATCGGTTGGCGTCGTGGCTGACCCGGCAGACGATTCCACCGGTCCGCGGTCGCAGGGAACAGGTCGACATCGCCGACACGCTGCGCGAGTGGCACTCGCACGGGCCGCCCGCATCCGTGTCGCCCTACGCGGAAGCGCCCTGGTGGGCGCGGGTGGTCCTGGCCCTGCTCGTCGCGTGGAACCGGCCGCTTCGGTTTCGGCTCTGGGCGAGTGCGTGGCCTCTGGTCAGCAGCGAGCCGCGATGGTTCATGAAGAAGCAGCCGTTCATGGTCCCCGCTCACGCGACGAGCTTCTTCGGATTCGCTGAGCGGCTGACGACCAGCGCTCGCGACAAGGAGAAGCCGGACCAGATCAAGAAGCTCCTGGTGCACGCCTTCCTCCAGGATCTCCGGGCGGTCTACCGGCCGCGACGGCTCCGGGTACGACGCTGGCGCCGGACGGCGTACCCTGTCGTCCTCCTCGGGGGAATCACCGAGGCGAACGGCGGCTGGGAGTTCCTGCGGCTGATCAACGACGTGCGCAACGAACGCGGCGACCTCGACCCGCTGCTCGTGGTGGCCGAGAGCGCTCGGCCGCCACAATGGGTCGAGGGTCCGGTCGAGCCCGCGTCGGCAGACCAGATCCGGGACGCGCTCCAGCGGTGGTACCGGAACCTGCCCGCGCAGCGTCAGCGTCTGGAGCCGGACGCCCGGTTCCTCTTCGTCCGGGTGCCCGGACCCGCCGTCGAGCCCGGCGAGCCGGAACCCACCGAGACGGATCGAGCGGCGTGGGCCACGGTCTCGGCGATCCAGCCCCGCAGACCCCACTGGCTGGCCCGCCGAGGCGTCGTACCGGCCTTGCTGACCGCCCTGCTGGTGACCGTGGCCGCGCCGTTCGTCGAACCGGCCGTCGATCGCCTCCGCAACCGGTGCGTGCCCGATCCGTCGTCGGGCGTGGCGGCCTTCTGGGACGACGACCAGGGTGAGTGCCTGGGCTACAGCGACGACGCGGACCTGGTCTTCGGATCGGAGGAGCGGCTGCGGGCGGTACAACGGGCCGTGTTCGAACAGAACCACCGGGCCACCGACCTGAAGCGAGCCGATCCGAGCCGCCCGTTGATCTCGTTGATCTACTTCTCGGCGTTCACCCACCCGGAGTCCGACCTCGGCACCGCCGACTCGGTCGCCGAAGAACTGGAGGGGCAGTTGATCCGGCAACTGCAGAACAACCGCTCCGGTTCCAGTACCCCGCTGGTCCGGGTGATCGTGGCGAACGGGGGAAGCCAGATGTGGGCCGCCGAGGAGGTCGCCCGCGAATTCCTGCTCCCGCTCCTGGACGACGATCCGACCATTCTCGGCGTCGTCGGTATGAATCGGACCGTCGAGGCAACGGAGCGGGCCATCGGCCTCCTCGGCCAAGAGGTGCCGGTCATCGCGACCACCTTGACCGGTGAGGGCTTGCCGGACCGCTCGCCGTCCTATTTTCAGATGGTGCCGGGCAATCGGATCCAGGCGGACCTTCTGGCCGCCTACGCGCGCGAGGAGGGCCGTTCGGTCACGATGTACCGGCCGCGACCGGACGGCGACCCGTACTTGGAGACTCTGGCGAACGAGGTGCGGGCGTCCTTGTCCCTGCCGGACGAGCGGGATAGGGAGTGGGTGGACTCGGTCGGCGAGGTGGACGTGGTCTGCGACGAGGACGAGATCGCGTTCTACGCGGGACGCGAGACTCAGTTCGCCGACTTCTTGAAGCAGGTCGACGACCAGTGCGATCGGCCCCCGAAGATCATCGGCGATGACGCGGTGACTCGCTTCGTCTACCAGGACAGTGCCCGCAATCAAGCCTTCCTCCGCGAGTTCTCGGTGTCCTGGATGGACCTGGGGAGCATGGTGGTGCTCGCCGGGGAGAGCTGTGGCGCGGCCGGCGAGCCGCGGCGGTGGCGGGACTGGAAGCGGCTCGTCGAGTTCTGCTCCGGGTACCAGGCCCTGCTCGCGGCCGACATCCCGGACGGTCCACCGGCTCCGGCGGCCGAGACGTATGCCGCACTCCTGTCCGAGGTCGAGAAACAGCCGTGGCCGGGCCAGGGCGTCGGACTCGCCTACGACGCGGCCGGGCTGATGGTCGCCGCCGTGAACAACAACCAACGGCGCTCCGGAACCGGTCCCTCGCCCGCTCGCGCCGCGGTCACCCAAGAGATTCGCGAGCTGGACCGCTTCGACGGCGCCACCGGGGTGCACTCGTTCACCACCTCCCGCGACGGCCGCACCAGGAACCTGGCCATCCTCACGGTCGACGACAGCCAGGACCCCGCGGAGACGCCCACCTGCGAGTACCTGATCGGTGCCACCGACACTCTCGACGTCACGGCGC
>JBOFLE010000094.1:0-1248 GCA_051657705.1 Nocardioides sp. | reverse complement strand
GGCGCGGACCGCCGCGCCCTCTCGCTTCGCTCACGTGACCAAGGATATCGCCGGAGCCGCGTCGCCGATCAGACCTCGACGACCGCGATCAGCGAGTCGAGTCCGGCTCCGGGCTCGGGTATCGGGAGTTGCGCGCGAGGCTGGTCCACGACCTGATCGACTTCAGCACGACAGGCGGCGGCACCGATAGGCATCAACCGCTCGGCCGTCGCCAACAGTTCTGCCTTGGCTACGAAGCGCCGCCGGAAGGGACGCAGTTCGGCACATGCGGTTCCGTCGCGCGTTACGAGGAAGACCTCCCCGGACTCCACGGCACGAAGGATCGCGTCTGTATCGTTACGGAGTTCGCGCTGACTGATCTGGCGGGTCATGCCTCCAGACTGGCACAACCTGCTTCGAGCGGACCGGACGGGTTTCGGCTATCCGGAGACCACGTCGGCGATTCGGTCTGTGGTCGAAGGACTCCCGTAGGTGGGAACCATTGCGGCGACCATCCCGCGCAGTAGTCAGTGATATGATAAGTCATGAGCCTCCCCCTGAGGGGTGTGAGGAAGTGAAGCCAGGACCCCCGCCGTACGACGGGACCTGGCTTTCGCGTTTCCTAGAGTTTGATGTCGAGTTCGACGAGGTTTGAACCGAGCGCCGCGCGGTAGGAGTCGTTGCCCTTTCGCTCCGCGGCGACAGCACCGGCGACGGCATCTGGAATCCACAGCATCGGTTCATCGAGCGGTCGGGCAAAGTCCACCTGGACCTGCCGTGGTATCACCAACTGCGTACGTAGCGCGGTGACCATCGCCAAGTCATGACGATCCAGCGATCTGCCCCTTGACTCGAACCAAACCGGGCCTGCTCCGTCCTCACTGAGCTGTACGAGCAGGCGCTCAAGGCACTTGCGTCGACCTCGCTCCTGCCGTCGTAGGTCTAAGCCGCTCGCCACGACCGCCACATGAGCCAAGCCCAGCGTGGCAACTGTCTCGGCTATCCGAACTCGTTCCTTGGCCTTCTCGTCTCGCCAATGCAACCGCCGCCGCGACGGCTGGAGATGTGCTCGCAGTGCCATGTAGTACATATCGCGGTCCGTTGGATCAGCCACCACGGCCGCGAGCACGTACAGGCCGGCCTCGACATGAACGGACTCATCAACCCACGCGTGCGGCACACCAGCGACTCCCTCGGGCCTCATGCAACGATTCTCACAACCACCACCCCCGCACGGCACCGGACTGTGGGCTCACCAGTCGCGCGGAT
>JBOFLE010000093.1:0-3080 GCA_051657705.1 Nocardioides sp. | reverse complement strand
TCGGGCCGGGTGGCGACCATGACGGAGTGCTGCGGGAGTTGATGACCGAGGTGGACCGGGTCTGGTCGCGACTCCAGTTCCGCACACCGTGGTCGGCGGACCGGGAACGCGAGGAGGTCCGCGACGCGCTCTCGCGGTTCCTGGCCTGGCACGGCCGTCCGGACGCCAGGCCGCTGATCGGCACCGAGCGGGGTTTCCGGGTGGAGGTCACGCTTCCCGACGGCGAACTCGTGGTCCTGCACGGCTATGCCGACCGGTTGGAGTTGGATGCCCAGGGTCGAATCGTGGTGATCGATGTCAAGACGGGCAAGTACCCGCCGACCCGGGCCGAGCTCGCGGAGCACCCTCAGCTCGGGCTCTATCAGCTGGCGGCCGAACACGGGGCCTTCGATTCCGACGGGGGTGCCGGGGTGCCGGGTGGCGCCGAACTCTGGCACCTGCGCGGTCAGGCCTACGGCCGGCTGAAGGTGCAGGTCCAGGAGGTGCAATCCGCCGACGAGCGCGGCGTACGCCCGATCGAGCGGCAACTGATGGCGGCCGGTGAGCGCCTGCGCCGCGAGCAATTTCCCGCGCAACCGGGCGAACACTGTCGGCGCTGCGACTTCAACGCGTTCTGCCCGGCCACGAACGCGGGAACGGTGTTGTCGTGAACTCACGGCGGGGGCCGGGCGGTTCGGACGGCCCGGGTGCACCGGGTCGCATAGGTGCCCCGGACAGCCCGGACAGCCTGGTCGTGCGCACGCCGGAGGACCTCCGGCGGCTGATGCAGACATCCTTCACGCTCACCGACCAGCAGTGGGAGATCGTCTCGGCGCCGTTGGCGCCCGCGGTGGTGATCGCTGGCGCGGGCTCGGGGAAGACCTCGGTGATGGCGGCCCGGGTCATCTACCTGGTGGCCAACGGGTTGGTCCGGCCGGATCAGGTGTTGGGTCTCACCTTCACGACCAAGGCCGCCGCGGAGTTGCGGGGCAAGGTACTTCGTTCGCTGGCGGTGGCCGGATTCCGGTCCGATCTCGGGGCCGGTTCCGGCGACGAGCTCGACGAGGTGGCGCAACCCACCGTCACGACGTACAACGCGTACGCCGCCCGGCTCCTGACCGAGCACGGCCTCCGGATCGGCTTCGAACCGGACTCGCGGGTGATGGCCGACGGCAGCCGCTATCAGGTGGCCGGCCGGGCCGTGGCTCGGCATCGTGGGACTGTGAGGTCGTTGTCGGACCACCCACCGACCGTGATCGAGAACATCCTGGCGCTCGATGCCCAGCTCAGCGAGCACCTGGTCACGCCCGATCGAGTGCGGGAGTTCGACCGCGGGATCCGAATCGAGGCCGTCGGCTCCCTGGCCGTCGCCAAGGGCGACCTGCCGAAGCTGATCCATGCCATCGACCGTCGCGCCGAGTTGTTGGAGTTGGTCGAGGGGTACCGAGCACTCAAGGCTCAGTGGGGGTTGATCGACTTCTCCGACCAGATCGCGCTGGCCGCGGACCTGGCCCGGTTGCACGCGGACGTCGGACGGCTGGAGCGGGCGAGATACGCCTTGGTGCTTCTGGACGAGTACCAGGACACCTCGGTCGCGCAGGCCGAGTTGCTGGCCCGGTTGTTCTCCGGGTCACTCGCCGACGACGGGATCGGCCAGGGCCGGGGGCATCCGGTGACCGCGGTCGGCGACCCCCACCAAGCCATCTACGGCTGGCGCGGCGCCTCGGTCTCCAACATATTGAATTTCGGCCGGCAGTTTCCCGCCTCGGACGAGCGGCCCGCGCCGCGGCAGTACTCGCTGACGATCAGTCAGCGGTCGGACGCCCGGATCCTCCGGCTGGCGAACGAACTGGCCGGGCCGCTGATGGCGGACCAGCGGCTGGTCCGGCAGCTCCAGGCCCGGCCGGACGCCGCCGACGGCGAGGTGCGGACCGTCGTCTGGGAGACGTACGCCGACGAGCTCGCCTGGCTCACCGAGGAGGTCCTGGCGGTGCATCGGGAGGGCACTCCGTGGCCCGAGATCGGGGTACTCACCCGCGACAACGACCACGCCGCCGACGTCTTCGACTCGCTGTCCCGGGCCGGTGTGCCCGTGGAGATCGTCGGACTGAAGGGGCTGCTGACGCTTCCCGAGGTGTCCGAGGTGATCGCGATCCTGACACTGCTCGTGGACCCGACCGTCAACGCGGCGCTGCTGCAGGTGCTCAGCGGGCCGCGGTGGGCGATCGGGCCGCGCGATCTCGCCTTGCTGGGTGCCCGCGCCCGGGAGTTGGCCGGGTCGCGGCCGCTGGGTCGAGCGGCCGGGCCCGGGACCTCCTCCTTGACAGACGAGCTCGCGGCTGCTGTCGGCGATGTCGATCCGGTCGAGGTCGTGGCCCTGAGCGATGCTCTCGACGCGCCGAGTCCCGCCGGCGCCTCGGGGCCGCCGTACTCCTCAGCGGCCCGGGAGCGGTTCGCGCTGCTGGCCGCCGAGCTCCGGATGTTGCGTGGCCATGCGGGCGAAGCGCTGGTCGATCTGGTCCGCCGGATCATCGACGTGTGCGGTATCGATGTCGAGTTGGCCTCCTCGGTCTCCGAGGCCGCCAGGGCGCGGCGCGACAACCTCGATCTCTTCGTCAAGGCGGTCGCCGACTTCTCCTCGGTCGACGGCTCGGTGAGCCTGCCGGCATTGCTGGCCTACCTCCAGGCCGAGGACGAGCTGGGCACCGGCCTGGACGTCGCCACCCCGAGCGAAGCCGACTCAGTCAAGCTCCTGACCGTGCATCGGGCCAAGGGTTTGGAGTTCGACGTGGTCTTCCTGCCCGGGATGTGCGCCGAGAGGTTTCCCAACACCCGTGGCCGGACCCAGTGGACCGGTGGTCCCGCGGTGCTGCCGATTCCGTTGCGCGGCGACGAGAGCGACCTGCCGCGGCTCGCCGAAGTGTCGGCGGCCGGGCTCAAGGATTTCCGAGAACAGGCGCGCGAGCATCAAGCGGTCGAGGAACTCCGTCTCGGCTACGTCGCGGTGACCAGGGCCCGGCACCGGCTCTTCGCGTCTTCCTACCTCTGGACGGAAAGCCGGGCCTCCGCACTCGGCCCCTCGCCGTACCAGCTCGTCATCA
>JBOFLE010000092.1:0-11545 GCA_051657705.1 Nocardioides sp. | reverse complement strand
TCCGGCAAGGGCAGTGCCAACGGAACGATCGTGATGGCGACCGTCAAGGGCGACGTGCACGACATCGGCAAGAACATCGTCGGGGTGGTGTTGCAGTGCAATAACTACGAGGTGATCGACCTCGGCGTGATGGTGCCCGCGCAACGCATCCTCGACGCGGCCCGAGAGTCCGAGGCCGACCTGATCGGACTGTCGGGATTGATCACTCCCTCGCTGGACGAGATGGCGAACTTCGCCGCCGAGATGCAGCGCCAGGGGTTGACCGTGCCCCTGCTCCTGGGCGGTGCGACCACCTCCCGGGCGCACACGGCGGTAAAGGTGGACCCGAGGTACGACGGTCCGGTGGTCTGGGTCAAGGACGCCTCGCGCTCGGTCCCGACGACCGCGGCGCTGTTGAACGCGGATCGTCGCGAGGCGCTGCTGAGCGAGCTGAAGCTGGACTACGACGCGCTCCGGGAGCGGCACGCGCACAAGCAGGAGCGGCCGCTCCTGAGCCTTGCCGAGGCGCGCCGCAACGCGACTCCCGTCGACTGGGCCGACTACCGCCCGCCGGCGCCGCGACAACCCGGACCGCGGGTGCTGGCCGACTATCCGCTCGCGGAGCTGCGCGACTATATCGACTGGCAGCCGTTCTTCAATGCCTGGGAGATGAAGGGCAAGTTCCCCGACATCCTGCATCACCCGGTCTCCGGGGAGACCGCACAACGGCTGTACGACGACGCTCAGGCCATGCTGGACCGGGTGATCGAGGAGCGCTGGCTGGTCGCCAGCGGCGTCCTGGGCATCTTCCCGGCGAACGCCAGAGGGGACGACATCGAGGTGTCGGGCGACCGCGGTGCGATACCGGCCCGGGTTCCGCAACTCCGCCAGCAGGGCCAGCACCGCGCCGGGATTCCCAATCGGTCGCTGGCCGACTTCGTCGCGCCCGTCGAGAGCGGCCTGACCGACTACCTCGGCGCGTTCGCGGTCACGGCCGGGATCGGGTTGGCGGCCCGGGTGGAGCAGTTCCGGAGCGAACTCGACGACTACAGCGCGATCCTGCTCGAAGCTCTCGCCGACCGGCTGGCGGAGGCATTCGCCGAACGGTTGCACGAACGGGTCCGCACCGAGTTCTGGGGATACGCGGACAGCGAGTCCCTCTCGCAGAGCGACCTGCTGACGGAGCGATACCAAGGCATCCGGCCGGCGCCGGGATATCCGGCCTGTCCGGAGCACAGCGAGAAACGCACGCTCTGGGGGTTGCTGGACGTGACGGCCGCCACCGGCATCACCCTCACCGAGTCGATGGCGATGGTGCCGGGCGCCTCGGTGAGCGGCTGGTACTTCTCGCACCCACAATCACAGTACTTCGTCGTGGGCCGCCTGGGAGCGGATCAGGTCCGCGACTATGCCGAGCGCAAGGGCTGGACGCTCGCCGAGGCGGAGCGCTGGCTTTCACCGAACCTCGGCTATGACCCGGACGACTGACCGCTGGGCCGCGGTCTGTTGGGACTTCGACGGCACCTTGGTCGACACCGAGGGCTACTGGCAGCAGGCCGAGTTCTCGCTGGCGGCTCGATACGGGGGCACCTGGAGTGCCGACCATGCCATGGCGATCGTCGGGTTCGACCTGATGGACTCGGCGCACTACATCCGGGAGCACATGGGCATCGACCTCGAGGCGGCGGCCATCGTCGACGAGATGAACCGGTATGTCCGGGCCTCCCTCGGGCGACACGTCCGGTGGCGCGCCGGCGCGATGGACTTCCTGATGCGGCTCAAGAAGCAACGCGTGCCTCTCGCGCTGGTGACGATGTCGTATCGGGACCTGGTCGACGAGGTCCTCTCGCGGCTGCCGGCGGGCACCTTCGATGTCGTGGTCACCGGAGACATCGTCGAGCGGGGCAAGCCGGATCCGGCTCCCTACCTGATGGCCGCCGATCTGCTCGGGGTCACTCCGTCTCGCTGTCTGGCCATCGAGGATTCCGGGACCGGGGCCGCGTCGGCGAGCGCGGCCGGCTGCGAGGTCCTGGTGGTACCGCACCTGGTGGAGGTTCCCGGCGGCCTCGGCCGCCGCAGCGTACCCACACTCGAGGGAGCCGAACTGGACGCGATCGCCGCGTTGTTCGCCCACTCGGACGGGCGTCGTAGTACCAAAGGACAGTAGCGGACCGCACCCGGTGTGGCTGAGCATCGTGGTGGCGCCAATCCCGGCGCTTCACCAGGAGGGATCCCACCATGAACATCAGTCACGGTCGCGCGGCCACGGCAGTCCTTGCCGCCGCCGCCAGCCTCGCCGTCGCCGGGCCGGTGGCCGCGGCAGACGGCGAAGTCATCCGCACCGGCGCGTGCTCGGCGCTGTCGGACTGGAAGGTCAAGGCGAAGCCAGACGACGGACGCCTCGAGGTCGAGGGCGAGGTCGACAGCAACGTGAACGGCCAGAGGTGGCGGTGGCGGATCCGGCACAACGGCGTGATCGAGGCACGCGGCACTCGAGTGACGGTCGCGCCCAGCGGTTCGTTCGAGGTAGAGCGGAAGCTCGCCGATCGGTCCGGCCAGGACACGTTCGTCTTCCGTGCCGTGCACCCGGCGACCGGCGAGGTCTGCCGGGGCGTCGTCCGGATCTAGATCACCCGGTCAGTCGATGTCCGCGGCGGGAATACCGCCCGAGTCGCTCGAGTTCGCCGGCGCCTCGGCACTCGGCGAACGCGGATCGGGCAGCTCAGGCGGCGTCCCGCCATGTGCCGGGCAGAGCGCTTGATGCGGACACCATCCGCACAGGCGTCCCGGGCTCGGCCGCCAGTCTCCGGATTCCTCGGCCCGTCGGATCGCGGCGAAGATCGCCTCGACCTTGCGTTCGGTCGCCCGCAGATCGGCCTCGTCCGGCGTGTATCGCAGCATCTCGCCGTTGCCGAGGTAGATGAGCTGAAGCATTGCCGGGACCACTCCACGACTGCGCCACAGGATCAGGGCGTAGAACCTCATTTGGAACAGCGCCTTGGCTTCGAACGTCGCTGCGGGCGAACGGCCGGTCTTGTAGTCGACTACCCGGATCCGTCCGTCGGGTGCCTCGTCGATGCGGTCCACGAACCCGCGCAACAACAGCTTGGAGTCCAGCAGCGTCTCGACATACAGCTCGCGGCCGGCCGGCTCGAGCCGCCGTGGATCCTCTAACGTGAAGTAGCGATCGAGCACCTCTTCGCAACGGGCCAGCCAGGAAGCGAGATCCAGGCCCGACGAGTCGGAGCCGGGTGATTCGGCACCGGGTGATTCGGCACCGGGTGACTCGAACAAGGTAGCCAGTTCCGGTTGTGCGCTCACCAGGCGGTCCCATTCGGGCGCCAGCATCCGGCGCGCACGCTCGATCATGCGCTGACCGGCCGGCAGGTCGAACAATCGCTCCAGGACGGCGTGGATCAACGTACCTCGGGCGGCGTCGGCGGACGGCGGCTCGGGCAGCCGGTCGATGCTGCGAAAGCGGTACAGCAGCGGGCACGCCATGAAGTCCCCGGCCCGACTCGGCGACAGCGCGCCGAGCACGGACACACCGTCCACCGGGCGGGACAGTTTGAGGGTTGGCGAAGCACCGGGCACGGGCCCCAGCCTAGGTCGCGCCACCGACCAGGACCGACAGGCGCGTACCGCCCGGGCGGCCGACGCGCTCCCCGTTGCGCACTTCTCCGCCGTCGCTGGGCTAGCCTCGGGGCATGTCCGAGAGCGGCTCCCGGCTCACCGAGCGTGCGCCAGGGACGATCAAGATCGGCCAGATGGGCGATGCCGAGGTATTGGTGTCCCGGTCCTGGTTCCTGATCGCCGCCCTGATCGCGGTGCTGATCGCGCCGCGCGCGGAAGCCGTGCAGCCTGGCCTGGGCAACTGGAAGTACGTCGCGGGCCTGGCGTTCGCGGTGGTGCTCTACGCATCGGTCTTCCTGCACGAGGCGGCGCATGCCTACGCGGCGCGCCGCCTCGGCTTCCCGGTCAGTTCGATCACGTTGCACTTTCTCGGCGGCATGACGGCGATCGAGGGCGAGGCCCGCCGCCCACGCCAGGAGTTCGTGATCGCGGTGGTCGGCCCGATCGCCTCGCTGGTCGTCGGCGTCGTGGGCCTCGGTCTCGCCAGCCTTACCGAGGGCGGACTGCTGCGGCTCGTCCTCGGCGGCGTGGCCTACTCCAACCTGATCATCGGGGTCTTGAACCTCGTCCCGGGTCTGCCACTAGACGGCGGGCGCGTGTTGAAGGCGGCGGTCTGGAGAGCCACCGGGAACGTCCACCAGGCGACGCTCGTCGCGGGCTGGTGCGGGCGGCTGCTCGCGATCGTCGTCCTGCTCTGGCCCTTGCTGCAGGCAGTCGTGTTCGACAACGAACCGTCGGTCTACAACGTGTTGATGTCCGCGATCATCGCGGCATTCCTGTGGTCGGGGGCAACCGCCGCGATGACCTCGGCCCGGTTGCGGCGCCGGCTGCCGACGTTGATCGCACGCCACCTCGTCCGCCCGACGTTGGTCGTGCCCGACGACCTGCCGCTGGCGGAGGCGCTGCGCCGGGCCGGCGAGGCCGGCGCCACCGCGCTGGTGACGGCGTCGGCCGACGGCACCCCGATCGGGATCGTGCACGACCGCGCCGTCGACGCCACGCCGGACGAGCGCCGTCCGTGGCTGCCGGTGGCGTCGGTGACCAAGACCCTGGTGCCCGGGCTGACCCTGCCGGCGGAACTGCGGGGCGAAGAGCTCATCCTGGCGATCAGCCGGCAGCCCGCGCCGGAGTACCTGCTGACCGAATCCGGCGGCGAGGTCCTCGGCGTCTTGGTGTCCGCTGACGTCGACCGGGCCTTCCGGGAGTCCCGACAGTGAGCGATTCGCTGCCCGAGTCCTGGTCGGGAGTACGCCGCGGGGCGCTTGCCGACGGAGAGTGGGTGCGGCTCACCGACCAGAAAGGCCGCCGGCACAACGTCCGCCTGCAGGCCGGTCAACGGTTCTTCTGCAACCGGGGGCATGTCGATCACGACGAGCTGATCGGGCGCCGGGAGGGCTTCACGGTGACCTCGTCGTTGGGCGGGGAGTACCTGGTCTTCCGACCACTGCTGGGTGAGTTCGTGGTCTCCATGCCTCGTGAGGCGGCGGTGATCTACCCCAAGGACGCGGCGCAGATCGTCGCGTTCGCCGACGTCTTCCCGGGTGCGGTCGTCGTCGAGGCCGGGGTCGGCTCCGGCGCGCTGACCTGCTATCTGCTCCGCGCCGTCGGCCCGGGCGGTCGACTGCTGTCCTTCGAGCGGCGAGTGGAGTTCGCGGAGGTGGCCCGCGCCAACGTCGACCGTTTCTTCGAGGGCGAGCATCCGGCCTGGAGTCTGCACATCGGCGACCTGGCGGAGGCGTTGCCACCGGCACGGCAGGCTCTCGGGATCACCGCGGACCGGGTGATCCTGGACATGCTCGCGCCGTGGGAGTGTGTGGATGCCGCGGCGGACGCGCTCCGCGCGGGCGGCCTGATCTGCGCGTATGTGGCGACCACGACTCAGCTCAGCCGGATCGTCGAGAGTCTGCGGGCGCACGGCGGATTCACCGAACCTCGGTCCTGGGAGTCGCTGGTGCGCGACTGGCATGTCGAAGGGTTGGCGGTCCGCCCCGACCACAAGATGATGGGGCACACCGCATTCCTGGTGACCGCCCGGAGGCTCGCCCCGGGGGAGCGGGCGCCGGTGCTCCGGAGGCGCCCGGCCCCCGGCGCCTACGGCCCCGACTACACCGGCACTCGGCCACCAGGGGCGGGAGATTGATCACAATCTGTGACTGATGTTCCGGATGTTCCGGGCCGAGGGTAGTCTCATCATCACTCGAGGGAGGTGATCACCATGACTGGACCCCGGACACGTGGATCATCAGGGCCGGACTCCGACGATCTGCGAACTCAGATCGAGAACCTGACCGAAGAGCTCGTCGAGCTACGGCGTACCGCCGCCGACACCCCCGGGGTCACCCGGGGCCTGGAGACGCGGCTCGCCGACACCCAGCGTTCGTTGAGCGCGGTCACGACGCAGAACGAGAAGCTGGCGCAGACGCTGCGCGATGCCCGTGATCAGATCACGGCGTTGAAGGAAGAGGTCGACCGACTGGCCCAGCCGCCGGCGGGCTTCGGTACCTTCCTGGCGCGCAACCCCGACGACAGCCTCGACGTGTTCACCGGTGGCCGCAAGCTTCGCGTGCTCGCCAGCCCGACGGTGGATCTCGATGACCTCCGCCCCGGTCAGGAAGTCATGGTCAACGAGGCGCTCAACGTGGTGTCCGCGCTCGCCTACGAGGAAGTCGGCGAGGTCGTCACGTTCAAGGAACTGCTCGCCGACGGCGACCGGGTCCTGGTCGTGGGCAACACCGACCAGGAGAAGGTCGTGCGGATCGCCGAACCGCTGCGCGAGGTCTCGCTGCGCGCGGGCGACTCGCTGCTGCTGGACACCCGGGCCAACTACGTCTACGAGCGAGTCCCGAAGTCCGAGGTCGAGGAGCTCGTTCTCGAAGAGGTGCCGGACATCGAGTACGCCGCGATCGGTGGCCTGGTCAATCAGATCGAGCAGATCCGCGACGCCGTCGAGCTGCCGTACCTGTACCCCGAGCTGTTCGAGGAGCACCAGCTCAAGCCGCCGAAGGGGGTATTGCTCTACGGTCCCCCCGGCTGCGGCAAGACCTTGATCGCCAAGGCCGTGGCCAATTCGCTCGCCAAGAAGGTGGCGGCCCGCACCGGTCAGGAAGGCAAGTCCTACTTCCTGAACATCAAGGGTCCCGAACTGCTCAACAAGTACGTCGGGGAGACCGAACGGCACATCCGGCTGGTGTTCCAGCGAGCCCGGGAGAAGGCGAGTCACGGCACCCCGGTGATCGTGTTCTTCGACGAGATGGACTCGCTGTTCCGGACCCGGGGCTCGGGGGTCTCCTCGGATGTGGAGAACACCATCGTGCCTCAGTTGCTCAGTGAGATCGACGGCGTCGAGGCCCTTGAGAATGTGCTGGTCATCGGCGCGTCGAACCGTGAGGACATGATCGACCCGGCGATCCTGCGGCCCGGCCGGCTGGACGTCAAGATCAAGATCGAGCGTCCCGACGCGGAGTCCGCGCGCGACATCTTCAGCAAGTACCTGGTGCCGAGCCTGCCCCTGCATCCCGAGGACCTGTCCGAGTTCGGTGAGGACCGGGCGGCCTGCATCGCCGGCATGATCCAGGCCACCGTCGAGCGGATGTACGTCGAGACCGACGAGAACCGGTTCCTGGAAGTCACCTATGCCAACGGCGACAAAGAGGTGCTCTACTTCAAGGACTTCAACTCCGGCGCGATGATCCAGAACATCGTCGATCGAGCCAAGAAGATGGCGATCAAGGACCTGATCGATCACGACCAGAAGGGTCTGCGGGTGCAGCACCTGCTCCAGGCCTGTGTGGACGAGTTCAAGGAGAACGAGGACCTTCCGAACACCACCAACCCGGACGACTGGGCCCGGATCTCCGGGAAGAAGGGCGAGCGGATCGTGTTCATCCGGACCCTGATCACCGGCAAGTCCGGCACCGAGCCCGGCCGTTCGATCGACACCGTTTCGAACACCGGGCAGTATCTGTAGACCCCTCACGGGACCGACCCCGTACGCTCGACACATGAGCGTTCGCCGGGTGATGGGCACCGAGGTCGAGTACGGCATCTCCGTGGTGGGTCAGCCGTTCGCCAACCCGATGCTGGCCTCCTCTCAGGTGGTCAATGCCTACGCCTCCCAGAATGCCCGCACCCGCCGGGCCCGATGGGACTTCGAGGAGGAGTCACCGCTGCGCGACCTGCGCGGCTTCGATCGACAACGCGAACTCGCCGATTCGAGCCAGTTGACCGACGAGGACCTCGGGTTGGCCAACGTGATCTTGACCAACGGTGCCCGCCTGTACGTCGACCACGCGCATCCGGAGTACTCCTCGCCGGAAGTGACCAATCCACTCGACGTGGTGCGCTGGGACAAGGCGGGGGAGTCGGTGATGCTGGCCGCCATCCGGCGGGCACCGGAGCTGCCCGGAGGGATGCCCATCGCGCTGTACAAGAACAACACCGACAACAAGGGATCCTCCTACGGCGCGCACGAGAATTATCTCGTCGCCCGGGCCACGCCGTTCCCCGACCTGGTGCGCAGCCTGATCCCGTTCTTCGTGTCCCGGCAGGTGGTGTGCGGCGCCGGCCGGGTCGGAATCGGAACCGACGGCCGGGAGCACGGGTTCCAGATCAGCCAGCGTGCGGACTTCTTCGAGGTCGAGGTGGGCCTGGAGACCACGCTCAAGAGGCCGATCATCAACACCCGCGACGAACCGCATGCCGATCCGGAGCGGTACCGCCGGCTGCACGTCATCATCGGCGACGCGAACCTGGCCGAGGTCTCGACGTTCCTCAAGGTCGGCACCACCTCGCTGGTGCTGAGCATGATCGAAGCCGGTTTCATCACCGACGACTGGACCATCGAGGCTCCGGTGGCCGCCTTGCGAGCGGTCTCCCACGATCCCACCCTGCGGCACCAGATCGTCATGGCCAGCGGGCGCCGGCTGACCGCGGTGCAACTGCAGTGGGAGTTCTACGAGTTGGCCCGCAAGTACGTCGCCACGAACGCCTCCGCCGACGACCAGACGCTGGACGTCCTCGATCGCTGGGAGTCGGTGTTGAACCGGCTCGAGCGCGATCCATGGGAGTGTGCCGCCGAACTCGACTGGGTGGCGAAGCTCAAGTTGCTGACCCAGTACCGGGATCGCGACGGCCTGGAGTGGTCGGATGCCAAGCTGCAGCTAATCGATCTTCAGTATTCCGACATCCGCCCCGAGAAGGGGTTGTACTACCGCCTGCTGAACGGTGGCCGGATGCAGCGGCTGGTCAGTCCCGAAGCGGTGGCCGCGGCGGTCATCGATCCGCCGACCGACACCCGTGCCTACTTCCGCGGGAGATGCCTGGCGAAGTATCCGGACCAGGTGGCCGCGGCGTCCTGGGACTCGGTGATCTTCGACCTGGCCGGACGTGAACCCTTGCAACGGGTGCCCACGATGGATCCGCTGCGCGGCACCGAGGGACACGTCGGCGCACTGCTGGACCGCTGTGCGGATGCCCGAGAACTGGTCGCCATCCTGACCGAGTCGCGGTCCGGCTAGAGGCTGGTAATCAGTCGCAGCGCAGCTTCGATTGCCCGCATCTCGCCAAAGCGGAGATGGCCAACCCTTTCACCGAGCCTGGCGGGATCGACGGCGCTGGTTTGCTCGACCAGGACCCGGGTTCGGAGGCCGTCTGCCTCGATCAATGGCCGAAATGTCGCGGCTGCCGCCGACGTAGAGGTCGGGCACACCAGCCAGGTGGACAGCAGATCGAAGTCGTCGGACTGGATGACTACCGCGAGGCGCCGGCCCTGTTGCTCATGACCGCTGGTGTGGCGAGGAGCGCGAAGTCGAAGGACATCACCACGCACGCAGGGACTCCATATCCTTCAGCACCTGAATCGCATCGGCGCGATCCTCGCGGTTTGCGGCAAGCGCCGCTACCTCAGCGCGCAACCGCGACCGCGCGTGCCGAGCCGCTGCCTCGATCAAGGCACAGCGGACCACAGTAGACACCGAGGTGCCGTCAGAGGTGAGCTCCTCGAGAGCCAGAAGAGTGTTCTCGTCCGGCCTGAACGTGATGGTGGAAGGCATAGAATCAGTGTAGGACATTACGTCGTACACAAGCCTCTCCTCCACAGATGCGCTCAACCCAGACGGCGGGGCACCTCCAGTCGGCGCCGCCGTATAGGCTCGGGGCATGGCGCAAGAACACAAGCAGCCGCGTCGCTCCGACGATGTCGACGAGATCGATGACGTCGAGCCCACCCCCGATCCCGCCGTCGCCGATCGCAAGGGAGCGCTGGACGACGATGTCGACGCGATCTTGGACGAGATCGACGAAGTGCTGGAGACCAACGCGGAGGACTTCGTCAAGTCCTTCATCCAGAAGGGTGGGCAGTGACCGGTGCCCGACGTAGGTCTCCCCGCCGCCTATCTGACTCCCCGCGGCTCGTCGTTCGCTGACTTCCTCGCCTCCCAGGCCCCGGACCTGCTGCCCGGCCGCCGCCTTCGGGTCGACGGCCCGCCCGCCGACGCCACGGGCCTCGCGCCGCATGGCACCACGATCGTCGCCGCGGCATTTCCGGGCGGCGTGGTGATGGCCGGGGACCGTCGAGCGACGATGGGCAACATCATCGCTCAGCGGGACATCAACAAGGTGTTCTCCGCGGACGAGTACTCGGTGGTCGGCATCGCCGGGAGCGCCGGCCTGGCGGTGGAGCTGGTCCGGCTGTTCCAGACCGAGCTCGAGCACTACGAGAAGATCGAGGGCACCACCTTGTCGATCGACGGCAAGGCCAACCGGCTCGCCGCGCTGATCCGCTCCAATCTGGGGATGGCCATGCAAGGGCTGGCCGTCGTACCGCTGTTCGCCGGATATGACCTGAACAGCGACCAGGGCCGGATCTTCAGCTACGACGTGACCGGTGGCCGTTACGAGGAGACCGCCTTCCATTCGGTCGGCTCCGGTTCGCTGTTCGCTCGCGGTTCGCTCAAGAAGCTCTATCGCGAGGACTTCGGCCAGACCGACTGCATCACGGCCGCGGTTCAGGCGCTCTACGACGCCGCCGACGACGATTCAGCGACGGGCGGTCCGGACCTCGCGCGTCGGATCTTCCCCGTCGTTCACGTCGTCACCGCCGACGGTGGCAACCGGATCGACGACGCCGAGGTGGCCGAGATCGCCGATCGAGTGGTGGCCGGCCGGATGACTCGTCCCGACGGTCCCGCGGCCGACCTGACCTGAGGATCACGCACCCATGAGCATGCCGTTCTACGTCTCGCCGGAACAGCTGATGAAGGACCGTGCCGACTTCGCGCGCAAGGGTATCGCCCGCGGCCGGTCGGTGGTCGCGGTGCAGTACGCCGACGGCATTCTGTTCGCCTCGGAGAACCCCTCGCAGGCGCTGCACAAGGTGTCGGAGATCTACGACCGGATCGCCTTCGCCGCGGTCGGCCGGTACAACGAGTTCGAGAACCTGCGGATCGCGGGAGTGCGGCTGGCCGATATGCGCGGCTACTCCTACGACCGCCGCGATGTCACCGGCCGTGGTCTCGCCAACGCCTACGCGCAGACGCTGGGCACGATCTTCTCGAGCGGGGGCGAGAAGCCGTACGAGGTGGAACTCTTCGTGGCCGAGACCGGCGATGTGCCGGCCGACGACCAGATCTACCGGCTCACCTACGACGGGCAGGTCAACGACGAGCACCGCTTCGCCGCCATGGGCGGCGATGCCGAGACGGTCACGGAGTACTTGCAGACGCACTATGCCGAGGGTGCCGATCTGGCCGGCGCCGTCAAGCTCGCGGTGGCCGCGTTGGGGCACTCGTCCTCGGGTGATCGCGAGATCGGCGGCAGCGACCTGGAGGTGGCGATCCTGGACCGGACCCGGGCTCAGGCGCGGAAGTTCACCCGGCTCCGCGCGGAGCGCCTGGACAGCATGATCGCTTCCTGACTCCGGTGGACACCCATCGGC